>NZ_RAVW01000261.1 GCF_003611585.1 Corallococcus exercitus | reverse complement strand
GGGGAGGTCGCCGCGGGGGCGGCGCGGCCTCAGGTCTGCAGGTTCATGGACAGCGAGCGGCCGGCCGCGAACCGGGGCTCCGACTGGAGCTTCTCCAGCACGCGGTCCGAGGCGACGAGCGTCACCTGGGGCAGCAGGCCCGGCTCGCTCATCCACTTCACCGCGCCCAAGAGGTGCTGGGCCTTGATGAACTCCAGGACGGCGCCATGGAAGGCCTTGCCCTCCTCACGCCACTCCTGGGCCAGCTCCGCCCGGCCACGCGTCACCTGGGGCTGGGGCGCCTTGGGTGCACCGGGGGCCTTGGACGCCTTGTCCGTACGCCGCTTCGGGGACCTGTCGTCTTCACGGGGCAGGACGATGATTTCGAGGAACATCGCGGCACCCTCCTGAAGGCAAGAACTGCGAAGTGGCGCGGACTATCGCATGAAGCTGCGTCGTCCCGCCGCCAGGTGCTCACGCTTTTGTGGTGGGTTGCTGCCGCTTTCACGACTTCCCGGGCGCATGCGCCTTGACATGCGTGAATTGCCGTTCTGAAGGTCGCGGGTCCGCTGGTTGCCGGACAGACGCGCAGCAGCGAAATCACGGAGGGCAGACCATGGAATTGCACCACGGCCGCATGTTCGACCACGTCCACCTCCAGGTCCGGGACCTGGAGGCGAGCAAGCGCTTCTACCGCGCGGTGCTGGAGGTGATGGGCATCCCGGTCTTCAACGAGAGCGAGCGGCACCTCGCCGCGGACGAGCTCTTCATCAGCAACGACCGCGAGCCCACCGCGCGCGTGCACCTGGCCTTCCAGGCGAAGGACCGGGAGATGGTGCACCGCTTCCACCAGGCGGCGGTGGCCGCGGGCGGCCGTGACAACGGCGCCCCCGGGGAGCGCTCGTACCACCCGGGGTACTACGCGGCCTTCGTGTTGGATCCGGACGGAAACAACATCGAGATGGTCCACCACGGGCCGGCGAAGCGCTCGGCGCCGTCCGTCGTGTACACCTGGTGACGGCGGCCGCGTGAAAAGGCACGGGGGCCCCCGGGATGACACCCGGGAGCCCCCATGGAACGGCGAGCGGCGCGACGGCTAGCGCGCCGTCAGGGCCCGGCCCCGCACCTGCTTCGCGGACGGGGCGGTGGGGTTGGCGGCCACCGCGGACGTGACGCTGAACACCAGGTCGTCACGGTCGTTGTAGCTGCCGGCCACGCACGCGCTGGTGGGCGTGCTGCTGAAGCGGAACTGCGCGCGCACGGCGTGCTGGCCGGTGGTGCTGCCCACGGTGACGGGGAAGGAGAACGTCTTCAGCCCCACCGCGGTGCAGGCCTGGGCGGTGCTGATGGCCGTCCACGAGGGCGTGGCGGTGTTCGTCGTGTAGTACAGGTCCAGCTGGTCGCTGGTGCCGTAGCACCACACCGTCACGTCCACGGTGAGCTGCTTGCCCGGGGTGATGATGCCCTGGTCCACCGTCTTGAGCACGATGCGGTCGATGCTCTCATCCGAGTGGTAGGTGCCGGTGGAGCCGTCCGCGCAGGTGGCGCCCAGCGTGTTGGGCTGGTTGGGCTCCACGCCGCCGGACACCGTGCCGCGGCCGTTGACCAGCGTGGGGCCGGTGTCGCAGCCGCACACGGAGCCGCACGCCGGGGTGCGCAGGTTCGCGTTGTACGTGGCCACGGTGGGCGTGCACACGTTGGTGGTGGTGAAGCTGAACGCGGTGCTGTACGCGCTCGCGCCGCAGCTGTCGGTGGCCCGCGCGCGCCAGTAGTACGCCGTCAGGTTGGACAGGCCGGGCGTCACGTTCCACGCGCTGGAGGACAGGCCGGTGGCGCTGCGCACCACGTTGGTGAACGCGCTGTCGGTGGCCACCTGCACGTCGTAGGCGGCCGCGCTCGTCACGTCGGACCAGTCCAGCGCCGGGGCCAGGGCGACGCCGGTGGCGCCGTTGGCGGGCGAGGACAGGGTGGGGGCCGCCAGGTTGACGCAGCCGCGCGTGGTGAAGCTGCGCGCCGCGCTCCAGCCGCTGGTGCCGCCGCACGAGTTGAGCGCGCGCACGCGCCAGTAGTACGCCGTGTTCGCCGTCAGGCCCGGGGCCACCGTCCAGGTGCTGGCCACGAGCGAGTTGGCGCTGCGCACCACGTTGGTGAAGGCGCTGTCGGTGGCCACCTGGACCTCGTAGCCGGACACGCCCGTCACGTCCGCCCAGTCCAGCACCGCGAGCAGCTCCACGCCGGTGGCGCCGGAGGCGGGGGTGGACAGCGTGGGCGCGCCGGGCGCCGCGCAGGTGGGCGTGGTGCAGGTGCAGGCGGACGCCTGGCCGAAGCACGCGTTGCTGCTCGCGGGCACGACCGAGTAGCAGTACTGGCGGCCGTTGGCGACCTCCGGGTCCGTGTAGCTGGTGCCGGTGACGGTGGCCACGCGCGCCTTGCCGAAGTCACAGCCCGCGAAGCCCTCCGTCTTCATCACCCAGTACTGGCTGGCGCCCGCGGAAGCGGTCCACGACAGGCTCACCTGGCTGTCGCCCGGGGTGGCCGTGGTGGTGGGGGCCGCCGTGGGGCCCGCCGCGCAGCCGCCGTTGGTGGGCGCGGGCGTGGAGCAGGCGATGTTGTGGCGGTTGTACGCGGCGTAGATGGCCGTCATGTGCGGCGTGCCGTCCGCCAGGTTGCCGTTGTCGTCGTCCGCGGCCAGCCACTGCATGTAGCCGTTCGTCGCGCCGCAGCCGTCGGACGTGCCGGCGGTGCAGTTGCAGGCGTGCCACGTGCCCACGTTGCCGGAGCCCTGGTAGAAGAGCTTGTTGCCCAGCAGGAACGCGTCGTTGGAGTTGTAGTTGAAGGGCGCGGCGGTGAGGTCGCGCGTCACCAGGTCCCACGCCGCCTGGCGCACGGGGGACGCGGCGCAGTGCACCTGCTTGCTGCACGGGCCGGAGCCGGACGAGCACATCTTGCAGGTGAAGTTCTGCGGTGTGGCCGGGATGTTCGGCGCGCTCGCCGCCCAGTCCGCGTCGCGCACACCCGAGCAGCGCAGGTTGCACCAGGACTGGCCCGCCACCTGCGACTCCTGCTGGTTGTAGCCTGTGCCGTCCGGCGTGAGGCCACAGCCCGTGTCCGTCGTCTGGAAGAAGCCGTAGCCCACGCAGGACGTCTGCAGGCGCAGGATGCCCGCGATGTCCGCGTAGCCCTCGCTGGAGTTGGACAACGAGCCGTTGGCGTCGAAGTTGTCCATGCCGTGGCCCCACTCGTGGTCGAACACCGCGCCAATCTCGCCGGTGTTCCGGCAGCCGCCACCGGACTTGTAGAAGTTCACGGTGCTGCCGTTCCAGAACGCGTTGCACGTGCTGGACAGGTTCACGTTGGACGTGAGCTGGCCCTGCAGCCAGGTGTTGGAGGGCAGCCAGCCACGGGCGACCTCCTTGATCTTGTTCAGCTCATAGAAGCTGGAGCGCGCCGCCGGCGTGTTGCCGGGGGACGTGCCCGCGGGCACCGTGCAGTCGTGGTCGTTGTTCACGCCGCCCAGGTCCAGACTACCCGTGGCGGAGCTGACGTTCACGGCGCCGCAGCTGTCGGCGATCTTCACGTACTTGCCCGCGAGCGTCGTGGAGACGCTGCCGGTGCTGTAGTTGTAGATGCCCGCGCCGTCGGTGAAGTTGTCGGGCGCCGCGAAGCCGGTGTTCGCCCACGGCATGGGGGTGCCGGGCTGCATGGTGCCGCACGTCTCCTTCGACGTGCAGGTGCCGATGTTGGTGGACGGGTACACGCCGCCCTTCACCTGCGCGTCGAAGTAGTGGTTGTCGTCCTCCACGGCCAGCACCTCGCCGGAGTTCGCGTCCACCGTCACCTTCCAGCGCTCGTGCTCGCCGGGGTTGGAGAAGCCGTAGCTCCACACCAGCGCGTGGCCATAGCCCTGGCCGAACGCCGCGCCCGTGCGCGCGTAGGGGGTCACCTCCAGCGTGGGCTGCTGCCACAGGCTGGTGGGTGACAGCGTCTGGCCCAGGAACGAGCTGCCCGCGGTCAGCGCCTGCGACGCGCTGAACGTGGGCTTCACGTCGATGCCCACGTTGGCCCACGCCTCCGTGCCCAGGAGGATGAGGTTGCCGTGGCTGATGGTGGCCGCCAGCCGGCCGTGCCGCACCGGCACGCCGTTGACCACCTGCGGGATGTGCACCTGCCACAGCGAGTCCGTCACCTGCGTCACGCGCGGCGCGCCCAGCTGCAACAGGTCCACGCCCAGCGCGTCCTGGTTGTCCGCGACGAACTTGAAGACGAGCTCGCCCACCACCGACTCGTCCACGCCGCCCACCGAGCGGCCCAGCCCCTGACGGACGTCGTCCAGGCTGACGTTGTTGCGGAAGCCGTCACCGGGCAGCAGCGGGAAGCTGCCCTGGATGCCGGTGGGCATGCCGGACAGCGGATCCAGGTACACCTGCACGGTGCCGCCCGTGCGGGAGAGGAACTTCGTCCACCGGTCCGCGCTCACGCGCGGCATCAACGTGCGCGCCTTCTCCAACGGCACGTTCTGGATGGGCAGGTACAGCTCCGGCTTGAAGAAGGCCTTCTTCGCCACCGCGCCCTGCTGCGCGGGCTGGGAGGGTTGGAATGCATACGTCGTGGACGACACCAGGAGGGCCAGACAACACAACGCGGACCGCAGGGGGCGCATGTACGTCTCCTCGGGTGATGCCGCCGGACGGGACCGGCGGGCTCCGGGGCGGAGCGCTCCCTGCTTAGGTCAGATGCTTTTTAAAAATGAATTGCGGCTATTCCTGAGTAACTTCGATTTAAAGAATATGAAGTGAAATCATGGGCTTGCAGTGTTTACTTCAGGGCTGGGGCCAGAGCCGGACGCGGTCGTCCTGGATGAGCTTGCCATTCACCGCGTCGGTGGTGCCGCTGGCCATGAAGCGGCGGGGCGTCTCGCGCGTGGCGACGAGCGCGGCCTCCGCCCACACCAGCAGGAGCAGCGCCCCGGCGAGCGCGGGCAGCCTCCGGGCCACGGCCGCGTGGCGCTCGCCCAGGACCTTCAGCGGCAGCACCAGCAGCGGCAGGAGCGCGGGGAAGACGACGAGCAGCCCGCGCGCGTAGCCGAAGAAGGCGAGCGTGACGAGCACCCGGTGCAGCACCACCAGCGACAGCAGCCGGAAGGGCGCGTGCGCGGGCCGCGGCGACAGCAGCATCCCGGCGAGCAGCAGCGCCGCCAGCGGCCACTTGAGCCACGCCGCGTCGGGAACGAACACGTCCACCGGGGCGCGCTCGCCGGTGAGGCCCCCGGGCACGTCCGACACGCCGATGCCCAGGCGCAGCCCGTCCAGCCACAGGTCCAGCTTCGTCCACAAGAGCCGGGCCGCTTCGCCGGGCGCGTCCACCATCCAGCGCAGCCCCTGCGCGTAGCCGTGCAGCAGCAGGTGCCGGTGTTCCGGGCGGGAAGGGTCCAGCTGGCCGTTGCTGCCGCCCTGGTTGATCAGCGCGGGCGTGAAGCCGCCGGTGGCGCCCGCGTGGTTCGCCATCGCGAAGTTGAGCGGCCCGTACACCGTGACCGGCACCCACTCCGGCAGCGGCTCCAGGTGCGGCGCGCGCGCGTTCAACTGGCGCATCGTGTCCAGGTTGCGCAGGGCGGAAGGCACGAGCAGCAGCAGCGACACGCCCACCGCCGCGCCCCAGCGCAGGGCCCACGGCGTCAAGCGGCCCGTGCGCTCGCGCGCGGTCCACGCATACACGAGCAGGAACGGCCACAGCCCCAGGTGCTCCGCGCGGGTGAGCGTGCCCAACCCCATCACCGCGCCCAATCCCAGCACCTCGGCTCGCGACGGCGCCCGGCCGTCCACGCGCAAGCCCAGCGCGCAGGTGAAACACAGCCACAGCGCGGACAGTGTTTCATTGCTGTACGTGGTGGAGAGCACCAGCCACCCGAAGCTCGTGGCGTACAGGCCCGCCGCCACGAAACTCCAGGCCGTCCCCAGCAGGCGCCGCCAGAAGCCCTGGCAGAGCGCCACCGTGGCCGACCCCAGACAGGCGAGCGCCAGCTTGTACGGCAGCGCGCTGCCCCGGGGCTCCCCCAGCACCCGGTAGAGGAACCCCAGCAGCGCGGGGAACAGGGGCGGGTGGTAGGGCAGGGCGGCCGGACCCTCGCGGCCCCGGGCCAGGTCCAGCGCGGCGGTGTGGAAGAAGCGCGCGTCGCCCGCGAAGAAGACGGAGAAGGGCCAGTCCCGGTCCGGCGAACCCGCCAGGTACAGCCCACGCAACAGCAGGCTGGCGGCGAACGTGGCCGCCATGCCCCAGGCCGCCGGGTGCCGCCGGAAGGCATCTGGCAGGGAAAGCGGGGCCACGGGCTCCTCCGGAGGAGAAAGGCGCCGCACTCTACATTGGCCCGCGCGCTCCGGCCGGGGGCTGGGGTATGGACGGGGTGCGTCAAAACGGGAGGACGTGCATGAGCCGCGTGCTGGACGAGCTGTTGGGGCTCCTGAAGCTGGAGCCCATCGAGGAGAACCTGTTCCGTGGCGCCAGCCAGGACCTGGGCTTCCGCCAGCTCTTCGGAGGGCAGGTGCTGGGGCAGTCCGTGTCCGCCGCCAGCCAGACGGTGGAGGCCGCGCGCACGGTGCACTCGCTGCACGGCTACTTCCTGCGCCCCGGGGACGCGGGCCTGCCCGTCGTCTACACCGTGGACCGCGTGCGCGACGGCGGCAGCTTCACCACCCGCCGCGTGGTGGCCATCCAGAAGGGGCAGCCCATCTTCACGCTGATGGCGTCCTTCCAGGGCGACGAGCCGGGCTTCACGCACCAGGCGACCATGCCGGACGTGCCGCCCCCGGAGTCGCTGCCCACGGACCTGGAGCTGCTGGGGCGCCACGCGGGCCGGATGTCGGAGCGGCACCGGGAGAAGTTCCTCTCCGCCAAGCCCATTGAAATGCGCCCGGTGACGTACGTGGACCCCTTCGAGCCGTCCGCCGAGCCGCCCGTGAAGCACGTCTGGTTCCGCGCCGACGGCGCCATGCCCGACGAGCCCCAGGTGCACCGCTACGTGCTCGCGTACGCCAGCGACTTCAACCTGCTGGGCACCGCGCTCCAGCCGCACGCGCTGACGTTCCTCAAGCCAGGCTTCCAGATGGCCAGCCTGGACCACGCGCTGTGGTTCCACGGCGACCTGAAGGTCAACGACTGGCTGCTCTACAGCATCGAGAGCCCCTGGGCCGGCAACGCCCGGGGCCTGGCGCGCGGGCACGTCTTCACCCGCGACGGGCGGCTCGTGGCCTCCGTGGCCCAGGAGGGCCTGCTGCGCCAGCGCACGGACGCGCGTTAGCGGGGACGCTAGAAGCGCGCGCCCCGGAGGACCTGGGGCCGGGGGCCCAGGTCGATGACGCCGCGGTCGTCGTTGTCCGAGCCCGTGGTGGGCTCGAAGAGCATGCCCACCGCCACCAGCGAGCCCAGCAGCACCGCGCCAATGGTGCCCGTCAGGATCAGCGTCTTGCCCAGGCTGAACTCGCGCAGCCGGGCGTGGTCCACCTCCGTCAGCGGCACCACGAGCGCGGGCGCGGCGGCGCCGGAGGAGGAGCCCTCCAGCGGCACGCCCCGGAAGCGGTCGGCGTCCACGCCCACCTCGATGAAGCGCTGGAATTCCACGTCCGCCTGGGCGGAGCCCCGCGCCAGCGCCAGCGGCGTGTCGGAGGTGAAGTGGTGCGCCTTGCCCTCCACGTCCAGCACCGTGCGCCGGCGGTCGTTGGGGCGGTTGAGCATCACGTCGCCCAGCTCCCTCAGCAGCGCCGCGTTGTCGTCCTTGAAGCCGTCCAGCCGCGCCAGCTCCGGCTTGGGAATGGCGTAGGTCGTGGTGCAGGACGCCAGCAGGGATACGGCGGTCAGCGCGGCGCACAGACGCATGAGACGGCTCCTCGGGATGGGCGGTGAAAGCCTATCCCGGGGCGTGCCCCGGCGCCTACCGGGGCACGCGGCCGGTGTTTCACTTCAGCTGGTAGTTGCCATCCAGCACGTCCGCCTTCGTCCGGCCCATCACCCAGCCGTCGTGGTAGACGACACCCACCGGCGCGACGGTGTCATTCCGGTACAGGCCGATCTTCAGGTAGTTGAGCATCCCGGAGTACTGCGTCGCGATGTATCGCTTGGGCAGCACCAGGTTGCCGTCGTAGTACAGCTCCACGAAGCCCACGGTGGCGTTGGGCGACCACTTCACGTGGAAGATGAAGTCATGCCACGCGTTGCGCACCAGCGGCGTCTTCCAGACGATGACGCCCGGGTCCCCGCCGATGTTGAGCCGCATCTCCTCGCCATAGACGTAGAACTCCACCGGCGGTGAGCCGCAGCAGCCGTCGTGGTGCCACTGGGTGAAGAGCTGCCACGTGTTCACGCTGGGGAAGTCCGGCGCGAAGCGCGTGCTCCAGCGGTACCAGTACTCGGAGCCCGCCGCCTCCTTCGTCTGCTTGAAGAGCTCATTGCGGTTGCCGCTGGAGTTGATGGGATCATCGCCCTGCTTCACCGTGGCCTTGAGCGCGAAGCCGCCCTCGCGCAGCGGCGACGAGACGACCTGCAGCCGGTCCGCGGACATCATCTGCGTGCCGTCCCACTGGCTGCGGTCGCCGGACTCGAAGTCGCCCCGCCACACGATGCCGCCCGGGGTGGGATTCGTCGTCGTGCCGGAGCACGGACGCGCCTCCGCGATGCTGGCCCAGTCGTTGAGGGTGTTGCCCTGCACGGTGACGCGCACCCGGCGGGCGCTCACCGGCGTGAAGGTGTACGTCTCCGCCGCGGTCGTCGTGCCCTGGCTCTTGCCGCTGTACACCTGCGTGTAGGTGTAGCCGTCCGGAGACACGGAGATGGTGAACGTGTTCACCCGCGTGTCGCCCTGATGCCAGGCCAGCGCCATCCCGCCCAGGCCCTTGGTGGCGCCCAGGTCGAAGTCGATCCACTGGCCCTTGCCCAGGCTGCTCCAGCGCGTGGTGAGCTGGTCATCCAGTGTATTCGCCGCGACGCTGCCGGTGCCGTCGTCGCCGCTGGCCTTCACGCTCGCGGGCGTGAGCTGCGTGCAGCCGGTGGTGGTGAGGTCCTCGCCGGACGACTCGAGCGCCGGCGGGCGGTCCATATCCGGAAGGGAACCATCCGGAGCGCCACAGCCGACAGCGCCCAGGACGAACAACGTTTCAACCAGGAGGAGGGTTTTCTTCAAGGGGGTGGCCCAGGGGGAAAGGACAGGCAGTGAAAAGCCATGCTCCAAAGACAGGAGGCGGAGCACGGCCGGGGAATGTCTGGCTTTACGGCGGGGCAGTCCCCTCTCGTGCTCCCGGACCTGTGCGACAGGGCCGTGTCGACGGGAGGAGAAAGACAGCGTGACGTGTGTTTGAGTGCTCCATCCGGCAGCGCAGGAAAGGCTGCCGTGCTCCAAGGTGACAATCGGAATATCGAAGTTCTATTTCGAACACAAGCGACGTTGAGCCCGCTTGCATGCTGGGCAGGTTCAGACCCAAAAGACAGACATCAATTTCAGACGTCCCGGTTGGAATCCTTCAACCCACCGGCAGGGGCGATACGGCGTGTCTCGTGGGAGGCGTACCGCCGGAGCACGGCCCGTTCACGCCGCAGGCTGTGGTGCGGTGTGGGAACACGCGCGCCGCGTTCCGGGCAGGGCATTTCGGACCCGTGTCCAGTTGCGACGTGGGCGGGGGACACCCCTTTGCCGCCGACTTGCGATGACGGAAGAATCAGGCAGAACCCCTCCTGAAATGTCCGTGGACTTCCAGGAAGCCCGCCGCGCCGCGGCCATGAGGCCGGTCGAGTGACGCACCCCATGACGCGCCCCGCGTCCGAGCAGGTGGCTCGGAGTGAGCGCAAGCCGCTGTACGTGAAGGTGGTGACCCAGCCGGCGCTGCATGGCTGCTGGTCCGTGAACATCAGCGAGACAGGCATCGGGCTCATCGCCACGCCGCGCCGGCCGTCGGAGGGCCCGCACGAGAACGAGCCGGTGGAGATGGCCTTCTCGCTGCCGGACACGGGCGCCCACGTGCGGGTGCACGGCGTGGTGCGCTGGCGCCACGACACCGCGGGCGGCGGGGGCACCGTGGCGGCGCTGGGCATCAGCTTCGGCGCCTTCGACGCGGCGGACGGCGTGAAGCTGGCGCGCTACCTGGCCACGTCCCACCTGCAGGTGGTGGCCGCCTTCGCCTCGGACGATGAGTCCCGCGCGGTGCGCCAGTCCCTGGACGGCGTGGCCACGCCGCACTTCGCCGCCACCGCGGAGGACGTGCACGCGCTGCTCACGCGCGGTGACATGGCCGCGCTCCTGGTGTGCGGCCAGGACGAGTCGCGGGCGCTCGCGCTGGTGGAGTCCCTGGCGGAGCTGCGCGCGGAGGTGGACCCCTCGGGGGCGGGGCCGCCCAGCGACCTGGCCTCGCGCATCGTCTACTGCGCCCCGGCGGCCCCGGAGCGGCTGGTGGCCCTCTTCAACACCGGCCGCATCTACCGGGCCCTGGGGCCGTGGCCGGACCCGGACACCATGCGGGAGGCGGTGCTCCAGGCGGGGCGCGAGCACGGCTTCCGCACGGAGCAGTGGCGCATGGCGCTGGAGCTGGAGCGCAACCTCATGCGCGAGCGCGCGCTGGCCCAGGCCCCGGTGGGCGGCCCGGGGCGCCACGGGGAGGACGTGGGCTTTCGCAGCCCTCCCATGCAGCGGGTGATGGAGATGGTGCGCCTGGTGGCCCCCCACCGGGTGGCGGTGCTGCTGCAGGGCGAGACGGGCACCGGCAAGGAGGTGCTGGCGCGCATCCTCCACCGGCTCTCCGGCCGGGGGGACCTGCCGCTCGTCGTGCAGGACTGCGGCGCGCTCACGGAGACCCTGCTGGAGAGCGAGCTGTTCGGCCACGTGAAGGGGGCCTTCACCGGCGCGGTGTCGGACCACCCGGGCCTCTTCGTGCTGGCCAACGGCGGCACCATCTTCCTGGACGAGATTGAAAACACCACGCCCAACCTCCAGGCGAAGCTGTTGCGCGTGCTGGAGACGGGCGACATCCGCCCGGTGGGCGGCACCCAGGTGCGGCACGTGGACGTGCGCGTGGTGGCCGCGAGCAACCGGGACCTGGGGGAGGAGGTGCGCGCCGGCCGCTTCCGCGCGGACCTCTTCTACCGGCTCAACAGCTTCACCATCGACATCCCGCCCCTGCGCGAGCGCCCGGAGGACATCCCGGAATTGGCGCGCGCGTTCGTGGAGCAGTTCAACCGCACCCTCAAGCGCTCCGCCACGGGCGTGGCGCCGGACGCGGATGAGGTCCTGCACGGCTACGGCTGGCCGGGCAACGTGCGCGAATTGCGCAACGTGGTGGAGCGGGCGGTGCTGCTGTCCCGGCCCGGGGAGATGCTCACCCGGCGCCTCCTGCCGCCCGCGCTCCTCAACAACACCGTGCCCCGCGCGGACCCCACGGGGGACGGCTCGCTCCGGGCCCGGCTCCACCAGGTGGAGCGCGAGCTCATCCGCGAGGCCCTGGAGCGCCACGGCGGCGTCCTGCGCCGCGCGGCCGTGGCCCTGGGCATGGACCCCGTGACGCTGGGCCGCAGGGCCCGGCGCCACGGGCTGTGGAAGGCGGAGTAGTCCCCGCCGTCCGGTGTGCCCCCTTCAGTGCGCCTGCACCCAGTGGAGGATGGGCTGCCACACGCGCACGCGCGCGTCCCGGGCGAGGAACAGGTCCGCGTGGCCGAAGTCCAGCGCGCGCTCCGACTCCAGCCGGCTGCGCACGATGAGGTGGGTGACGTCCGTGCTGCCCAGCAGGCGCGTGGAGTACTCCCCGTAGCGCCCCACGCCGCCCGCCGCGCCCACGTACAGCACCGGCACCTTCACGTCCTGCAGGTGGTCATCGAAGGGCACGTCCAGGCCGCACAGCTGCTTCTCCGTCTCCACCACCTCGTTGAGGCTCTGGTAGGGCACCGCCAGCTGGAGGTAGTCGAACAGGGTGGGCTCCGGCGTGAAGGCCGTCCTGTCCGGCAGGCCGGCGGCGTCCGGCACGCTGCCCGCCAGGTGGTAGCCCGGCGTCAGCGGCTGGAGCGGCGCCAGGAGGGCCCCGGTCTGCCCGGCGGCGATGACGGCGAACTTCCGGTTGGTGGGCCGGGCCGGCGCCGTGAGCCCCGTCGCGGCGAGCGGGGAGGGCGAGTTGGGCGCCTGGGTCGCCAGCTGGCCAATGAGCCGCACCGGCGTGCCCGGCGCGGGCCCCAGCAGGCCACCCTCCGTGCGCCCCTCGTCGCGGGCGGCCTGGAGCGCCTCGTACCGTTCACACGCCCACTGCCGCTGCTGGGCCGCGTCCGGCCCGAAGCGCACCGCCATGTCCATGGGCACGAAGCCGTCCACCCGGCGCAGGGCGCGCGGACGCTGCGACTCCGCGTCCAGGTACGCGTACCCGATGGTGGCGCCCCGGCTCCAGCCCATGAGGAACATCCGGTCATTGCCGCCGTTGCCGGACAGCCGCCGCACGACGTCCGCCAGCGCCAGGCCCGTGCCCAGGTCCTTCACGTGGCTCTGGATGTTCCAGTCCTTCATATACTGGAAGTCCGTCTCCGCCTCCGGCACGCCCACCCAGCGCAGGTCCAGCCCCCACACGTCCACGTCCTGGCTGGCCAGGTACGCCGCCAGGGAGCGGTTCTCCGGCATCGTGTTCACACAGGTGTTGGTGAGGAACGCGGGCGCGAAGCCCCACAGGTCCCCGTGCACCATGAACACCGCCCGGCTGCTGCGCGCCGGAACCCACGGGCGCCACTCGCGCACCACCCGGTGCACCGTGATGACGTCGTACTTCCCCGTCCCTACCCGCACCTTCCAGGTGTAGTGCGCCAGCCCATCGCCCAGCGCCTCTCGCGTCGTGCTGGAGGCCACCAGGCCCGCCGCCACCAGCGGCCGCGTCCAGACATCCGACTGAACCATCACTTCATGCGCGTCCCCCGACTTCGCGCGCAGCGCCACGAACAACGCCAGCAGCACCCACAGGCTCCACGTCCTACGCATACCGACCTCGACTCGCATGAGGGTCCCCCACGCAGAGAAGCGCAGAGGGCTGACATCCCGCGCTTCCGATGCAGGCCTCCCCAAGAGCACCTTCCGCGCCAGGGGCCAAGCCATTGATTTCATTGGTTCTGCCCCGCAGGGCAGGCTTCATCGATGAAGTCCACCCGGAGCCGCTCTCGGCGCGCTCCGAGTGAAAAACTCGCATCGCCGGGCATACTTCAATGCTGAGACATGCGCACCACGGATGGCGCGGGACCTCTCCGACTGAACGGACACCCCTCCGGCCCGCCAGGGTGTATTTGTTCATTCAATCCAACACATACACCTGAAACAGGCAAGTCCTGGATGATAGGGGAAGACGGCGGGGCAATCGCCCGGGAGGGGTGGGACGG
>NZ_RAVW01000260.1 GCF_003611585.1 Corallococcus exercitus | reverse complement strand
CCACGGACGCGGGCACGCCCGGCCCCACGGACGCGGGCACCGCCGCCGGTGCGCCCGCGCCCGCCAAGGCCGCCGTCGCGGAAGCCCCGCCCCCGCCGCCGCAGAAGGTGGCGCCGGACACCTTCGACAACGCGCTCAAGGCGTACTTCGACGGCAAGCCGCGCGACGCCGCGGGCCCGCTGTACGCGTGGCTCCAGGCCACGCCCCGCACCGACGACAACTACGCCTGGGGCCAGTACTTCCTCGCCAGGAGCCTCATCGACCTGGGGCTCACGCACGCGGGCGCCACGTACCTGGCGCGCATCGCGCGCGAGCGCTCCAACCCCAACGTGCTGCCGCGCGCGCTGGACGCGCTGAAGGGGCTGACGGACCGGCCGCACGACGAGGTGATGATCGACGAGCAGGTCTTCGGCGCGCTCGACCTGGGCTTCCTCCCGGACGAGACGGGCGCCTACGCGCACTACCAGCAGGGCCTGGTGGACCTGCGCGTGGGCAACGAGCGCTGGGCGAACACGCACTTCTCCAAGCTGCCGGAGACGAGCGCCGAAGCGAGCCACGCGAAGTTCGCGCTGCTCGTGACGCGGCTCAAGCAGGTGAAGGATCCGCCGGAGGAGATGGTGAAGGACTTCCTCGCCCTGTCCCAGGACGAGAAGCTCACCCGCGAGGCGCGCAACGAGGCGGCGCTCGCGGTGGCCCGCCTGCGCTACGAGAAGAAGGACTTCCCCGGCGCGCTGGAGGCGTACGGCAAGGTGAAGCTGCCGGAGCTGGACCCCGGCCGCGCCAGCCTCTACCTGGAGGAGGCGTGGACCCGCTACAAGCTGGGCGACCTGCGCGCGGCGCTGGGCATCCTCACCACCCTGGACGCGCCCACCTTCCGCGATGAGTTCATGCCGGACAAGTATCTCTTGCGCGCGCTCATCTTCCGCGACCTGTGCCACTACCTGCCCGCCAAGCGCGCGGCGAAGGAGCTGACGCGCCGGTACGCGGACTCGCTGGAGTCCGTGCGCAACCGCGAGGACCTGAGCCAGGACGCGCGCCTGCGCCGCGCCGCCAACGCTCACGGCGGCACCCAGCGCGCCGCGAAGTTCGTGTCGCTGCTGGACCTGGAGGGCGAGCGCCTGGGCCGCTACGCCGGCAGCTTCGGCGACCGGCTCTTCGGGCACCTGACGCGGCTGTATGACCTGTCCCACGCGGAGGCCGTGCGCGTGTACGACGCCCGCTTGCAGGAGGCCGTGCGCCAGGAGGCGGACACGCTCTTGCGCGCCGCCGAACAGGTGCGCCTCATGGAGTACGAGGTCGGCCTCAAGCTGTACGAGCGCGTGAAGAAGGGCGCCCAGGTGGTGGCGGCGGAAGAGGAAGAGCTGCTGTCGCCCGCGCAGGTCGCCTTCAAGTTCGACAACGAATACTGGAACGACGAGCTCAAGTCCTACCGGGTCCGCATCGAGAGCCGTTGCATCGAGGAAACCCCATGACCGGCCCGTTCACCGGCCTCATCACCGCCGCGCTGCTCGCGGCCGCGGCCCCCGGCCCCAGCGGCCGCGTGGGACCCAACACCAACCCCATCGTGTCCAAGGCGAAGGAGCGCGAGGAGCTCATCGCCAAGTTGAAGCGCGACATCTTCAAGGTGGACCGCGCCATCGGCGAGACGGAGAAGCTCATCTCCAAGAGCCGCAACGCGCCGTACCTGCCGGACCTGCAGTTCCGGCTGGCGGAGCTCTACGTCGAGAAGAGCCGCTACGTGTACTACCTCCAGGCCGAGTCCCGGCCGGAGGGTGCCACGGGCGCCATCGTCTCCCCGGAGACGCGCCTGATGAAGCAGAAGGCGGTGCAGATGTACTACCGCCTGCTGCGCGAGTACCCGGACTTCAAGGACGGGGACCAGGTGACGTTCTACCTGGCGCACGAGCAGCGCGAGCTGGGCCAGTTCGACGAGATGCTCAAGACGCTGGGGGACCTGACGCGCAAGTACCCCAACAGCCCGCTGCGCCTGGAAGCCGAGCAGATTCTGGGCGACCACTTCTTCGACAAGGCGGACCTCGTCGAGGCGGAGAAGCACTACCAGGCCATCCTGGAGCTGCCGCCGTCGCCGGTGCACGACCTGGCCCGCTACAAGATGGGCTGGATCCGCGTGAACCAGGCCAAGCACGCGGAGGCGGTGACGTTCTTCGAGGCGGCGGCCGCCAGCGCGCCCCTGCCCGGCGTGGACGTGAAGAAGGCGCTCAACGTCAAGCGCGAGGCGCTGCTGGACCTGGTCTACAGCTACACGGAGGCCAAGCCCCCCAAGGGCGCGCTCAACTACTTCGAGAAGCTCAGCGAGGGCCGCGCCACGTACGCGCTCGCGCTGGACAAGCTGGGCAACCGCTACTTCATCAAGCAGCAGTACGAGTGGGCCATCCCCGCGCTGCGCAAGCTGATGGAAGTGCAGCCGGACCCGGAGCTGGACCTGGAGCGCGGGCAGAAGCTGTATGACTCGCTCAAGGCCGCCAAGGGCAAGGTGATGCCGGAGCCGGAGGACATCCGCTTCCTCGTGCGCGCCGCGGTGCAGAGCAAGACCGACCCGGAGATCGCGGAGGCGGACCGCAAGAAGCAGCTCGCGGAGCTGGAGGAGATGGCGCGCGACCTGTCCACGCAGGTGCACCTGGCGGCGCAGAAGGCGGACTCGCGCGACCTGTACGTGAAGGCCGCGGACGCCTACCGCGAGTACCTGGGCCTGTTCCGGCCGGAGCAGTACGTGCGGCCCATCATGAAGAACCGCGCGGACGCGCTCTTCGCCGCCAAGGAGTTCCCGGAGGCCGCGCGCCAGTTCGAGGAGCTGGCCCGCTACGAGGACAAGGCCAAGGACGACAAGGCCGTGGACACGGCGATGTACGGCGCGCTCCTGGCGCACTTCTCCACGCTCAAGCCGGAGGAGGCCCAGAAGCGCAACGCCTTCGAGGTCGCCGACGCGCGGCAGGCGCTGAAGCTCCTGGGCGCGAACTACGTGTCGCGCTACCCGCAGAGCCCGCACGTGCTGGACGTGAAGTTCAACATCGCGCGCGCCTACTACGAGGACGGCGAGTACCCGAAGGCGGCGGAGCTGTTCACCGCGTTCGCGCTGGCGCACCCGCAGTACAAGGACGCGCCGGTGGCGGGCAACCTGGCCCTGGACAGCCTGCGGCAGGTGAACGACTTCAAGAAGCTGGACGAGACGGGCCGCAAGTTCCTCGCGTCCTCGCTGCCGCAAGGCTTCCGCGGGGAGGTGCAGAAGATCCTCACGCAGAGCAAGGCCGAGGCCCTGGACGAGCTGGCCCTGCAGAGCGCGCAGGAGACGGGCGACGTCATCGAAGGCCTGATGAAGGTCGCGGACGAGAACAAGAACACGGACATCGGCGAGAAGGCGCTCTACGGCGCGTTCACCGCCGCGCGCGAGAAGCGCGACCTGCCGCGCGAGCGCGAGCTGGGCACGAAGCTGGTGCAGTCCTACCCCAAGAGCCAGTACCTGTCGGACGTGCTGCTGACGCTGGGCCGTCACGCGGCGGAGGCCGCGGCCTTCAACGAGGCGGCCGGCTGGTTCGAACAGGTGGGCCAGAAGCTGAGCGGCGACCTGGCGTCGGTGGACGGCTGGATGGCCGGCGCCCGCCTGCGCATCGCGCTGGGTGAGTACAAGGAAGCGTCCCGCAACCTGGAGACGGCCGCCGAGGCCTCGGGCGCGCGCAAGGGCGAGGTGCTGGCCCTGCTCGCGGAAACGCGCCTGAAGCAGAAGGACTACGCCCGCGCGAAGACGGCGGCGGAGACGGCCATCAAGCTGGACAAGAACAACGTGGCCGCCGCGGCGGTGCTCGCGGAGGTGCAGGCCACCACGGCGCCCACCGCTCCGCCGGACGCGCTCATCTCCACCCTCACCGCCGCGGTGCAGGGCCCCAACGGCCAGACGGAAGAGGCCGCCAAGGGGCTCTGGTACCTGGGCGAAATCCTCTACCGCGGCTACAAGGACCTGCCGGCGGACAAGGTAGAGGAGAAGGTCGCGGCGCTCCAGGCCATGGAGGGCGTGTACACGCAGGCCGCGTCGCTCGGGTATCCGGAGTGGGCGGTGGCGTCGCTGTGGAAGATCGCCCTGGCGTACGGCCACATCGCGGACGTGGTGGACCAGACGCCGGTGCCCGGTGGGCTGTCCGCCGCGGAGACGAAGCAGTTCCAGGACGCGGTGAAGCAGCAGGTGGCGCCGCTCAAGGCCCGCTCCGACGAGGCCTTCAAGGCGTGCCTGTCCCGCGCGGAGTCCCTGGAGGTCTTCAACGCGGCGGTGGTGGGCTGCCGCAACCGCACGGACGTGGCCGCGCTGCCGGTGCCGCAGCCGGCCGCGCCCACGCAGCCCGCGGCGCTGGAGGACCTGCGCAAGAAGGCGGAGAAGGTGCTCACCGCCGAGGCGCTGGAGGCCCTGGGCATGGGCTACCTGGACGCGCACCAGTACGGCATGGCGCAGCTGACCTTCGGCCGCGTGACGGAGCTGCAGGACACGCGCGCGTCCGCGCACGCGGCGCTGGGCTGGGCCATGCTCAACCTGGGTGACGCCATGGGTGCCCGCGCGGCGTACGCCAAGGCGCTGGAGGCGGACCCCACCTACGACAAGGCCCGCCTCAACCTGGCCGCGCTGCGCTGCCGCTTCGGCGACACGGACGGCGCGCGCCGCGAGCTGGCCGTGCTCAAGGACATGGGCACGCTCAACGGCCCGGACGTGGACGCCGGATGGAAGGCCTGCAAGTGAGCGCGCCCTTCCGCCTCATCGCTCCGGTGCTGGCCCTGCTCGTCACCCCCGCGTGTGGTGACGAGGGCGGAAAGCTGGAGGGCAGCGTGACGGAGCTGCTCGACCTGCGCTACCAGCGCACGGAGGCGGCCCTCGCGGAGGGCACGCTGGCGGTGAGCTTCGTCAACACGCAGGGCAGCGGGCAGGACGTGGTGTTGAAGGTGAGCGCGCGGGTGGCGGACATGCTGCCGGACAACGAGTACGCGGGCTCGCTGGACATCGACCTGGCGGAGGCGCTGGAGGACGGCTCGCAGCGGGGCAGCGTGGACCGCAGCGTGCTGGACGAACCGGTGCGTCCCTTCCCGCCGCTCGTGCGCGGCAACCTCTTCGTGAAGTCCCTTCCGAAAACCACCGGGGACCGCGTGTCGGGCGAGTTCAACGTCACCTTCACCAACGGCACCGACGTCTACTCCGGCCGCACCATCTTCAGCCGTTTCGAGGCCACTGCTCCATGAAGCGCCACCTGCTCCTCAGCCTGTCCCTCCTGACCGCCGCCTGCGGCCCGAGCTACGGCATGCGCGTGCCGGACACGCTGGTGAAGAAGCTGCCGTACGAGACGCGCATCGAGCTGTTGGAGGCGGAGAACGACCTGGCGCTGGCCATCGACCGCGTGGACGAGGCCGACAACGAGGTCAACCGCGCGCGCGACAACATCCGCCGCGCGAAGTCCCGCCAGGAGGCCGCCGAGGACGAGGAGGACCGCGCCCCGGACGCGTCGTCGCGCGAGGTGGCGCAGCTGGCCATCGCGGAGTCCGAGTCCCGCGTGGAGTACCTGCGCGCGCACCAGCGCCTCAACGTGGGGCTGCGCGAGGTGGAGCAGCTGTCGCTGCGCTGCGCCTTCGCCCGCTTCGAGCTGGCGCGGCTGACCGCGGCGCGCAAGGCGAAGGTGCAGGGCAGTGAGCGCCTGGAGCCGAAGGACTTCGAGGAGCAGGTGTCCGAGTGCGAGGCCGCGGTGAAGGAACAGCGCGCCAACCTCGCCGGGGACACGAAGGAAGCGCAGGCGGCGAAGGAGGCGTGGGAGGCGAAGAAGGCCGCCCTCGCCAAGAAGACCTTCGACGCGCGTGCCAGCCCGTACGTGGAGAACCTGTGATGACGAAAGCCGGCGTCCTCCTCCTCCAGTTGTTGACGGCCCAGGCCCCTGCCCCGGAGGCGCCTCCGCCGGAGAAGCCCGTGGCGGCTCCGCGCGCGGACAAGCTCCCGGACGACCCTGACGCGCTCTACAAGCTGGGCACGGCCTTCCTGTCCCAGAACCAGCCGCGCCGCGCGGTCGCGCCGCTGACGAAGCTCGTCGGCCTCACGCCGGACGGCGTGCCGGCGAAGGTGGCGCTGGCGCGCGCGCTGCGGCTGTCGGGTGACGTGCCCAAGGCCAAGGCGGTGCTGGACGCGGCGCTGGCGGCCTTCCCGGAGGAGGCCACGCTGCGCTCGGAGCGCGGCCTGCTGGCGCGCATCCAGGACGACACGGATGAAGCCATCACCCAGTACTCGGTGGCGACGGAGCTGGCGCCCAAGGACGCGGAGCTGCGCTTCAACCTGGGGGAAGTGCTCCAGCGCGCGAACCGCACGGACGACGCCATCGAAGCGTACCGCGAGGCGCTGAAGCTGGACGGCGCGCTCCAGGTGGCGCGGGTGAACCTGGGCAAGGCGCTGGCGGAGAAGGGCCTGGCCGCCGAGGCCAAGGAGACGCTGCGCGAGGCCATCCGCCAGAAGGACAGCGACGCGGAGGCGCACTACAACCTGGGCGTCGTGCTGATGCGGGAGAACGACGTCACGGGCGCGTTCGCGGAGTACCAGGCGGCGCTCAAGGCGGACCCGAAGCACGCGCGCGCGCAGAACAACCTGGGCGTGGTGCTGGACGGCCAGGGCAACGCGCGCAAGGCGGCCGAGGCGTTCCAGAAGGCCATCGCGTTGGATCCGAAGTACGCGGAGGCGCACTTCAACCTGGGGCTCGCGTGCTTCCAGCTGGGGGAGAACGCCCGGGCGACGAAGGCCTTCGAGAAGGCGCTGCTGCTGGAGCCGCGTCGCGCGAGCGGCCCGTACACGCAGCTGGGCCAGCTGTACCTGGCGCAGGGCAAGAAGACGCAGGCGGTGTCCGCGTTCCAGAAGGCCATCGAGAAGAGCGCCGACGACGGCAAGAAGACGACGGAGGCCTACCAGGGCCTGGCGCGCGCCTATCTGGAATTGGGCAAGGTGGACGACGCGGTGGCCACGCTGAAGACGGCGGTGGAGACCTTCCCGGACGACCCCGGCACCCGCTCGGGCTACGGCGACGCGCTCAAGGCCAAGGGCGACCTGGACGGCGCCATCGCGCAGTACACGGACTGCGTGAAGCTCCAGCCCACGGTGGAGAACCGGCTGGCCCTGGCGGATACGTACGCGAAGAAGCACGTGGGCGCCCAGGCGCGGCCCCTCTACGAGGCCGTGCTCCAGGAGGACCCGAAGCACCGCGCGGCGAAGCTGGGCCTGGCGGACCTGCTGCTCTCCATGGGCGACTACGCGGCGGCGGAGAAGCTGCTGACGCCCGCGCAGGGCGAGGAGGCGGACACGGCGGCGCTGGCGCGGCTGGGCATCCTGCACTCGCGGCGCGGCCGGCCGGAGCTGGCGGTGCCGGAGCTGGAGGCCGTGGTGGCGAAGGACCCCGCGCAGCTGGAGGCCCGCGCGGAGCTGGGCTTCCTGTACCTGCGCGGCGGTGACGAATCCAAGGCCCTGCAGGTGCTGAGCGACGTGCTGGCGGTGGAGCCGCGCAACTCGCTGGGCCTCCTGTACCTGGGGCACACGCTGTACCGGCAGGGCAAGCTGCCGGAGGCGGAGAAGGCCTTCCGGGGCGCGGCGCAGGTGGACACGAGCGCGGGCGAGCCGCACTTCGCGCTCGCGCAGCTCTTGGAAGCCACCAACCGCAAGCCCGAGGCGAAGAAGGAGTACGAAGCGGCGGTGAAGTTGCAGCCGGACCACGCCGACGCGAAGTCCGCGCTGCAGAAGCTGGCCGTCGACGTGCCGTGACGTGCGCGGCGGGGAAGCCTTCCCGCTCCCCCAGGGGTTGAGTCCGTGCTGGAGTGGCACGCTCACGCAGTCCCTGGGGAGGTACGTCATGAAGGTGCGGATGGGATTCGCCGCGGTATTGATGCTGGGCCCGCTGACGGCGGGCGCGGTGAGCCAGAAGCTGCGCTACAAGTTCGAGTCGGTGTCCGACCCGGTGACCACCGTGGTGGACGACAGCGGCAAGGGCCACACGGGCACCGTGCAGGCGAGCAACGGCGGCACCGTCGTGGTGGAGACGCCGGGCTACGAGGGCCAGGGCGTGCGCTTCCCGGCCGTCTGTGTCGGGACGACGTGCGCGAAGGCGTTCATCAGCGCGGCGGACTCCGCGGCGCTCAACCCGGGCACGGCGCTGTTCTCCTTCGGGGCGCGCGTTCGCGTGACGCTCGCGGAGCTGAGCACGGACCACGGCTCCAACCTGGTGCAGAAGGGGCTCTCCTCCACGCCCCAGTGGAAGCTGCAGCTGGACGACGCGGTGACGGGCAAGCCCAGCTGCGTGGTGCGCACCACGGGCGGCGCGGACGCCGTCATCGTCAAGGCGTCCGTGGGCATCGCGGATGGCGTCTGGCACAAGGTGACGTGTCAGCGCACCAGCACCACGTTGACCATCCTCATCGACAACGTGGCCCGGGGCAGCGCGCTGCTCGCCAGCACCTACGACATCAACCCCACGGGCCAGTCCGTCGGCATCGGGGCCAAGAGCGCCGGGAACAACAACGACCAGTTCCACGGCGCCATCGACGACGTGTACTTCAACATCGATTGAGGCTGGCTCAGGCGACCGCCCGGCCTCCGAAGCCCGCCGCCTCCGACGGGACCGTGAGGGCGTAGACGCGCTCGCGGAACTGCTCCAGCGAGAAGGAGTAGAGCCCCGTGGAGCCCTTCTCCACGCGGGCCCCGAAGTCCTCCTCCGTGCCCTTGGGGTCAGCCGTGGGGCCCCAGGGATTGCGGAAGAAGACGCGGTCGCCTTCCACCTTCACGAAGGTGACAGCGTGGCCGCCGCCTTCCACCGCCGCCCCGTTCGTGTCGAAGGAGATGAGCACCGGATCATTGGGCCCCTTCGGCTGGTACTTGCGCAGGAAGTCCAGCTGGGCATCCCGTGACAGGTCGGTGGTGCTCCAGTCGGTGAACGGCTTGCCGAAGAGGGCGCTGGAGGCCCGGACCATCCCGTCCCCGTACTGCCCCTGATACGTGGTGCCGTCGGGGCGGATGGACTCGTCTCCGTGGGGCCCCTGCACGTGGTACTCGTCCGCGCCGTTGGCGAACTCCATCAACGAGGACTGGAACAGGGCCTCGCTGAACGAACGGTCCAGGAGCGCGTTCTCTGGGAGCGAGTCCGCCTGCAACTCGAGCGTTCCCCCGCCCCGCATGTCCACGCGGCCGTTGGGCCCCGCGAGGCCCGCCACGATGCGCGCGTACTCGGCCGGGTTGTCCCGGACCAACTCGTACTGCATGGAGGTGACGGTGCAGGTGCCAAAGCCCGACTGATTCACCTGATAGGCGCGTGAGGTCTCCTGGAGGACGCCGCGCATCAACTCCCCGCGCCGGGACTCGCCCACGCCTGGATGGAGGGGGCCCTTGGCGAGCCGGGCCAGGTTGGACAGCAGCGTGCCGCCCGTCGCGTCGCGGTCCATCAGCCGCTCGGGCTTCTGGGACAGCACCTTGACCGAGCGGAGCCCTTCATGGCCCGGCGCTTCGGAGAAGACCTGGGCCAGTTGGGTGCGCTCGGTGGGCCCCAGCTGCTTCCACGCGGGGCTCTTCACCAGGGCCTGCGCGCCTTCGGCTCGGGCTTCGGTGAGCCAGGGCTTCGTGAAGGGCTCGAGCAGCGCGTTCTTCGCCGCCTCCGGCTGCCCCTTGAGCGCGCGCATCACGTCGCGCGTGGCCTCCCGGGTGGGCGCGTCACGCTGTTCGGAGCAGGCATGGCGGAGGACCTGCTCGCGTTCGGCCTTGGACAGGTTCGTCTGCGACAGCTGCCGGGTGAGCGCCGGCAGCGCTCGCGCGGTCGCGGGGCTCGTGCTGGGGAAGACGCTGGCCATGAGCTCGCGCTCGGAGGTGGAGGCCTTGCGGAAGTCCGGGTCCCGGGTGAGCGCCGCGGCGGCACGCGCTTCCTTCCCGGTGGGGTGGTTCACGAAGGGCCGGACCAGGTCCGACTGGGCGGAAGGAGGCATCGAGCGCGTGGAGTAGATGACCCGGCGGAGGTCGCTCGCGGCACGCCGGTCCTCGGCGGACTTGCCCGGGTGCAGCGCGGTCTGCTCCAGCCGCTCGCGAGCCCTGTCGGACAGGGGCATGCGGTGGATCTCCCGTTCAATGGTCCGCGAGACCTGCTGCCGCCGTGAACCGGCCGACGGCGTGGCATCCCGCGCACGCACGGTCGTGACAGCTCGCGCTTCGTTGCGGCGGGGGACCTCGAACACGTCGGCCGTCCGGCTCGCGGAAGGATGCGCGGCGGCCGTGGCGCGGTTCGCGGGAGCGGAGGCACCCGCGGCTCGAGCAGGGCCGGGGCGGGCCGGCTCGAACACGTCCCTCGAATGGGGATGGACGGCGGGACGCGGGGGCGCGGCAGGAGCCCTGGCGGGCGCCTTGGGCGGAGGAGGCGGCGGCGCACTCCGCGCCACGGGCGTGGAGTGAGGCTGCGGTCCTCGATGATGAACCTTCGTCATGGGGCCCCCTTTTCAGATGCGATGACGCTCAAACGACTCTACGTGGAGTTCTTTGAAAACCTTCAATCCCACCCTGGCGGGTTTCATGAAAACGAACGGAGTCCTGCCCTGGAGACAGGGGGCTATTCGCGGGATTGCATGAGGGCGTCCGGCAGCGGAGGCCCCGCGGGTGCGGGCCGGGGTGCCTCCGCGAGCGTCCGGCCGAAGCGGTAGCGCGCCTCCGCGTGGACGCCGAAGGACTCACCTCCGGCGCTCGCCAGCAGCACGAGGTCGTCATCGGGGCTCGTGCCCGCGGGCAGGCCCAGGGTCCAGGGCACTTCGTGCGTGTCTCCGTCCAGGACGATGGGCGCGGTGGGGCCTTCGCGGAGGACCGTTCGCGGCGGCACGCGCAGGGAGACCTGCACGGGCGCGGTGAAGCCCGGGCTCCGGTCGAACCGCGCGACGAGCCGTACCGTGTCGGCGCTAGCATCCACCACGCGCCAGGAGACGTGCAGCGGCGCGGGGATGCGGGCCGTTGCAGGGAGCACCGTGGGCCCTGCCGTGCTGTCCGTCACCGTGGCGCCGTCCTCCGGGCCGCGTGTAAGCGCGATGGGGCTGGGGGCTGTCACCGTGTCCGTGGCGTGCGTCTTTACGGGGGTGGGACGGGATTCGTGGCGCTCGTTCGACGACGGCAGGTCCCATGAATCCATTCCGTGCGAGGGGAGCGCCACGGAGCGCGCGGACGCGAGGAGCGTCGGCGACGAGGCGTGGACGGGTTTCTGCTTCGCCTGGGGTGGTGACTCCGAGGCACGCAGTGGCTTCTTGCGCCGCACGCGGTCCGCGCCGGCTGCCATCC
The DNA here is from genome assembly GCF_003611585.1 of Corallococcus exercitus. Classification (GTDB taxonomy): domain Bacteria; phylum Myxococcota; class Myxococcia; order Myxococcales; family Myxococcaceae; genus Corallococcus; species Corallococcus exercitus. The sequence continues at coordinate 2,075 of NZ_RAVW01000260.1, read as the reverse complement.
CGGCCGACAGCGCTCCGACCAGCGCCAGGGCCAGCACGGCCCCCGCGACGCGTTTCCGCATCAGGGGACGCAGAAGGTTCAGGGGCATGGAGCGCCGGCTTCGCGGCATCGGACGTGGAAGCTTCATGGACACGGGGACACGGGCGCGGGGCTTCCGCTTCGCGGGGACGTCATGGGCAAGCACTCATGCACGGGCGCGAGGCTTCCTCTTCGCGGAGACGTCATGCGCAAGGACTCATGCATTGGCACGGGGCTTCCGCTTCGCGGCGATGTCATGAGCAGGGCCTCCTGGTCCGGCGCCAGCATGGGCCCGGGGATTCCGCTTCGAGGGGGCGTCATGGGCACAAGGGTTCGTGGCTGGGGTACGGGAAGGCGGTGGCGGGTTGCGTGGCCGCGTCCACCAGGGTGCTCGGGAAGCCCTGGCACATCAGCGCGTCCAGAAAGTCCGCGAGGTACGGTGAAGGTTTGCCCGTGTCCACCACGTCCGTGAGCGCGCCCTTCCCGTCCCGCTTCCAGGTGTGCCGCGTGTAGCCGCGCGCCCAGGGCGAACGGTTCATCGCGGGCGCGGCGAGCGCGTCGTACAGGGGCTGGCTCGACGAGGTGCCGGTGGCCGCGCGGTAGAGGATGGCGGCCACCTCGTTCTCGTCCACGGACTGGAGCAGACCGGCTTCCGCGCGGGGCCGCGTCCACGGGCTGACCGAGGAGGCTCGCGCGGACAGGTCCACCCAGAACATCGTCCCGCCCTGCCGGTCGAAGTAGCGTGGGCTGCGGCGCGCGTCCGCGCTGAACCACGTGGCCCAGCCTTCGCTCCAGGCCTGTCCCGGGAAGGTGGGCACGCCCACGAAGTGCGGACCGCCCTCCTCCGGGCTGGTGCCCCGGCTGGCCATCACCCAGTGCCCCAGTTCGTGCATCACCATCGCGTCGGACCACCACGCCGCATCCGAGTCCCCCGGCAGCCACACCTGCGACTCCCAGCTCCGGCCCACCGCCGTCACCGGCCACGGCGCGAAGCACGCACCGCAGGACCAGGTCGTCCCGAAGCCCAGCCACGCCACCACGGGCAGGCCATCGCGCCCGCCGTAGCGCTCGCGCATCCGGCGCCAGGCCGTACCCAGCACGTCGAACACCGCCGCCGCGCCGGACCCCTCGGACTCGGTGAGGGTGAAGACGGGTTGTCCGGACAGCTCGCGCGTCGTGCGCGACCAACTCCAGATGCGGGCCGCTTCGCCCGGCACCGTCGTCACCGACTGCTCGCCAGGGAGCCCGGGGTCCGCCACCGCGTAGGCGACCGCGCCGTCACGTCCCCGTCCCGCCGCGTACACGACGATGCGGTCGTCCTCACCGAACGAGGACGACACCTTCAGCGTGAAGCGGCCCGTGTCATCCGTCACCTGCGAGTCGAGCACCTTCGTGCCCTGGAACGACACGATGAGGAAACCCCGCGCGGGCACGGGGTCCCACTCCAGGGCCCATGTGCGGAACTCCGCATCCGGGAAGCGGCGGGCGTAGCGCACCGTGCCGCTCAACGTGGGCCCGGGCGCGCCACAGAAGCCCCGGCCCGGCGCGGCGTTACAGGCCACGTCACAGGCCCGCGCGACCCAACGGCCATTCGTGCACACCTGCAGGGTCCGCGACTCCGTGCACCGCGAGACACCGTCGACACACGCCGAGCCCGAGACACAGGCGACCTCAGGCGCTTCGACACAGGTCGTGTCCTCGGCGCAGTCCTCCCGGTGCACGGCGCCACCTTCACACCGCTCCAGCACGCGAGGCCCCAGGCACCGTGACGGCGCGGGGAGCTGATCACACGCGAGCGCGGGCCGGGCGGTCTCCTCGGGAAGGGACGTGACACAGGCCGCGCAGGCCGCGCCCTCGCAGTCGGCGGCACAGGACGTCAGCTCCGTCCCCGGGTCGCAGCCCGTGAGACCCAGCAGGGCCACGAGCGCCCAGCACCATACCCAGACGCCGCGTCCCACCAGGAGGAAACCTCGTTTCGAACCAACGCGAGCGAGAAGACAGCACGCACGCCTTGACCCCAGGCAGAGCCGAGCAGACCAAGGCCCCCCTGCCCGCCC
>NZ_RAVW01000025.1 GCF_003611585.1 Corallococcus exercitus | reverse complement strand
GGAGGAGGGGAGGGTGGTGCCCGGCCACGTGATGAACATCAACGCGTCCTTCGACCACCGCTTCCTCGACGGCTACCACGCGGGCGTCATCGCCAGCACGCTGCGCGAGATGCTGGAGCATCCGGAGGAGTCCTTCGGTCCGCTGCCCGGATAAGCCCGCGGTCAGCGGGGCTCGCGCACCCGCCGGCGCCGCACCGTCTCCGCGCCGCCCAGCGACTCCAGCACCGCCGCGAGCACCCGGCGCGTCTCGTCAATCACCTGGGCCCCCTGCGCGCGGCGGAAGCGCGTTTCGAAATCCGCCCGGATGTCCCGGGTCGTGTCGACGGCGGCATGGCCCCGCTCGGACAGGCGGATCCGCCGGGTCCGCGCGTCGTCTGAAGGCGCTGCCTCCACGATGCCGAGCGTCCTCAGCTCCGCGACCGTCTTGGACGCCGCCTGCTGCGTCACGCCCAACAGCTCCGCCAACTCGCTGATGGTGCGAGGCGCCTCCAGCAGGTGCTGCACCACGTACCCATGCCCCTGCCGCAGCCCCGGGAAGCCCGCCGCGTGCACCCGCTCCAGCACCAGCGCGTTCACCCGCATGCCCACGAAGAGGGCCAGATGTCCCAGGTCCAACGCCTCCAGCTCCGGACTTCCCCCACGCGCTCGACGTGCCATGGCCCCTTGTCTTGCATCCACAACTCAAGTTGTGCAATGGAGGTTGTGAAACCGGGGTTGTGCAATTCCTCCTGATGCCCGGTCCAGGGAGCCCGCCATGTCCCAGTCCTCGCCGAACCTGGAGTTCACCCGGCGCTACTTGCAGGCCCTCGAAGCGGGGGCGACCGGAGAGGCCCTCGCCGCCTTCTTCCACCCGGAGGTGCGCCAGCACGAGTACCCGAACCGCCTGACGCCCCAGGGGACGACGCGCGACCTGACGGCGCTGCTGTCCTCCGCCGAACGGGGCCAGAAGGCCGTATCGGCCCAGCGCTACGAGGTGACTTCCGCGCTCTGCGTGGGGGACGCCGTGGCGGTGGAGGCGGAGTGGAGCGCGACGCTGCGGGTGCCCCTGGGGAGCCTGCCCGCGGGAGGCACGATGCGGGCGTCGCTGGGCATGTTCTTCACCTTCCGCGACGGCCGCATCGTCTCCCAGCGCAACTACGACTGCTTCCAGCCCTTCTGACCTAGTACGCGTACTCCCAGCCGCCGCGGGTGCGCGTGCCCTGGCCCATCCGCGCGCTCATCTCGCGCAGCCGGCGCACGCGCTCCGGGATGGGCGGGTGCGTGGAGAACAGCGACATCACCCCGCCGTGGTGCAGCGGGTTGACGATGAACAGGTGCGACGTCGCGGGCGCCCGGTCGTACGGCATGGCCTCCGCGCCGCGCTCCATCTTCAGGAGCGCGCTCGCCAGCGCATCCGGGTCCCCGCACAGCTCCGCGCCCGTGGCGTCCGCGCCGTACTCGCGCGAGCGGCTCACCGCCAGTTGCAGCAGCGTGGCCGCGATGGGCGCCACCAGCAGCAGGCCCAGATTGGACAGCGCTCCGGCGAGGCCGCCTTCGTCGTCGTCGCTCCGGCTGAGCATGCTGCCTCCGAACCAGAAGAGCATCTGCGCCGCGTAGCTGATGATGCCCGCGAGCGTCGCCGCCACCGTACCGATGAGCGTGTCCCGGTTGCGCACGTGGCCAATCTCGTGCGCGAGCACGCCCTCCAGCTCACGCCGGTCCAGGATGTCCACGATGCCCGCCGTCACCGCGACGGCCGCGTGGCTCGGGTTGCGGCCCGTGGCGAACGCGTTGGGCTGTGCGGTGGGGAGCATGTAGACCTTCGGCTTCGGCATGCCCGCGCGCGCGGCCAGCCGCTCCACCATCTCGTGCAGCCACGGCGCCTGCTCGTACGACAGCGGCTGCGCCCCGTGGATGGCCAGCGCGATGCGGTCGCTGAACCAGTACGAGCCGAAGTTCATCACCACCGCGAAGATGCCCGCCATCGCCAGGCCCTGCGCGCCGCCCAGCCGCTGGCCGATGACGAGCACCAACGCCGTCAAGCCCGCCAGCAGCACGGTCGTCTTCAATGCGTTGCCCAGCCGGTGCCACCCGCCGCCCTTGAGCGCCGGTACCGCCGGTCCTCGGGATGTCATGTGGGGGTCACGCCGCGCCATGGTCCTCGTTCCGTGCCTTTCGCCCCGTCAAGGGGGCCACACGAAACGTAAGCAGGAGCAGGGGGGCGTCAACGTAACGGGTCCAAGCTACCCCGGAGGCCCATGGCCCCTGGGGCCGCTCGTCTCAAAGGTAGAAACGATCCGTCACGCCCGCCGTACGCTGGAGGATGGCGCTCCAACCGAGCCAGACATCAATGCCACTGTCGCCCGCCTTCGACTCGCTCCCCAGGGCACCGAGCGAGCCCGTGCAGCCCGCCACCGTGCCCAGCCCGGACTCGCGCACGTGCTCCAGGAGCGCGCGCACGGTGGGCATGCCGCGCGCCTCGAAGCGGTCCGCCACGTCCTCGCGGCCGGCGAAGTCCGGCTCATCCAACCTGTCCATCAGGAAGCGTTCCAGCGCCCACCAGAACAGGTACACCTCCACGCGCCGTCCGGCCGCGGTCGCCGCCGCCGCGATGGAGAGCCCCTGGTGCACCCGGTCGTATTCGCCACTGTGCAGGAAGACGACGACCCTGTTTTCCGGCGTGCTCACGCGGTGGCTCATACCGTCCAGAAGCCACCGCGTCCATCCGCGCCCCGGGGGCGACCGCTGGGGCCCTTTGGCTTGCACCCCGGCCCGGGCACTTGCTAGGAACCCAATGACCTTCCAGGCTTACACGTTTTTTGCAGCGACAGCGCGGGCGGCATTCAGCGACATGGGCGACGAGACGACAGCCAGGCGGAAGGATGCCCACCTCGACCTGTGCGCGACCGGCGACGTGGAGCCGGCGCAGAACTCCACATTGCTGGAGCACGTGCACCTCATCCACTGCGCCATGCCGGAGATGGCCGTGGAGGACGTGGACCTGTCCACGCCGTTTTTGGGCAAGCGCCTCCAGGCGCCGCTGCTCGTCACCGGGATGACGGGTGGCACCGACCGCGCGGGCGCGGTGAACCGGGACCTGGCGCTGCTCGCCGAGCGGCACGGCCTGGCCTTCGGCGTGGGCAGCCAGCGCGCGATGTCGGAGGACAGCGCTCGCGCGGCGTCCTACGCGGTGCGCGACGTGGCGCCCACGGTGGCGCTGCTGGGCAACATCGGGCTGTACCAGGCCATTGGCCTGGGCGTGGACGGTGTGCGGCGGCTGATGGACGCCATTGGCGCGGACGGCATGGCGCTGCACCTCAACGCGGGCCAGGAGCTGACGCAGCCCGAGGGCGACCGCGACTTCCGGGGCGGCTACCGCGTGGTGGAGGAGCTGTCGCGCGCGTTCGGCGACCGGCTGCTGGTGAAGGAGACCGGGTGCGGCATCGGCCCGGACGTGGCGCGGCGGCTGGTGGAACTGGGCGTGCGCAACGTGGACGTCTCCGGGCTGGGCGGCACGTCGTGGGTGCGCGTGGAGCAGCTGCGCGCGGTGGGCCCGCAGGCCCAGGTGGGCGCGGAGTTCAGCGGCTGGGGCATCCCCACCGCGGCGGCCATCGCCAGCGTGCGCAAGGCGGTGGGGCCGGAGGTGCGGCTCGTGGCCAGCGGCGGGGTGCGCGGCGGGCTGGAGTCCGCGAAGGTGCTCGCGCTGGGCGCGGACCTGGCGGGCATGGCGCTGCCGCTGTTCCGGGCCCAGCAGCAGGGCGGACTGCCGGCCGCCGAGGAGGCGCTGAAGGTCATCCTCACGGGCCTGCGGCAGGCGCTGGTCCTGACGGGCAGCCGCACCGTCGCGCAATTGCGGCAGCGGCCCCGCGTGTTGACCGGCGCGTTGAAGGATTGGTTGGCGGCGTTGTGATGCCGGGTGGATCCCAGGTTGGGAAGGAAGAACATGTCTGACACCGTGACGTCCCGGCTCGCCGGATTCCACAAGCTGCCCCTGGAGGAGCGTCTGGCGCGCATCGGCCAGATGTTCCGGCTGACCGAGGCGGAGCTGGATCAGCTGCGCGGCGAGAGCGGCCTGGACCTGTCGACCGCCAACCAGATGATTGAAAACGCGGTGGGCACGTTCTCCCTGCCGCTGGGCCTGGGCCTGAACCTCAACGTCAACGGGCGCGACTACCTGGTGCCCATGGCGGTGGAGGAGCCCTCCGTCGTCGCGGCGGTGTCGTTCGCGTCGAAGATCGTCCGTGAGGCGGGCGGCTTCGTCGCGGAGGCCGACGAGTCGATGATGATCGGCCAGGTGCAGGTCTCCAACTACGGGGACGCCGGCATCGCGCGCGAGCGGATCCTGGACGCGAAGGAGCAGATCCTCGCCCTGGCCAACAGCTTCCACCCGGCCATGGTGGCCCGCGGAGGCGGCGCGAAGGACGTGGAGGTGCGCCTGCTGCCCGCGCCCGAGGGGCCGCGCGGCGAGCCGCTGCTCATCGTCCACCTGCTCATCGACGCGCAGGAGGCCATGGGGGCGAACCTCATCAACACCATGGCGGAGGGTGTCGCGCCGCTGATTGAACAGGTCACGGGCGGCCGGGTGTACCTGCGCATCCTGTCGAACCTGGCGGACAAGCGGCTTGCGCGCGCGACGTGCCGCATCCCGCTGCCGCTGCTGGCGGACTTCGGCCTGCCGGGCGAGGAGATCGCCGAAGGCATCGCCCAGGCGAGCCGCTTCGCGGAAGCGGATCCGTACCGTGCCGCCACGCACAACAAGGGCGTGATGAACGGCATCGACGCGGTGGCCATCGCCACGGGGCAGGACTGGCGCTCCATCGAGGCGGGCGCGCACGCGTTCGCGTGCCGGGGCGGGCAGTACCGGCCGCTGTCCACCTGGTATCTGGAGGAAGGGCACCTCGTCGGCCGCATCGAGCTGCCGCTGGCGCTGGGCATGGTGGGCGGCCCCATCAAGATCCACCCGGGCGCGCAGGTGGCGCTCAAGCTGATGCGCGCGACGAGCGTGCGTGAGCTGTCCATGGTCTTCGCGGCGGTGGGCCTGGCGCAGAACTTCGCGGCGCTGCGGGCCCTGGGGTCCGTGGGCATCCAGAAGGGCCACATGGCCATGCACGCGCGCAGCGTCGCCGTCACGGCGGGCGCGCGCGGCGGGGACGTGGAGAAGGTGGCCAACCTGCTGGTGAAGGCGGGGCACGTGAAGGTGGAGAAGGCGCGTGAAATCCTCGCGAGCCTTCCCTCGGAGACGCCCGCCATCGCCACCCTCACCAACGGCTGACGTCCGCCCCCGGGCGCTCCTTTCGCGGGAGCGCTTGACGCAGCGGGGCGGTGCGCGGAAAGAAAGCGCCCGTCCCTTCGCCTGCCTGGTGCCATGACTCCCGCAAAGAATCCCCTGGTCGCCTTCGGTGCCGGCAAGGTCATCCTGCTGGGCGAGCACAGCGTGGTGTACGGCTACCCGGCCATCGCGGGTCCCCTGACCATCGGCGTGGTGGCGCGCGGCATGCCCTCCCGCTCGTGCGTGCTGGACGTGCCGGTGACGGCGGACGCGGCGCAGAAGCGGATGATGCGCAAGGCCTTCGCGCGGGCGGCGAAGCTGGTGGGCGAGCCGAAGGTGAAGGTCACGCTGGAGCCGCAGCTGCCGCTGTCCGCGGGGCTGGGCAGCTCCGCGGCGCTGGCGGTGGCCACCTCCCGCGTGCTGCTCCAGGCGGCGGGGCAGGCTCCCACGGCGAAGGCGACGGCGCGGCTGGCGTGGGAGATGGAGCAGGAGTTCCACGGCACGCCGTCCGGCGTGGACCACACCACCAGCGCGGAGGAGAAGCTCATCCTCTACCGGCGGGTGCAGGCACCGGCGGGCGTCACCGGGCGAGCGCGCGAACTGAAGAGCCCGCGGCCGGTGTCGGTGGTGGTGGCGCTGGCGGGCGCGCGCAGTCCCACGAAGCTGACGGTGGGGGCGCTGCGCGAGCGGCAGGCGCGGTGGCCGGAGCGCTACAAGCGGCTCTTCGGTCAGGTGGGGAGGCTCGTCACCGACGCGGCGAAGGCGGTGGAGGCGGGCGACCTGGAGGGGCTGGGGGACGCGATGAACGTCAACCAGGGCCTCCTGAACGCGCTGGGCCTGTCGTCGCCAGCGTTGGAGGACATGGTGTTCCGGCTGCGCTCGCTGGGCGCGCTGGGCGCCAAATTCACGGGAGCGGGAGGTGACGGTGGCGCGGTCATCGGCCTCTTCTCCGAACCGGAGCCCGTGGTCGCGCGACTGACGCGCGACGGCGTGCGCTGCTTCGCGAGCCAGCTCGCGGGGCCGCGGGCCCAGGGAGACATTCCATGAAGGCAACGGTCCGGGCGCATCCCAACATCGCGCTCGTGAAGTACTGGGGGAAGCGGGACGAAGCGCTCATCCTCCCGCATCAGTCCAGCCTGTCGCTGACGCTGGCGCCCATCCACGTGACGACGACGGTGGAGTTCGGCGCGCAGGCGGACACGGTGGAACTGCACGGCCACGCGGCGAAGGGCAGCGAGCGCGACCGCGTGCTGCGCCTGTTGGACGCCGTGCGCGTGCAGGCGGGGCGCGACCTGGGGCCCGCGAAGGTGGTGTCGCGCGGGGACTTCCCGATGGCGGCGGGCCTGGCGAGCAGCGCGGCGGGCTTCGCGGCGCTGGCGGTGGCGGGGCGCGCGGCGGCGGGGCTGCCGGAGGACACGCGCGCGTCCAGCATCCTGGCGCGGCGGGGCAGCGGCTCCGCGTGCCGCAGCGTGCAGGGTGGCTTCTGCGAGTGGCAGCGCGGTGAGCGCGCGGACGGCGAGGACAGCTACGCCGTCCAGCGCTTCGACGCGGGGCACTGGGCGGATCTGCGCATGGTGGTGGCCATCGTCGACCGCGGCGAAAAAGAGGTGAAGTCGCGGGACGGGATGAAGAGCACGGTGGAGACGAGCCCCTACTACCCGGCGTGGGTGAAGGACGCGGAGGCCGAGGTGCCCCGCGCCCGCGAGCTCATCGCGAAGAAGGACCTGGAGGCGCTGGGCGAGCTGTGCGAGCGCAACGCGTGGCGGATGCACAGCACCTCGCTCGCGGCGGATCCGCCGCTCTGCTACCTGAGCTCGGCGACGCTGGGGCTCATCCAGCACCTGCGCGAGCAGCGCAAGAAGGGCGTGCCGGTGTGGTTCACGCTCGACGCCGGGCCGAACCCGGTGCTGCTGACGGACGCGGCCCACGAGGTCGCGGCGGAGGCCCTGGCCCGCGCCTGCGGAGCCGTGGAAGTGGTGCGCTGCGTGCCCGGCGGTGACGCGACGTTGCTCTCCGAGCACCTGTTCTGACGGACGGCGCATGTCGCTGGAGCGGCGTGCGGCTCCAGCGGATGCAGCCTCTCACCCGTCGTGGCAGGGGGCCTCGCCAGCCAGGCAGCGGAAACCTGTCCGACTGTCGGACAGGTTGGGACCCGCCGGACAGGAGGTAGACCGACGCGTGGGCGTGATCAGACGCCCACGTTCGAGGTCCCGCGCGGAAGGCTGACGCGCCCCGGGCGCACCAGGACGTGCCTCGCAACGCCCCCGCCGCCGTGAGACGGTACGTCGCACGGCCTGGAGGCTGGCTGGATTCCCATGAACGCGCCGTGCCTGCACACGGCACGTCACGCGTGGAAGAGGTGACACACGGATGGACCGAGCACTCTCCGCCCCGGGCAAGCTGTTCATCTCCGGCGAGTACGCCGTGCTGTGGGGCGGCGTGTCACGCCTGGCCGCGGTGGCGCCGCGCACGGCCGCCTATGTGCGCAGGCGCCAGGACTCGCGCGTGCACATCTGCCTGGAGGAAGGAACGCTCCAGGGGCTCACCACGCCCCGGGGCGTGAAGTGGGACCGCGACGTGCCCGCGGGCTTCTCCTTCGTCGCCCGCACGCTGGATGAGGCCTTGCGCGCGCACGGCCGCGCGAGCGTGGGCTTCGACGTCGCGGTGGCGCCGGGCGCGCTGGGCCCGGGGGGCCACAAGCTGGGCATCGGCGGCAGTGCCTCCGCGACGGTGCTCGCCGCGGAGGCCGCGCGCTACGTGCTCGAAGAGAAGTTCGACGTGCTGAAGCTCGCGCTCACCGCGCACACGCTGGGGCAGGGCGGCAAGGGCAGCGGCGGTGACGTGGCCACGAGCTTCGCGGGCGGTGCCGTGCGCTACCGGCGCTACGACATCACCGCGCTCGCGAACGCCGCCAACACCGGCCGCTTCAACGCCGCGCTCGCGGAGTCCTCGCCCGTGGACCTCTGGCGCATGCCCGTGCCCCGCGTGTCCATGCTCTACGCCTTCACCGGCGAGAGCGCGTCCACGAAGCTCCTCATCGACCAGGTGGAGGCCCGGCTCGCGGAAGCCGGCCGCAAGACCTTCGTGGAGCGCTCGGACGCCCTGGGCCATGCGATTGAAGACGGCCTGGGCGGCGGCGACTTCCGTGCCTTCTCCGAGGCCGTGAAGGCCCAACACGCGCTGCTGCTGGAACTGGGCCCGCTGGAGACCGAAGGCATGCGCCGCGTGCTGGCCATCGCCGCGTCCTACCACTGCGCGGGCAAGCTCTCCGGCGCGGGCGGCGGCGACGGCTGCATCCTCTTCGCCCCGGATGCGCAGGCGCGTGAGGCCCTGCGCCAGGGCCTGGAGTCGCGCGGCTTCCTCACGCTGACGCTGGACGTGGAGCCCGGCGTGCGCGGCGAAGCACAGGTGGATGCGCGGCTTCGCGGCTGGGTGGACGCGCTCACCTGAAAACGTGCGGCGCGCGCCCGGGCCCGCCGTTAGAACATGTGACCGAACGTGATGTAGAAGCGCTGACGGCCCGTCTCGGTGGAGCGCGCGTAGTCCATGCGCACCACGGCCGCGCGGCGCGAGAAGCGCAGGCCGCCGCCGATGCCCGGGTGCCACTCATGCCACTTGCCGTCCGTCACGCCCGGATGCCACACGCGGCCCAGGTCCAGGAACACCACCGCGCCCAGCGCCAGCGGCTGCCCGAAGACGGACATCCGCGCCGCCTGGAAGCGCAGCTCGGAGTTGCTGAAGGCCTTCACGTTGCCGGCGAAGCGGTTGCGCTCGATGCCGCGCACGCTGCCCATGCCGCCAATGCCCTCGGTCACGTTGACGCCGCCCGTCGTCATCCACTCGAAGAACGGCACCTCGCCGAACAGCATGTCCAGCGTGAGCCGCTGCGCGAAGACGAGCCGCGGCGTGAGCTTGATGTAGCGGCGCTCGCTCAGCGTCACGCCCGCGTACTGGTAGCGGCTGAAGGTGGCCAGGCCCGACACGCGCAGCGCCACCTCCTCCACGCCGCCGGACGTCGGGTCGGACTCGTCGTCGCGCGTGTCCCAGAGCGCGCCTGCGAGCAGCTGTCCGCTGGGCCCGCCCTCGATGCCGATGGGCTTCTCCTGCGCCAGGATGGACGTCTCGTAGGGTGACACGCGGGTGTAGCGCCAGCCGTAGCCCACGTACGACTGGAACGGGTGCTTCTCACCGAAGGGCCGCCCGCGAAGGCGAACCCAGAGGCCCGGCGAGCCCTTGTCGTAGTTGTACCGCTCGTTGTCCACGTCCCCCCGGAAGTCCGGGGCGGACAGGTTGCCCGCGCCGAAGAACGGGCTGCTCTTCTCCTGGCGGTACTCCAGCCGTCCCTCCAGCCGCAGGGGCCCCAGCAACTGCGGCCCGTCGTAACGGAGGTAATGATTCATGGCGCCGCGCGCGGTGAAGAACACCTGCGCGGACAGGGCATGCGCATAGGGCGCCTTGGTGCCGTCGCCGTACAGGTACATGCCGCCCACGGCGCCGTAGCCGAAGCCCTGATCCGAACTGAAGGACAACAGGGGCAGCGCGATGCCGTCCATCGTCGGCGTCTGCTTCACCGGCACGAGCCCGGGCGCGGCGGTGCGGCCTGCCGCCACGGCGCTCAGGGACAGCAGCATGAAGAACAGCAAGAAGACTGGAGCCAGCATCGAAACCCCGTGAAGCCCCGAGGGGGCGCATCGATTCCAGCCCGGGACAGGAACCCATTCCGCCCGCCTGCTCTCCAAGAGAGCAACGCGGCCTCGGAAGCTCCTGTCCCCCTGAATGCCCATTTTGCCTTGGGGGATGGGGGAGCCGTCAACGTGCGCGAAAGTCTCAACGAGCTTGTCAGCGAGAATTCACGAAACTGGGCGAATACCCTCGTCCGGAGGATTGGCTCGAAAGTTCCGCCAGCGGCGGCCCGTCGGCCCCGGAACGCTCTGCTCGTCCACCTGGACGGGGTGCCCAAGGCGCTCCTCGACGAGGCCATTGTCACCGGGCGGATGCCCTTTGTCGCACAGCTGGTCCGCTCTGGCGCGTATCACCTGGAGAACGCGTTCTGGGGCGCACCCACGTCCACACCCTTCTTCCAGGCGGGGCTGCTCTACGGGCTGCAACACCCCAACCTGCCGGGCTACAGCTGGTACGACCGCGCGCTCGGCCGCAAGGTGCAGATGAACACGCCGGGCGACGCGATGGCCATCGACGCGCGCCTGCGCGGCCATGGCCGCACGAGCCTGCTGGACCACGGCGGCCACACCTACTTCTCGCTCTTCCACGCGGGCGCCATGAACCGCATGTGCATGAGCACGCTGTCGAGCTTCAAGCTCATGGCGCGCTCGTTCGCGTACGAGATGCAGGGCCTGGGGTCCGCGCGCACGAAGGGCGCATGGGACTTCCTGCGTTCCTTCGGCATGGAGTCCTGGCAGGCCGTGCGCGAGGTGCGCCAGTGGGCGCGCACCCTCAACGACTGGCGCCATGAGCAGGGCTTCCTCGTGAGCCGCATCCTCCTCCAGCGGTTGGGCTGGAGCTTCGCGCACACCAAGTCCCTGGTGGACATGGTGCGCGGCGTGCCGCTCATCTACCTGGTCTACGGCAACTACGATGAGGTGGCGCACCGCCGGGGCCCTCGCTCGGAGCTGGCGATGCAGGAGCTGCACCGGGTGGACGCGTCGCTCGCGGAGCTGTTCGCCGTGGCCCGTGCCGCGCCGGAGCCCTACGACGTCATCCTCCTATCCGACCACGGCCACGTGGACAGCCTGCCCCTGGAGCAGCGCCAGGGCCGGCGCCTGGAGGCCGTCCTCTTCGAGGGCGAGGTGCCGCCGCTGAAGGACGACGTGCGCCGGGGCCTGCTGGATGGCCGCGCGCCCCCGGCACCGGACACCGCCGCGCGCGAGCCCTTCATCCCCGTGGTGGTGGAGGCGGGCAACTTCGCCCACGTGTACCTGAGCGGACGGCCCGCGCCGCTGGAGGCGCGCGAACTGCTGGCGCGGCACCCGGAGGTGCTGGCGCGGGCGACGAACAACCCGGACATCGGCATGGTGGCGATGCGCCGGGGCGCGGAAGCCGTCGTGGTGATGGGCGGGGGCGTCTACGGCGCGGCGGACCTGGACCGCGCGCCGCTCACCACCGAGTACAGCCGGCGCGCCGTGGCGGACTTCCTCCACGGGCTGCCGCGCATGGACACCGCGGGCGACCTGGTCCTCTTCGGTGAAGCCGTCCAGAAGGGCGGCACGGTGGGCTTCGCGTGGGAGTTCGGCTCGCACGGCGGCCTCACGCGCGTGGAGTCCGACAGCCTGGTGATGTGGCCCGCCAACGGCCCGGTGGACCTGTCCGGCCTCAGCCACTGCGCGCGGCTGCACGAGCGGCTGGCGGAGGCCTACCTGGACACCGGCTCACCGCGGATCCTGCATTGACCATGATGAAGGGGAGGACCATGCGGCTTCCCAACGCCGGTGGACGCACGTGGCTGAAGGTGCTGGGCGCGGTGGTGGGACTCGTCCTGTCCGTGCTGCTGCTCTCCACCGCGTTCTTCAAGTGGAACCTGCACGGGCCCGGGTCGCTGTTGATTCCGCGCTTCCCGCTGGGGAAGTTCGTCCGCGACCTGCCGGGGCACCTGGTGTGGCTGGTGCCGTTCATGCTGCTGCAGGCGTCGCTCGTGCCGCTGCGAGCGGTGCAGTGGCAGGCCACGCTGCGCAAGCCCATCCCGTTCAAGGACCGCTTCCTGATGGTCGGCATCGGCGTCTTCGTCCACAACGCGCTGCCGGGGAAGCTGGGGGAGGTGACGCGCTCCTTCCTGCTGTCGCGCACGCACAAACTCCCCTTCATCCGGAGCCTGGGCTCCGTGGGCGTGTGCAAGCTGATGGAGTTTGCCTGCCTGATGCTGCTGGTGGCCCTGTCCTTCCTGGGGCCCTTCGGCGCGACGATGGCCCACTTCCGGACGGAGCTGCACGTGGCGCTGTCGCTGTGCATCGGCCTGGTGGCCCTGGTGGTGCTCCTGGCCCACTGGGCGGCGCCGCTGGGCCGCTGGCTGCACCAGCGCCACACCATGCCCCGCGTGGACAGCTTCCTCAGCCACGTGGGCGAGGGCCTGGGCACCGCGCGCAGCTTCAAGGGCATGGCGAGGGTGTTCTTCTTCTCCATCTTCCCGGTGTTCGCCTCCGCGCTGGCGTACGGCCTGGCGCTGCACGGCGTGCACATCCCCGGGGGGCTCTTCGCGGGAGCGGTGGTGCTGGGCGCCATCTCCCTGGGGCAGTCCCTGCCGGGCGTCCCGGCGGGCATGGGCATCTACTACTTCGTGACCAGCTGGGCGGCGCGCGCGCTGGGCTCCAACCCGGAGGACGCGGCGGCCTTCGCCACGCTCACCCACCTGGGCACCGTCATCAGCCAGGTGGCCGTGGGCGCCTGGTGCGTGCACCGCTCCAATCTGCGGATCCGCGACCTGCGCAAGGGCGGCCGGCTGGCCAGCGCCGCCGCGCACCACGTGGCGCATGAAGCCGTGGAACCCGCGCCGCCCTGAGGCCCGCGAAGAGGGCAGGGCGGGAAAACAAAAAGGGCCCCGACTTGTGGTCGGGGCCCTTCTTTACTTCATGCCCAGGAGAGGACTCGAACCTCCATGCCCTTGCAGGCGCTAGACCCTGAATCTAGTGTGTCTACCAATTCCACCACCTGGGCAGGTGGCTCGCGGCGCTTGTGGCGCCGCGATGGGCGAGACGTATAGAGAACCTCCCCCGCCCGGTCAACACCCTTTTTCAACCCGCCTCGGGGCCTACTTCTTCAGCGGCCAGCGGCCCTCGGACTCGAGCTGCCGGCGGATGACCGGGTTCTCGTCCATGAAGGCGACCAGGGACTCCTCGGTGATCTCCACCGTGACGTCCTCGCCGCCCACCTCCGTCTGGCAGGACAGGCGGGAATAGGGCCGGACGTCGAAGCCCATGTCCAGGCGGTCCATCTCGTCGTCCCGCTGCTCGCTCAGCGAGTCCAGGCCCTTGCGGACCCAGACATGGCAGGTGGAGCACCCGCACACGCCGCCGCAGCTGTGGCCCACCTGGGCCTCGCCCTTCTCCGCGGCGTCCAGCAGGGTGGTGCCCGGGGGCACGTCCACGGCGACCTCCGCCAGGGGGCTCTTGAAGGTGACCTTGGGCACGGCTCAGTACTCCTCCACGGAATGGCCGGACACCACCTGGGTGATGGCGCGGTTCATGACCCGTTCAATGAAGCCCCGGGACGCCTCGTCCAGCGCGTGCAGGGCCTCCTTCACGGCCAGGTAGTCCTTGCCCTGCGCGGCTTCGCGCACGCGGGCCATGGCGGCCTGGATGGCCTCCGGCTCGCCGGCCTCCAGCAGGGCCGCGTTCTCGCGCAACTGGCGGTCGGCCTCGGAGAGGACGCGCTCTGCCTCCACCTGCTGCTCGCGCAGCTGGCGGGCCTGGATGTCGTCCTCCGCGAAGTCGATGGAGTCGAGGAGCATCTTCTCGATCTCCTCCTCCGTCAGGCCGTGGCTGGGCTTCACGGTGATGGCCTGTGCGGCACCGGTGGTCTGCTCCTTCGCGGTGACGGACAGGATGCCGTCCGCGTCCACCTGGAAGCGGACCTCCACCCGGGCCATGCCGGCCGCCATGGAGGGGATGCCAGAGAGCGTGAAGCGCGCGAGGCTGCGGTTGTCCTGCACCAGCTCCCGCTCGCCCTGCACCACGTGCACGTCCAGGCCCGTCTGGCCGTCCTTGAACGTGGTGAACACCTGCGCCGCCGCCGTGGGGATGGTGGAGTTGCGCGGAATCAGCTTCTCCGTGATGCCGCCCATCGTCTCCAGGCCCAGCGACAGGGGGATGACGTCCAGCAGCAGCACCTCGTCTTGACGGTCGGTGTCGGTGAGCAGGCTCGCCTGCACCGCCGCGCCCAGCGCGACGACCTGATCCGGATCAATGTCGCCCAGGGGCTCGCGGCCGAACAGCTCCGCCACGAAGCGGCGCACCGCGGGCACGCGCGTGGAGCCGCCCACCAGGATGACGCCGTCCAGCTCACCCGCCGCCACGCCCGCGTCCTTCAGGGCCCGCCGGCACACCGCGCCCGTCTTCGCCACCAGGGGCTGGATCCACGCCTCGAAGTCCGCGCGGGACACCGGCTGGGAGTGGCCCTCCACGCTGAGGGTGACCTCCGCCGCGTCGGTGAGCGCTTCCTTCGCGCGGCGAGCGGCGACCATCAGCTCCGCCACCTGCGCGGGGGAGGGGGCCTGCACGCCCCGCTTCTGGAGCACGTGCTGCGCGATGGCGCGGTCGAAGTCGTCGCCGCCCAGCGCGGAGTCGCCGCCGGTGGACTTCACCTCGAAGACGCCGTCCTCAAGCTTGAGGATGGAGATGTCGAACGTGCCGCCGCCCAAATCGTAGACGGCGAACAGGCCCTGGCTGCCCTTGTCCAGGCCGTAGGCGAGCGCGGCGGCGGTGGGCTCGTTGAGCAGCCGCAGCACCTCCAGGCCCGCGAGCTTCCCCGCGTCGCGGGTGGCCTGGCGCTGGGCGTCGTCGAAGTACGCGGGCACGGTGATGACGGCCTGCTCCACCTTGCCGGAGAAGTGCGCCTCCGCGCGGCGCTTCAGCGCGCGAAGGATTTCGCCGGAGACTTCAATGGGCGTCACCGGCTGGCCGCCGGCCACGTCGAAGCGCACCACGTTGGCGCCGGGCGCGAAGGCGTAGTGGCCCAGCTTGCGCGTCTCCGGGTCGTCGGGGCTGCGCCCCATGAAGCGCTTCACCGACACGATGGTGTCCGTGGGGGCCTCGGCCGCGAGCCTGCGCGCGCGGGCGCCCACCACCACGCCGCCGTCCTTGCCGTAGTGCACGACGGAGGGCAGCAGCAGCGAGTCGCCCTCGTCCACGGGGACGCAGCGGGGCTTGCCCTGCGTGACGGACGCCACCAGCGAGTGCGTGGTGCCCAGGTCGATGCCCACCACGTGGCCCTTCGGCTTGAGCGGGTCGTGGATCTGCAGATAGCCGTTGTTGCTCACGCGAGCACCTCCTCCTCGAACGCGTCCACCTGCTCGAGGAAGCGCGTGAAGTAGCGCACCCGCCCCAGCGCGTGCGATGCCTTTCTCACCCCGTCCGGCGAATCCCCCGCGCCCTCCAGCGCACCGAGCGCCGCCACGGCCTCCTGGAGCGCCGCCGCCTTGCGGCCCGCCACGTCCTTCGCCATGGCCTGGGCCTTTGGCAGGTCCTTCGCCGCCATGGCGTCATCCAGGGCCTCGCGCAGCTCCATGACCTCCTCCAGGAACGCCAGGGGCATGTCCTTCTGGGCGCCCGCGTCCTCGCGGTCCAGGTCCACGCCGTGGAGCTTGAGCAGGTAGAAGGCGCGGCGCACCGGGTCCTTCAGCGTCTTGAAGGCCTCGTTGAGGGCGGTGGTGCCCTCCACGGCGGCCAGGCGCTCCTTCGGGTTGCCGGGGGCGACGCGGTCCGGGTGCAGCTGGAGCGACAGCTCCCGGTACTGCTTCTCCAGGGCCGGCACGTCCACGGCGTGGGAGCGGGGCAGCCCGAACACGTCGAAGTGGGTCCTCACGGTGCGCACATCCTCATGGGGGAAACGAAAAAGGGGCCCGGCACCGGGCCGGACCCCTGCTGCCCGCTCCCTGACCCACGGGGCGGGCGGGAAGGCCGCTTCAGGCTCAGACGGAGAAGCTCTCTCCGCAGCCGCAGGCGGCCTTGACGTTGGGGTTGTTCAGCTTGAAGCCGGACGCCATCAGCGTCTGCTCGAACACCAGCTCCGTGCCGATGAGGTACAGGTAGCTCTTCGGGTCCACGAAGACGCGCACGCCGTCGCGCTCGAAGACCTTGTCGCGCTCGCGGGACTTCTCCGACCACTCCATGGAGTACTGGAGGCCGGAGCACCCGCCGCCCTTCACCGCGATGCGCAGGCCGGCGTCCGGCGTCTGGCGCTCCGCGAGGAGCTGCTTGAGGCGCGCCACCGCGCTGTCCGCCAGGCCAATGCCCTTGGGGGCCGGCTTGGGGGGCGTCTGAGGGGCCTGGGTCGTCTGGGCCTGCTCGTTCATGGGTCGTCCTCGGTTCCTGGAAGAAGTGCCGCGAGCTCTTTGACGCTACGCCTGCCGCGACGCGCGCTTCTTCTTGAAGTCTTCGATGGCCGCCTTGATGGCGTCCTCGGCCAGCACGGAGCAGTGGATCTTCACCGGGGGCAGCGCCAGCTCCCGGGCCACGTCCTTGTTGGAGATGGTCATGGCCTGATCCACCGTCTTGCCCTTCACCCACTCGGTCACGAGCGAGCTGGACGCGATGGCGGAGCCGCAGCCGAAGGTCTTGAACCGCGCGTCTTCAATGACGCCCGCGTCGCTGATCTTCAGCTGGAGCCGCATCACGTCACCGCAGGCCGGGGCGCCCACGAGGCCGGTGCCGACGTTCGGGTCGTTCTTGTCGAGCGTCCCCACGTTGCGGGGGTTCTCGTAGTGCTCGATGACCTTCTCGCTGTAAGCCATGCGTCTCACGCTCCTTCTGCACAACGCTTGAACGGATGCGCACCGGGAACAACCGATGCGCGGCCGGGCGGGCGGGGGCTCCCGTGCCCGGTGGAAAGTCTTGGGGGGAGGGGAGCGCCTAGTGGGCGGTCCACTCGATGCTCTTGAGGTCGATGCCTTCCTTGGCCATCTCGTACAGGGGGCTCATGTCTCGCAACTTGCGGACTTTGTCCACCACCAGCCGGATGACGAAGTCGACCTCCTCCTCCGTGTTGAAGCGGCCCAGGCCGAAGCGGATGGAGCTGTGCGCCATGTCCTCCTCGACCCCCAGGGCGCGCAGCACGTAGGAGGGCTCCAGCGACGCGGACGTGCACGCGGAGCCGGAGGACACCGCGACGTCCTTGATGGACATCATCAGGGCCTCGCCCTCCACGTAGGAGAAGGAGATGTTGAGGCTGCCCGGCATGCGGTGCTCCAGGCTGCCGTTCACCGTCACCATGTCCAGCTGCTCCATGATGCCGGTGCGCAGCCGCTCGCGCAGGCGGAACAGGCGCGCGGCCTCTTCCGGCAGGTCCTTCTTCGCGACCTCCGCCGCCGCGCCGAAGCCGACGATGGACGCCACGTTCAGGGTGCCGCTGCGCATGCCGCGCTCGTGGCCGCCGCCGTCCACCATGGGGGCGATGCGCACGCGCGGCTTGCGGCGGACGTAGAGCGCGCCCACGCCCTTGGGGCCATACATCTTGTGCGCGCTGATGGAGGCCAGGTCCACATGCATGGCCTCCACGTCGAAGGGCACCTTGCCCACGCCCTGCACCGCGTCGCAGTGGAAGAGGACGCCCTTCTCACGGCACAGCTTGCCAATCTCCGCCACCGGTTGGACCACGCCGATCTCGTTGTTGGCGAACATGATGGAGACGAGCACCGTCTTGGGCGTCATCGCCGCGGCCAGCTTCTCCAGGCTCACGCGGCCGTCCTTCTCCACGTCCAGGTAGGTGACGCGCGCGCCGCCGGTGGGCAGCTCCGCCCACTTCTTGTACGTCTCGTCGGCCTCGATGTTGAACTTCGCGGCCAGCTCCGGAAGCTCCTCGGCGGACACGTCGCGCTCGGCCAGCTGGCCCAGGCGCAGCAGCTTGAGCTCGTCCAGCCGCTCCTGGCGCACGCGCTCCAGGCGCTTGCAGGTGTCCAGGACGGCCTTGTGCTCGGTCTTCAGGGTGATGATGTGGTCGCCCTTGGACTTGTAGAACTCGATGACGCCCTTGATGGCCAGGTTGTCGGACTCCGTCGCGCCGGAGGTGAAGACGATCTCCTTCTCCGACGCGCCGATGAGGTCCGCCACCTGCCGGCGTGCCTTCTCCACCGCGGCCTCGGCCTTCCAGCCGAACGCATGGTTGCGGCTGGCCGCGTTGCCGAAGTCCTCGCGGAGGTAGGGCAACATGGCTTCCAGCACCCGGGGGTCCATCGGGGTGGTCGCGTGGTTGTCCATGTAGATGGGCAGGCTCAGCATGAAGTCCTCTGAAAGAAGTGACGCGGGAGGGTGGAACGTCCCTCCGCTCCCCGGCGACGCGGTGGGTCCGCGCGCAGCGGCAGGGTCTACATGGGCCCACACGAATGTGGACCGGACTGGTCAATTATAAAATCGACCCCCCTCGGGTCAAGGGAACATAAGGCGCGATGCTCCTTCTCCGACGCACCGGGTCGCGGGTGGGCCGGCCTGGTTCAACCCTCCTCCGGAGTGGAGCACTCCGGCCGCGCCGGGATGGAGCGGGGTGATCCGAAACGGCGCTTCGCGCGTCCATAAGTGCCCGTTTCGTGGTCCCCGAGGACATGGCCGGGCGCCTGCACTGAAGGGAGCGCGGAGGGTGCCAACACATGAGCGCCAACGCGAAGTCGCAGGCCCGGAACAACGCCCAGGACATGCAGCAGGAGATGGGGCGGCCGTCGCTGATCCGCCTGGAGGGAGGCCTGGAGCGCTCCCGCTACTCGGACGGGTGGCGGGCGGGCAAGCCCGCGGAGGACCCGGACAAGGTGAAGAAGTGGGGCCTCATCACCGCGCGGCCCAGCGAGTTCCTCATCCACATGCGCCGCGGCCGCGTGCGCGAAGTGAGCGGCCAGGGCGCCAGCTGCTTCAAGCTGCCGGGGGACTCGGTGGCCATCGTGCCCACCAGCATCCAGCGGCTCCAGTTCACCGCGGATCAGGTGACGAGCGAGAAGGTGGGCGTCGCGGTGACGGGCCTGGCGGTGTACCGCATCGCGGATCCGCTGATTGCCTTCCGGATGCTCAACTTCAGCTACCCGGAGCGTGCGCAGGAGAAGCTGGCGGAGCTGCTGGGGGAGATGTTCGTGGGCGCGGCCCGGCGCCTGGTGGCGAACCTCTCCGTGGAGGAGTGCCTCACGCGGCGCAAGGAGGGCATCGCGGAGGAGCTGATGCGCGAAATCGCCCCCGTGCTCTCCGGGCGCGGCCGGCTGGAGGACCGCACCGACTCCGGCTGGGGCGTGCTTCTGGACACGATTGAGATTCAAGATGTGCGCGTCCTGTCCTCCGCCGTCTTCGAGCACATGCAGGCCCGTTTCCGCCGCGAACAGGAGCGGCAGGCGCGCGAGGCGGAGCTGTCCAAGGAGCGCTTCGTGCGCCGCGAGGAGACGGAGGCCGAGCGCGTGCTCAACCTCCAGAAGCTCGCCGCGCGTGAAGAGGTCCGCCAGCGCACCCAGGCCACGGACGAACAGGCGCGGCTGGAGCAGCTCGCGGTGGAGGCGCGGCTGGCCCAGGCGAAGATGGAGCAGGTGCGCCAGCAGCAGGCGGAGCGCACGTCCGTGGAGCGCGAGGTCGCCCTCGCCAAGCTGACCGCGCAGGAGGAGGTCCGCACGCGGACCCAGGCCTTGAAGGAGCAGGCCCGCCTGGAGGCGCTGGCCACGGACGCGCGGCTGGAGGAGGCGCGGCTCACGAGCGAACGGCAGCTCGCGTACAACCGCGCGCAGGGTGAACTGGAGCAGCTGCGCTGGGAGCAGGAGGCCGAGGCCGCCAAGGCGCAGGTGGAGCTGGAGCGGCTGCGTCGTCAGCAGGACGCGGAGGCCGCGCGTCACGAGGTGCAGCTCGCCGAGGCCCGGCAGGAGGCCGAGCAGCTGTCCGCCCGGCTCCAGGTGCTGCTGGCGAAGCAGTCCATGGCGGAGGCGGAGGCCGCCATCGCGGAGCTGGAGCTGCGGCGCACCCGCGCGCAGCAGGACCTGGAGATGGAGCGCGCGAAGGCGCTGCGCGACATCGAGAACTCGGTGAGCCCGGAAGTCATCCAGCTGACGTTGGCGAGGCAGCTGCCGCAGGTGGCGGCGGCCTTCCAGCAGCAGATGGGCGAGGTGCACGTGACGGCGGTGGATGGCGCGAACCCCTTTGGCTACATCGCCGCCGCCGTGGAGGGCGTGATGGGGCTGGCGCGCTCCGCGGGCCTGAAGGTGCCTGCCTCCCCTTCGCAGGTGCCGGTGGGGTAGCCGCGTCCCCGGCCTCCGCATATAGAAAGGGGCCTCCAAAAGGTCCGGACGCGCGGAGGCGGAAGGCACGCATGGACACGAAGAAGCTGACGCTGGCGGCGGTGGTGGCGGGAGTGGCGGTGGCCGTGGTGCCGTGGCTCTTGCCCACCGGCCCGAGCGCCGGGCTGGACGCAGCCCGGTTCCTGGAGTCCGGCAGCCTCGCGTGGGGCGCGCTGGTGGTGTTCGCCGGCGGCCTGCTCACCGCGATGACGCCGTGTGTGTACCCGCTCATCCCCATCACCGTGTCGGTGTTCGGCGCGCGGAAGGCGGAAGGCCGGGGCCGCTCGCTGGCGCTGACGACGTCGTACATCGTGGGCATGGGCGTGGTGTTCAGCGCGCTGGGCATCCTGGCGGCGAAGACGGGCCAGGCCTTCGGTTCCATGCTGGGCAGTCCCGCGGTGGTGATGGGGCTGGCGCTGTTCCTGCTGCTGCTGGCCTCGTCGATGTTCGGCGCGTTCGAGCTGGCGCTGCCGTCGTCCATGCAGACGAAGTTGAGCAACGTGGGCGGCGCGGGGCTCGCGGGCGCGTTCGTGATGGGCAGCGTGTCCGGGTTCCTGGCGGCGCCGTGCACGGGGCCGGTGCTCACGGGCCTGCTGGCCTTTGTCGCGAAGTCCGCCAACACGACGCTGGGCGCGACGCTGCTGTTCATCTACGCGCTGGGCATCGGCGTGCCGTTCTTCCTCATCGGCGTGTTCACCGTGCGCCTGCCGCGCGGCGGCGTGTGGATGGAGTGGGTGAAGAGCGTGCTGGGCATCATGCTGGTGGCGCTCGCGTTCTCGTACCTGAAGGACGCCTTCCCCTGGGCGCGCGACACCGTGAAGGCGCTGGGCGCGCAGGTGGGGCAGGTGCCCGGCGCGGTGATTGCCGCGGTGCTGGTGACGGTGGGCGTTCTCCTGGGCGCGGTGCACCGCTCGTTCAAGGATGGCGCGCGAGACTTCGGCTTCAAGGCGTTCGGCGTGGCGCTGGTGGTGGGCGCGCTGGTGGTGCGCGGCGGAGCGCTGGACGCGCGGCCCACGGGTGAACTCTGGGTTCGCATGGGCCTCCAGCAGCGCCCCGTGGCGCCGTCCTGGCAGTGGCACCACGTGATGCCGGCGAAGACGGCGACGTTCGACGCGAGCCAGTTCGAGCAGGTGCTCGCGGCGGCGAAGCAGGAGGGCCGTCCGGTGCTCATCGACTTCTTCGCGGACTGGTGCGCGGCCTGCAAGGAGCTGGACCGGCTGACGTACCCGTCCACGGAGGTCATCTCCCAGGCCCAGGACAGCCGCTTCCTCACCATCAAGATCGACGCGACGAACAGCGAGGACCACCTGGACGCGCTGATGGAGAAGCTGGGCGTGGAGGGCCTGCCCACGGTGGCCTTCGTGAACCCGGACGGCACGGTGCTGACGAAGCCGCGCGTGACGGGCTTCCTGGAGCCCGTGCCCTTCGCGGCGGAGATGCAGAAGGTGGTCCTCCAGTAGGGACCACCGCTCGCTAGAGGTAGTTCTCCCACCCCAGCCGGCCCCGGCTCGCGAGTACGCGCTCGATCATCAGCTCGTGCAACGTGAGGAGCGGCTTCGCGAGCTCCTCACCCTCCAGCCGCGCGAGCGCGCCGGCCATGGCTTCCAGCGTGGACATCCCGTCCGGATGCGGCGGCTTGCGCAGCCGGCGCGTGTCCGGCGCGGGCGGCGGCAGCCTCAGGCCCGGCAGCCGGCGCAGGGCGGGGACGCGCTGCACCATGCGCCGCGCCTGCGCCCAGCTCCCGTCGATGACGACCAGCCGCTTCGGCGGAGGCCCTTCCGCCTCCGGTGCGTCGGGAAACAGGAGCCACGTGTCCGGCGTGTCCAGCACCGACGCGTCGAAGGGCGCCCCGGGCGCGCCATAGGAGACGATGTGGCAGCGGGGCAGGGCGAGCGCCGCGATGCGGGCGGTGTTGGTGCTCTTCTGCGACTCCTTGTTGTGCCGGATGATCAGCAGCTCCGTGCGCGTGGGGATGACGGGCACGTCCGCGCACAGGCACAGGGCCGTGGGCAGGTAGCACCGCTCGCAGCGGCCGGACAGGTCCTCCGGGGTGCTGGACCTCATTTCGCCGCGGTGCGGTAGCGCTCCATCAGGGCCCGCGCCTCGCGCAGCTTCTCCTCGACGAAGCGGTCATCCGCGTCCGGCTCGTATTCGGCGTCCGGAGGGTCCAGCTGGAAGAGGGCGGACAGGCTCGCGGGGGCGACCTCCAGCCACTCGGACGTGCGGGTGAGCGCGGCCTGCCGGCGCCCGGCGAAGGTCTCCGGCCCGTCCTCCGGGCCGCAGCGGCAGATGCGCGCGGAGTCCCCGGACACGTCCACGTAGAGCCCCAGCACCTCCGCGTCCACCTCCGCCGCCAGGGCGCAGGTGGCCTCGCTGACGTAGGCCGCCATGGCCTGCGCCGCGGAGCGCTCCGTCAGCGAACGCACCAGGTAGACCTGCCACCCGGCCTCCGTGAGGGCCCCGGCCTCGCTCAGCGGGGCCAGCTCCGCGGGGGGCGCCTGGATGCGCGACAACAGCCGGCGCACGGGCACCTCCAGCCGCTCGAGCCGGGCGTTGGACGCGGGGCAGAAGAAGACCACGCGGTACTCTCGGCTGTCGGCGGCGGTTTCCATGGGCATACGGCGTGGCCCAAGAGGACCAAAGGACTCCCCAGGCATGCAAGGGGGGAGTTTCGCTCCGGGACGCTTCCCCGGGCTCCCGGGAGGCTTCCTCCAGGCCCGGAGCGCGACCCCGGCGGGCCGGCCACCCCCGCCTGACGCACCATCCCGGAGCCTCCGTGGCCGATCCACGCGTTCACGAAAACGCTCCGGGCGCCTCCAGCCGCTGGGGCATGCTGGGCCCCATTTTCCACGCCATTTCCACGCCGGCCGGGGCGCGCGTCACCCGGAGGCATGACACACCCACGGAGAGGAATTGAAGCGGGGAGTGCCTGGATGTCTGTCTATTCCATGCAAGGAATTGGCGTCAGCTTGAAGTGTTCCAGCCGCACTGGTCGCCGTGGCGCGGGAAGAAGCGAGACAGCGTTTGTCGCATCCGTGAGTGAAAAAGAATCCGACCCTCGGCGTTCTCTGGAGGGAAGGGAGGCGGTCGCATGGTGCCAGGGAGGGAGGAGCCGCCGGTCCGGGAGGGCTCTGGAGGGGAGTTCGCCGCGTTCGCGATCCGCCATCAGCCGGTGCTGGTCGCCATCGCGCGCAACGTCTGTGGCCGGAGTGCCAGTGATTGCGACGACCTGGTGCAGGACGTGCTCTTGCGCGCGCTCCTGCAATGGGAGCGGCTCAAGCGGTGGCCGGAGCCCGCGCGCCGCGCGTGGCTGGTGCGCGTGCTGCACAACCGGTTCCTGGACCAGTGCCGCCGCCAGGGCGCGGAGACGGACCGCCGGGTGGACCTGCACAACGTGCACATGCTCTTCGAGGACCCGGAGGACGCGCCGGAGCCCGAGCAGTGGGAATGCGTCACGGAGGACGAACTGCGCCAGGCCGTGGCGCGGCTCAACGAGAAGCTGCGTCAGGCTTTCGAACTGCATGCGCGGGGCCTTCGCCACGCGGAGATCGCCCGGCGGATGAACACCCCCAGCGCGGGGACGGTGGGCACGTGGCTCTTCCACGCCCGCCGCCGCCTCAAGGCCATGCTCCACGACACCGCGGAACGCCGCCGCCAGGAGAGGGAACGATGAGCACCGCGTGTGAGGACCTCCAGCCCTTCCTGGATGGCATGCTGTCCGCCGAGGACCAGCGCCGCGTCCGCGGCCACCTGGCCGGCTGCGACGTCTGCTCCCGGCGCTTCCACGACCTGCTGCAAATGGAGATGCTCGCGCGGCTGGCGCTGGAGGACGCGGCGGAGAGCGAGCGCTGGGTGTCCGCCCGTCAGGCCCGCGAGACCGTGCCCGGGTCCTGGGACGACGACGTGCCGGAGAACTGGCCCGGGGACGTGCTCGCCACGCAGGCGCCCCCGCCGCCCGAGCGCGAGGGCCGGGCGTGGCACCAGGGCGCGCGCCGCTTCCGCCGCCGCTGCCCGGGGTGCGCCAACTGCTGCCCCTGGTTCGCGCGGACGGAGGCCGTGGAGGCCGTCAGCGCGCCGCGCCTCCCGTGCCCGCGCTCCAGCCGCTCCGGTGGGACGCTGCTGCGCCCCCGCTCGCGGCGCTGAAGAAGGGCCCTGGCCGCCTGCTCCTCCCTGGGGGGCAGGCGAGGGAACCAGCGCCGGACGCTGGGAGCGGAATCCACCAAGGATTGCCTCCGCTCGCGTTTCGCAAGGGACGGGAGGCGGCCGCGCGACTCGGGGCCCTGACGCTTGATGGATCTCTGGTGCAAGAAGCTCTACCGGTTCCTGGATGGGGAGCTGGAGTCGGGGGACGAGGAGCACTTCCGGCTCCATCTGGCCCTCTGCCGCGCGTGCGCCAGCGGGCTGCATGATGCCATGCAGCTGGAGATGCTCAGCGTCCAGGCCCTGTGTGGAGCGGTGGCCCACAACGACGCGCCGCCCCCGCCTTCCGCCGTCCGCGAGCCGTTCCGCTTCTCCCTCCCGCGCGGCCGGTGGCTGCACGCGCTGGGGGCGGTGCTGGCCATGGGGTTGGGGGCGCTCGCCGCGTTCATGACGGGGGACGGCTTCCGGCCAGGAGACGCGTGGCGGGCGGATGCGTCCGCGCGGGAGCTGGAGGCGCGCATCGCCTACCCGGCCGCGGACCGGTACCTCCCCTACGTCCCCGTCCGGACGGGGGCGGGGGACCTGGCGGCGCTCGCGGCCGAGCCTCCGGTGCCCCTGCGGACCCTGGCCGCGCTGGAGGAGCGGGGGGACCTGCACGGCATCGCGGCGGCCTACCTCGTGCGTGGCGAATTGCGTCAGGCCGCGGACTTCCTGTCGCGCAGCGCGCCGTCGGTGGACCGGGACAGCGACCGGGCCGTGGTGGCGATGGCGGCGGGGGACTTCCGGGGCGCGCTGGACCTGCTCGAAGGCGTGCTGCGTCAGGCACCGGACCATCCCCAGGCCCTGTGGAACCGGGCGCTGGCGCTCCGGGCCATGGGGCTCCCGCTCCAGGCTGCGGAAGCCTTCGAGGCCGTGGCCCGCCGGGGGGAGCCAGGGTGGAGCGAAGAGGCCGGAATCCGGGCCCGCGCGCTGCGGCAGGGAGGGCAATTCCTGAAATAAGGCAGGCGACCCAAGGTTTTTCGCGGTCGGCGTCTAATTATCGGGGCACGGCGTGGCGGCGGCGTGGATGGACCGGAGACACCGCACCCCGGGGGGAAGCGATGTACCGCATCGAAGCGTGGAGCCAGGGGGACGGTGCGCTGTGGGCGCCCGGCTCCAACGGGGGCGCGGTCGTGCGGCCGGAGGACGAGGCCCGGGAGCCCAGGGGATACCGGGTCGACGAAGAAGAGGGGGACGGGGAAGAGGCCTCCCGGCACGAGGGGGAGGAATCGCTCTTCGATTCCGATGAAAGCGGCCTGGACGGGGTCGCCAGCTACTGACGTTACGGCGCGCGCGGTTGGATGTCCGCGCTCCACGCGGCCTTCGGGGGAGGGCCGCCGCTTCCAGTGGATCCGCCAGCCGTGAGGCCGGCGGGTTCCAGGTGTCCCGGACCGGGGGGGACGGGACCCGGAAGCGTGAAGGAGCGAGGCCATCCGAGCGGGTGAGCAGGTGGGATGCGCCCCAGGCCCTCCGCGCCCGGAACCCAAGAGGTTCCGGGGCGGGGGGCTTCGGTTTTTCGGGCGCGCTACGCTGCTCCGCCTTCTTCCCGACCCGGAGTTCCCGACATGAAGCGTTGGCGTGGAGTCCTTCTGCCCGCCCTGAGCCTGGGCTGCCTGGTGGCGTGTGCCACCGCGCCCGTGCGCGACACCGCCGTCCCCGCGCCCTCGCCCGTGCCACCGCCGTCCCAGGAGCGTGCCCTGCGCGAGTCCTGGCTGAAGGAGCGGCACGGCCTGCTGCTGGACATGATGCGCCGGCACGGCGTGGGCATGTGGGTCGTGGTCAACGAGGAGTTCCACGATGATCCGCTGACGGCCTGGGTCGCGCCGCCCTTGCCCTACGCGGGCAACCGCGACGTGTTCGTCTTCGTGGACGCGGGCGACGCGGGGCTCCAGAAGGTCGCGCTGACGGGCTACGCCACGGAAGCGGTGACGCGCTTCTTCACCTCGCCTCCGGTGGAGCGCAAGCAGGCGGAGGCGCTCGCGGAGCTGGACGCGCGCTACCACCCGCGCACCATCGCGCTCGCCATGGACGGCCGGCGCGGCGTGACGCGCAGCCTGACGCACGACGGCTACAAGTGGCTGGTGGAGGCGCTGGGGCCCACCGCGGAGGCGCGCTTCGTGAGCGCGGCGCCGCTCATCGAGGAGTACCTGGACACGCGGCTGCCCGGCGAGTTCGCGCCCTACCGCGACCTGGTGGTGCTGACGGAGTCGCTGGTGAAGCGGGCGCTCTCCAACGAGGTGGTGGTGCCCGGCAAGACGACGGTGGGGGAGGTGCGCCGCTGGCTCTACGACGCGCTGTTCGAGGCGCGCGTGGGCACGTGGTTCCAGCCGGACCTGCGCGTGCAGCGGCAGGGCATGAAGGACGGCTTCTCCCGAGGCTTCCTGGCCGTGGCGGACGAGGCGGTGGTCATCCAGCGCGGAGACCTGTTGCACGTGGACTTCGGCGTCACGGCGCTGGGCCTGAACACGGACTGGCAGAAGATGGCGTACGTGCTGAAGGACGGCGAGCAGGACGCGCCGGAGGGGCTGAAGCGCGCGCTGGTGAACACGCAGGCGCTGCAGGACGCGCTGATGCTGCGGGCGTCGCGGCCGGGGCGCTCGTCGGCGGACGTCTACGACGCGGCGATGGCGGAGATGAAGGAGCGGGGCATCGAAGCGAAGGTCTACAGCCATCCGCTGGGCGCGCAGGGCCATGCGCTGGGCGCCGCCATCGACTTCCGCGCGGCGTCGCGGCAGGAGGCGCCCCGCGTGCTGCGCAAGGGGTCGTACCTCGCGGTCGAGCTCAACACCGTCACGCCCGTGCCAGAGTGGGGCGGGCAGAAGGTGGCGGTGATGCAGGAAGATCCGGCGTACCTGACGGACGAAGGCTGGCGGTTCTTCGTGCCGCGCCAGGACGCCTTCTATCTCATCCACTGAAGACACGAAGGGAGCGGACGTGATGCGTGTGGGCAGGCCATGGACGACGTTCGGGAGGGAGGGCCGCGCACGATGCGCGCTCTTCGCCCTGGGACTGGGATTGGGACTCACGGGGTGCAGCGCCCCCGGTGGGGACGAAGCCTCCGCGCGACAGGAGAGCCCGCTGGTCGCGGACGCGTCGCTCCGGCCGCCGCGCGCGGTGGACAGCCTGCTCAGCCTGTTCGACCAGACGGCCTCCGTGGTGGAGGGCGAAGTCACCGACGTGCGCTCCGAGTTCTCACCTCGCACGGGCCCGTGGACGGTGGTGACGCTGGGGAACGTGCGTGCGCATCTGGGCGCCGCTCCCCGGGAGCTGCGCCTCAAGCAGGCTGGAGGGCTGCTGCCGGATGGGCGTCAGCTCGTGGTGAGCCACGTGCCCCGCTTCGTCCGGGGCGCGCGCTACGTGGTGTTCCTGCGCAACACCGGCTGGAGCCTGTCGCCGGTGCTGGACGAGCACGCGTTCCGCGTGGAGTCGGTGGGAGGCCGCGAGGTGCTCGTGGGCGCCGAGGGCGGGCTCGTGTCCGGCCTGGGGTCGGCGGGCGTGCGGCAGACGGCGCCGGTGTTCGAGACGGTGGACCTGGTGGGCGCGCGTCCGGCGATGCGCGCGGAGGCCCAGGCCCTGGGTGCGGCTCCGGAGGCGCTGGAGCGGGAGGCGTTCCTCTCGCTGCTCCAGAACCACCTGCGCGCGCGGGGACTCACCGTGGCGGGAGCGTTCCGCGAGGAGCCCGTCACCACCGCGTCGTCCTTGTCCGTGCCGGTGACGCCCGCCGTGGCGAATCCGGCGGCGCCGCGTGCCGTTCCCCTCCAGCCCGAGCGGGACATCCCGCCCGGACAGCCGTGATGAGGTCCGCCATGAAGACAACGACATTCGTGGGTGCCGTCGCGGCGCTGGTGCTGGGCGGCACGGAGGCGGGAGCCGCCGCCTGGGACACGTGCAACGGGACGCCGGTGAAGTGGTACAGCGGGCCGGTCGTGTACCGGAACCGGTGCAGCATCCCGGACTCCGGCAACGTGAACACGGCGTACTGGAACGGCTTGCGGCAGTGGGACGACCTGTCCCACATCGTCAGTGGCTTCAACGTGAACGCGGCGACGGACTGCTCGCTGGACCACAGCGACGGGCAGAACGAGATCGGCCTGTGTGACCGGGCGGCCATCGACGGGAACAACGGGGTGACGTACTCCACGGTGGGGCTGTGCTTCATCGGGAGCAACGGCATCGACGAGGCGGACGTCTGCATCGCCAGCGACCTGGACTTCACGCCGCGCACCGGGAACGCCTTCGGCACGTCGGGCCGCAGCACGTTCGTGCACGAGGCGGGGCACTTCTTCGGCTTCAAGCACGAGGGAGGGCACAGCATCCTGCGCACCTCGCCGCCGCACCTGGTGACGGGCGGCTCCGAGTCCTCCACGCTGTGGCCCACGAACGCGCAGGGCATGAACACGCTGTACGGCTACTCGCAGACGAAGCCCAACCTGCTGCCGTCGTCGATGGGCGTGGTGGGGGACGTGGCGCAGACGCTGGATCCCTCGGGCACCGTGACGGTGTGCCGAGGCACGGCGCAGAGCGTGAAGTTCTACGTGGGCAACATGGGCAACGCGGCCGTGTCGTCCTACACGCTGCGCGTGCGCCTGAGCCCGACGGCGCCTCCGAATGGCTACAGCGAGTCCACCACCGTCGTGGCCACGTACAACCACGCGCTGGGGGCGTTCTCGGAAGGCACCTACTCGCTGGGCTTCACGGTGCCGGCGTCGCTGCCGTTCAACACGTACTACGTCTACCTGGACATGGATCCGGAGGGCGTGGTGTCCGAGCTGCGTGAGAACGACAACACCACCGTCAGCGCGATGACGCTGCGGGTGGGCTGCTGACCATGCGATACGGCGCCCTGGTGGCCGCGCTGCTCCTGGGCGCCTGCGCGAAGCCGAGGGAGGATCCGACTGTGTCGCGAGGAGCGCTCAAGGGCGCTCCCGCGGCGGCGTCCTCCTCCGGCGACGGTTCCGAGCGTCCCCAGCCGCGAGGCGCGGCCACGGTGCGAACGGATCAGGGCACCTACTCGGCCCCGGCGATGCGGTTCATCGCCGACTTCCTGGAGGAGCCGGCCGTGCCCCTGCTGCGGGTCGCGCTGAGCGCGCAGTCGGAGGACGGGGGAACTTGGCGCTTCCGCATGGCTGTGGATGAGAAGTTCGTGAAGTCGAAGCACGCCACCGCGCGGCTCAGTCCGCAGGCAGCGTTGGGTCCAGGGCTGGCGGTGGTGGACTCCCAGCAGGGAACAGGGCCCTCGATGGCGATGGACGAAGGCACCCTGGAGCTGACCGTCACCGGGAACCAGGCGAGGGGCGAGGTGCGAACGAAGGACGGACGCGTGCACGCGACGTTCGAAGGGCCGCTCACCGTCGAATGCACGGTGCCACCCGCCTGGCTGGGCAAAGCGAACGCGCCCGCGCCCGCGCCCGCGCCCGTCCCGTCCTCGCCCAACGATGGGACGGTCCGGGTGCCCGATGAGGCGCTGGTCACGCCTCAATGCCGGTCCATGGCGGACGCCTTCCGCTGACGCCGGGCTGGCCCTTTCCAATCCCCTGGCTATCCCCGCGGTACACCTGCCGCCCGGCGTGCCTCAACCTGTCCGACAGTCGGACCGGTTCCCCGCTGCTCGGATGGTACGCGCGTTCCCTGCCACGGCGGTGGCCCCAACTGGTCCGATTGTCGGACCGGTTTCCGCTGCTTGGGTTGGGGGACGGGCGCCCCGTGTCACGGCGATGGTCCCAACTGGTCCAACAGTCGGACCGGTTTCCGCTGCTCGGATGGGACGGGCGTCCCCTGCCACGGCGATGGTCCCAACTGGTCCGACAGTCGGACCGGTTGCCCTGCTCGGATGGGACGGGCGCCCCTTGCCACGGTGGTGGTCCCAACTGGTCCGACAGTCGGACCAGTTCGTGCGGTGCACCGCTGACGGGAGTCCCTGCGGGATTCCCATCTGCTTATTGATCGGGCCCACGGGGACGGCCCGGTCACTCCGCGTCGCGACCGCTCACGTCCGCCCACGCCAGGCCGAAGCGGGCCAGGTACTTCCGGAGCCGGTCCGCGTCGTTGACGCTCTTCTTCTGCGCACGCGATTGCGCGAACAGCGTCCGGCCAGCATCCGACAATGAACGCGCGGAGCGGCACACCGTCACCACGTCCGCGAGCTGCACCCGGTCGAACCGGTCCAGCTCCGCCGCGCGCGCCGGGCCCATTACCTCCACCAGCACGTCCTCGCTTCCGGACGTCGCCGCCATGCCTGCGGGACGCCACTGCGCCCGCAGCCGCTCCAGCTCCTCGTCCACCACCTCGCGAGTCATCCGCCCGCCCGCGGCCAGCGTGGACATGCGCAACACCGCCGCGTTGAGGTCGCGGAAGTTGCCGCTCCACCGCGCTTCCGGGGACGTGGCGAAGCGCAGGAAGTACTCCTGGGCCTCCTTGCTCATCGTCACCCGGGTGCCCAGCGCCTGGGAGGCCTGATCCAGTTCGTATTGCAGGTTGGGCGCGATGTCCTCCGGTCGCTCACGCAGCGCGGGCAGCCGGAAGGTCCACAGGTTGATGCGCGCGAGCAGGTCCTCGCGGAACCGTCCCCGCTCCACGTCCAGCTGGAGATCGCGGTTCGTCCCTGCGATGAGCTGGAAGTCGCTCTCCGCCTCCTTGTCCGCGCCCACGGGCAGGAACCGCTTGTCCTCCAGCGCGCGCAGCAACATGGCCTGCTCGTCCGCGCCCAGCTCGCCAATCTCGTCCAGGAACAGCACGCCGCCGTTCGCCTGCCGCATCAGCCCGGGCCGGTCGCCCACCGCGCCCGTGAACGCGCCCTTCACGTGGCCGAAGAGCGTGGACATGGCCCCGTCGCCGCGCAGCGTGGCGCAGTTCAAGTCCACGAACGGTCCCGCCACCTGGTTGCGCGCCTTCTTCAGCGCGTAGATGCGCTTGGCGAGCTGCGACTTGCCCGCGCCCGTGGGGCCCGTCAGCAGCAGCGGCGCGCGGGACTGCACCGCCACCTGTTCAATCCGCTCGATGAGCCGGTTGAACGCGGCGTTGTGCGTGTCGATGCCGGACTTGAGGAACGACAGCCCCTCGCGCTGCTGCCGCCGGAAGCGCGCCGCCAGCGTGTCGTAGTTCGACAGGTCCAGGTCGATGATGGCGTGCGTGCCCACCGCCGCGTGTTCCTTCCCCTTGCCCGGGGACGTCTGCACCAGCCGACCCGGAATCAGCCGGCTCTCCACCAGGAGGAACATGCAGATCTGCGCGATGTGCGTGCCCGTGGTGATGTGCACCAGGTAGTCCTCTTCCTCCGGATGGAAGGACTGCGCGAGCACGTGGTCCAGCAGCGCGCCGTACGTCTCCTCCAGGTTCCACGGGTCGCGGATGGGCAGCGACGTCAGCCGCACCTGCGTCTCCGGCGACACCTGCGCGATGTCCTCCTGGATGACCGCCGCCAGTGAAGTCGCCTGGGGCGGGTGCAGCAACTCCAGCCGGTGCACCAGCAGGTCCTCCTGCTGACACAAGGACACCGTGGGCCGCCAGCGCGTCCAGCGCTGCGACCCCATCCCCGTGTCCAGCGTCGTCCCCAGCATCCCGATGACGACCGTGCGCCGCGTCTTCGCCTTTTGAGCCATCAGGATAGGTATTTATCCCATGGGATATGGATTTCCAGCCCGCCTGGTAGGCTTCCCTCGGAAACGGTGTTGGCACGCCGGCTGCTCTAGCTCCCCCACGTGACCGGGACACAGCGCCCGAGTCGAACGACCGAAAGGTGCAGAGCCATGGACCGCGTGAACACGAACTACGAAGTGCTGTCGGACGAAGCGGGCCGCCCCATCAAGGCGTGGACGGTGGGGGTGCCGTTCGAGGACGAGGCGAAGAAGCAGCTTCGCAACCTCCGTGGCCTGCCCTTCATCCACAAGTGGGTCGCGGTGATGCCGGACGTGCACCGCGGTTACGGCGCGACGGTCGGAAGCGTGGTGCCCACGGTGGGCGCGGTGGTGCCGGCGGCGGTGGGCGTGGACATCGGATGCGGGATGATCGCTGTGCGCACGACGCTGCGCGCGGATCAGCTGCCGGACTCGTTGCGCGGGGTGCGCTCGGCCATCGAGGCGGCGGTGCCGCACGGCCGTACGGACAACGGCGGCCGCAATGACCGTGGTGCGTGGAAGGACTCGCCCGCGACGCATACCGCTGCCTGGGCCCGCCTGGCGGAGGGGTACGCGCGCATCGTCGCGAAGCACCCTCGCATCGGCCGTGGGCCGGAGCTGGCGCACCTGGGAACGCTGGGAACGGGTAACCACTTCATCGAGCTGTGCGTCGATGAGTCGGACGGCGTGTGGCTGATGCTGCACTCGGGGTCGCGCGGAGTGGGTAACCGCATCGGAAGCCACTTCATCGAGCTGGCGAAGGAGGACATGCAGCGCTTCTTCGTCCGCCTGCCTGACGCGGACCTGGCGTACCTGCCGGAGGGGACGGAGCACTTCGACGACTACGTGTTCGCGGTGAGCTGGGCGCAGGACTTCGCGGCGATGAACCGCGAGCTCATGCTGCACTCGGCGGTGGAGGCCCTGAAGGCGAGCGGCGAGCTGCCCCCGTTCGAGCTGTCCGAGTCCGCGGTGAACTGCCACCACAACTACATCTCGCGCGAGCACCACTTCGGAAAGAACTGCTTCGTGACCCGCAAGGGCGCGGTGCGGGCGCGCGAAGGCGACATGGGAATCATCCCCGGCAGCATGGGGGCCCGTTCCTACATCGTCCGCGGAAAGGGAAACGCGGATGCCTTCCACTCGTGCAGCCACGGCGCGGGCCGGGTGATGTCGCGCGAAGCGGCGAAGAAGCGCTTCACGCTGGAAGACCACGCGAAGGCGACCGAGGGCGTGGAGTGCCGCAAGGACGTGGACGTGATTGACGAGACGCCGGCCGCGTACAAGCCCATCGACGCCGTGATGGCCGCGCAGGCGGACCTGGTGGAGGTCGTCCACACGCTCAAGCAGGTCGTGTGCGTGAAGGGATAGCCGAAGCACAACCCACCCGCCGCCCCGCGGAGGTGCACATGCCGGGATGAAGCCACCGAGGCGCCCGTTCCCCCGAAGAGGTCCGCGCAAGCGGCCGTTAAGGTGGGGGAGCGGGCGCCGCTATTTTTTGTAATCAGGGATGGGATGCTGCATCCGTCCGCGAGCGCGCAAAGGAGCACCACGCACATGGTTCGCATCGATGGTTCACAGGGGGAGGGCGGCGGCCAGGTGCTGCGCACCGCGCTGGCGCTGTCGCTGGTGACGGGCACGCCGTTCGAGATGGTCAACGTGCGCGCGGGCCGCGCCAAGCCGGGCCTGCTGCGCCAGCACCTCACCGCGCTCAAGGCCGCGGAGGCCGTGGGCGCCGCGGAGGTGACGGGCGCGGAGCTGGGCTCCAAGCAGCTGTCCTTCCACCCGCGCGCGCTGACGGCGGGCAACTACCACTTCGCGGTGGGCACCGCGGGCAGCGCGACGCTGGTGTTCCAGACGGTGCTGCCCGCGCTGCTGCACGCGGATGGGGCCTCCACGCTGACGCTGGAGGGCGGAACGCACAACCCGGCGGCGCCGCCGTTCGACTTCCTGGAGAAGGCGTACCTGCCGCTGCTGCGCCGCATGGGACCGCGCGTGGACGTGACGCTGGAGCGGCCCGGCTTCTACCCGGCAGGCGGCGGGCGGTTCCGCGTGGACATCCATCCCGCGAAGCTCCAGCCGCTCCAGTTGCTGGATCGCGGCCGGGTGCTGCGCACGGAGGCCGTGGCCCAGGTGGCGGCCATTCCCTTCGACGTGGCGAAGCGCGAGCTGGATGCCGTGACCGCCGTGCTGAAGCTGCGGCCGGATCAGCAGCGGCCGGAGGAACTCAAGCGCTCCTTCGGTCCGGGCAACGTGCTGCGCGTCGAGGTGGAGAGCGAGCACGTGACGGAGGTCTTCACCGGCTTCGGCGAGCGCGGCAAGCGGGCGGAGACCGTGGGCGAGGAGGTGGCCACGAAGGTGAAGCGCTACCTGGACGCGGGGGTGCCCGTGGGCGAGCACCTGTGTGATCAGCTCCTGCTGCTGTGCGCCCTGGCGAAGGGCGGAAGCTTCCGCACGCTGGCGCTGGACAGCCACGCGCTCACGCAGCGCGACACCATGGCGAACTTCCTCGACGTGAAGGTGGACGTGCGGGAGGTGGAGCGCGACGTGCACGAAGTGACCGTGCGCGCCTGACGCGGGGCCGGGCGGAGACAGGGCCTCGTCCGGCCGGATGCCCGGCGGACGGACAAGGCGCCCCCGCCAGCGGGAGGCAACCCGTGGCGTTACCTCGCATCCTTCCTACGTTGTGACCTGTAGGGGAGGCTGCGCGTGGCCGAAGTTCCTGAAGTGGAGATCATCGTCCGTGACCTGAAGCAGGCCGTGGTGGGCCGCCGCTTCGTGGACGCGGAGGTGCTGATGCCCGCGGCGGTGCGCTTCGCCTCGCCGCCGGACTTCATCCAGAACCTCCGGGGCCGCAAGGTGCTCGGGGCGGAGCGGCGCGCGAAGTTCATGCTGCTGACGCTGGATGACGGACAGACGCTCGCGCTGCACTTCATGCTGTGGGGCGAACTGCAGCTGCGGCCTGCCGGCAGCGAGCGGCCTCCCGCGACGCTCGTGGTCCTCACGCTGGAGGGCAACGAGGAGCTCCAGCTCACCGACACGCTGGGCTACGCGCGCGTGGCGCTGGGGCCCACGGCGATGCTGGCCTCGCAGCTCAAGCTGGAGGAGCTGGGGCCGGAGGCGCTCGACGAGTCCTTCACGCCGGAGGTGCTGGCGAAGCTGCTGAGGCGCAGGCGCAGCGCGCTCAAGACGGTGCTCCTGAACCAACGCGTGCTCGCGGGGCTGGGCAACCGCGACGCGGACGAGAGCATGTGGGCCGCGGGCATCGACCCCAGGCGCCTGGCGTCGTCGCTGTCTCCCTCCGAAATCATCCGGCTGCACCGGGGCATCCGCGACGTGGTGGAGGAGGGCCTACGGCTGCGCGGCACGCAGCGCGACCTGTTCGGGGTGCAGGGGCAGGCGAAGCACCGTCGCAACATCTTCGGCAAGACGGGAGCGCCCTGTCCCCGCTGCACCACGCCCGTGTCGCACCTGCGAATCGGGGGCCGCAACACGCACTGGTGCGCGCACTGCCAGCCCGCGGACGGCGCCGCGCCAGAGGCCCCGGCGCAGACCTCACTGCTCTGACAAGGCCCCCGGGTGGCTGGTATGAACGGGAGCGTGTCCGACGTTCCCGCCCCCTCGCCCCTGGCCCTCGAAGACGCGCTCACCCGCGCGAGCGAGGAGCACCAGCTCCCCAGCTACTACCAGTCCAGCGTGCGCCCGCTCCTGCGCGACCCGGAAGGACGCTGGCCGCACTGCTGCGGCGGAGGCTGCGAGCCGTGCGCCCAGACGCTCATCCGCGTCGCGCTGCGCACCCTGGAGTTGATGGGCACGCCGCGCCAGAGCCCTCCGCCAGACTTCTAGAACAGCCGCGTCCCCAGGCCCACGCGCCCGGTGAGGCCCAGCCGCGTCTGCCCCGCGCCCGCGCGCTCCTGGAACGTCTCCACGCCTACCTGTCCCGCCGCGAGCAGCGACAGGTTGCCGCCCAGGTACACCTCCACGCCCAGGCCCCCCAGCGCCTGGAAGCGCCGCTGCTTGTCGCCGGTCAGCCCCAGGTCGATGGGCAGGTCCACCAGCCCCAGCAGCACCACGGTGTCCGCCACCCGGTAGCCCGCCACCATCCCCGGCAGGATGCGCACCAGCACGCCGGAGAAGTTGTCGTCGTCCATGTACGTGGAGCCGGAGTTGAGCACCAGGCCCACGCCCAGCGTCGGCGCCAACGCGAACGACCCCTGGCGCACCACCTCCTTGCGGCCCACGAGCTCCAGCGACGCGCCCAGCTTGAACCAGTCGAAGCGCGCCCGCGCCTCCACCTCCAGCGCCCCCAGCCCCTGCCGGAACCCCAGGCCCACCTCCGGCGCGCCCGTGTAGCCATAGAGCGCCGTCGCCCCCGCGGGCAGCATCACCGGCGCCACCACGGAGCCCAGCGGGTCCTCCTGCGAGAGCGAGACTTCGGCATCCTGGGCCAGGGCCAGGGAGGGCACGACGAGGAGGGCAAGCAGCGGTCCGAGGCGCGTCATGGGCGCGCACCCTAGCGTGGGACGCCGTCTGGCCAAAACCCAACGAATCCAGGGACTTGGAGGAGGGTTGTGCATTCGCTCGGGTTCCCTGGAAGAATGGGGAATCCATGGTTGCCTACCTGCACGCCGCACCGCCTCCTGAAACCTCCACGCCCGCGGGAGGTCGCGACGCACTCGCCCTGCCGGGTGAGGGTTCGGGCTCGGTGTTGCTGGTGGGCGAGACGGCGCGGCCGGCGGTGACGGAGGCGCTCATCGCGGAGGGCTTCGAGCCCGTGCACGTGGAGGGCGCGCGCGCGGCGCTGGCGTGGCTGGGCCTGGAGGCAGGGGTGT
Organism: Corallococcus exercitus; assembly: GCF_003611585.1. Classification (GTDB taxonomy): domain Bacteria; phylum Myxococcota; class Myxococcia; order Myxococcales; family Myxococcaceae; genus Corallococcus; species Corallococcus exercitus. Next base: position 7,001 of record NZ_RAVW01000025.1, on the reverse strand, counting down.
CGCGGCCTGAATCGGAACCGGCGCGGCCGGGGCCGGTGCTGACGCTGCCCCGGCTGGTCATCATCGACGTGGACCTGCCGGACGGCGACGGCTTCAGCCTCTGCGGCGTGCTCCGGGCGGACGCGAGGTCCGCGCACCTGCCGGTGCTGCTGGTGGCGCGGCACCCGGAGGAGTTCCACCGCGACCTGGCCGCGGGCGTGGGCGCGGACGAATACCTGGTGGAGCCGGTGGACGCGCGCGACGTGGCGGTGCTCGCGCGGCTCAAGGCGGGACGGCGCGGCGAGGAGGACGTCTACGACGCGCACACCGGAGCGCTGCCCCTGGTGGGGCTGGTGCGCGCGCTCCTGTCCGGCGTGCGCTCCGGACGGGTGGTGCTGGCCGAGGACACCGGCGCGTTCGTCTTCCGCCACGGCCTGGTGGTGGACGCGAGCTTCCACGGCGAGCGCGGCAGCCTCGCGTTCCGGCGCCTGCTCTGCTTCGGCGCGGGCGCGTACACGGTGACGTTCGGCCCGGAGCTGCACCGGGGCACCTTCACCCTGGACCGCCCGTTCCTGTGCGACCAGCTGGTGCCCGGCCTGGAGCGCTTCGAACAGCTGCGCGTCCGGGGCCTGCCCCTGGCGGCGCGGCTCACGGTGGACTTCAGCCGGCTGGCGCAGGAGCTGCCCTCGCTCCCCGAGGACGTGGAGCAGGTGGTGCGCCTCTTCGACGGACGGCGCACCGTGCGCGCGATGCTCCTGGAGTGCCGCTTCCCGGAGGCGCTGGCCTACGAGGCGGCGACCCGGCTGTTCATGCTGGGCGTGCTGGTGCCCGCCATCCTGGTGGAGGAGCGCGAGCGCGCCCGGGAGTCCGCGGGCCCGCCCCGCCTCTTCGAGCCCGTCCTGGCTCCCGAGTCCGAGCCGGACGCGTCGTGAGGGTTTGACTCGGGCGGCCTGCTCGGGGCACAAGGCCGGGAACGCCACGGGCTGAACGCCCGTCCACCCCACGCCTGAGCCGCCGCCATGTCCGGTCACAACCGATGGTCGAAACTCAAACGCCGGAATGCCGTCCTGGGCGTGGCCAAGGGCAAGCTCTACTCCAAGGCCATCAAGGAGATGACCGTCGCCGCGCGCCTGGGTGGCGGTGACCCGGCCAGCAACGCCCGCCTGCGCGTGGCCGTGGCCCAGGCGCGCGAGTCGAACATCCCCCGCGACACCATCGAGCGCGCCATCAAGAAGGGCACGGGCGAGCTGGCTGGCGAGTCCTACGAAGAGGTGACGTACGAGGGCTACGGCCCCGGCGGCGTCGCGCTCATCATCGAGTGCCTCACCGACAACCGGAACCGCTCCGCCAGCGACGTGCGCAACCTCTTGGGCAACTACGGCGGGAACATGGGCGCGGAAGGCGCCGTGGGCTGGATGTTCCACAAGAAGGGCGTCATCACCGTGAAGCCCGGCCCCACCGAGGACCAGGTGATGGAGCAGGCCCTGGACGCGGGCGCGGAGGACGTCGTGGACCAGGGGCCGGACGGCTTCGAGGTGCGCACCGCCCCGGCGGACCTGCACGCGGTGGGCGCGAAGCTGGAGGCCGCGGGCCTGCCCCTGGGCGAGCAGAAGTGGACCTTCGTGCCGCAGAACACCGTGAAGGTGGAAGGCGACAACGCGAAGCGGCTGTTGAAGCTGATGGACGCGCTCGACGACAACGACGACGTGCAGCACGTGCACGCCAACTTCGAAATCGACGAGTCCCTGATGGAGTCGCTGTCCACGTGAGCCCCTGACGGGCGCGTGGGAAAGGAACGGGCCGGTGCGCGTACTCGGCGTGGACCCTGGCAGCCGCTTCATGGGCTTCGGGGTGGTGGAGGAGAAGAAGGGCAAGCTCGTGCACCTGGGCCATGGCGTCATCAAGGTGGTGGAGTCCGCGCCCCTGGCTGAGCGCCTGAAGGACCTGCACGCCGCCTTGAGCGCCGCGCTCCAGCGCTACCAGCCGGAGGCCGTGGCCGTGGAGGGCCTCTTCACCTTCCGCAACGCCCGGAGCGCCCTGGTGCTGGGCCACGCGCGCGGCGTGGCGCTGCTGGCCGCGGCGCAGGCGGGCCTGCCCGTGCACGAGTACGCCCCCGCGAGCGTGAAGAAGTCCGTGGGCGCCAGCGGCGCGGGCAACAAGGACGCGGTGGCGCGCATGGTGCGCACGCTGCTCGGCGTGGACGAAGCGACGCTGGAGCGCGCGGATGCCAGCGACGCGCTCGCCGTCGCGCTGTGCCACTTGAACCAGTTCCGCGTGGGCATGCCCCGCGCCAGCGCGCCCGGCAACGGCAAGCGCAAGGGGGCCGCGTCGGTGCTCGCGGACCGCCTGTCGTCCGCCTACCAGCGCCCGGAGACCCGCTGATGATCGCCCGGCTGCGTGGCAACGTGTTGGAGAAGGGCCCCGAGGACTGCGTCATCGACGTGCACGGCGTGGGCTACCGCGTGAACCTCTCCACCGTCTCGCTGGGCAAGCTGCCCGCGGACGGACAGCCGGTGGACCTGCGCATCCGCACCGTGGTGCGCGAGGACGCCTTCGAGCTCTTCGGCTTCCTCTCCCCGCAGGAGGACGAGCTCTTCCAGCTGCTCAACACCGTGTCCCGCGTCGGCCCGCGCATGGCGCTGGGCGTGATGTCCGGCATGGAGGTGGGTGAGCTCATCGCGGCGCTGTCGCGCGGGGAGACGGCCCGGCTCGCGAAGATCCACGGCGTGGGCAAGAAGACCGCCGAGCGGCTCGTGCTGGAGCTCAAGGAGAAGGTGCGCAACCTGCACTCGGAGGGCATCGCGCGCGGCACCACGCCCCGCGCGCCCGTCACCTCCGGCAACAAGGCCGACCTCGTCTCCGCGCTGCTCAACCTGGGCTACAAGCAGCCCCAGGCGGAGAAGGCCGCGGACGTCGTCATCGAGCGGCTGGGCCCGGACGCCACCTTCCAGGCCCTCTTCCGCGAAGCCCTCAAGTCCCTGCGCTCCAGCCCGTGACTTCCGGACACCGCTTTCGCCCCACGGGGCGAGACGCGGTGCTTCCAGGGCTTGGAAATCCTCGGAAAATACGCGCAAGTCTTTTTCCCTTGGGACTCCGCTGACGTCGCCCGGCGAACGGCGTTACCGTTCGCTTGGAATCATCCGCTGGATTGCGACGCTCACGGTCCGACATCCTTGCGCCATCCTCGCCGGCCATGAGCTGGCCCATTCCGCTGGAAACATCAATTTCCAGCACAGGTGCGGTGGTCCAGACCGGATCGCCTTGCCCCGAGGAGGTGCGTGTGATGGCGGCGTGGCGTGGTGTTCCGGTCCTCGTGCTGCTGCTCTCCGGTGTCATCGGGGTGGGGTGTGGCGCGGCGGACGGTGAGGCCGAGGTGAAGTGGGGCGAGGCGTCGGCGGCGGTGGACGAGGTGGTGGACATGGCGGCTTCCGGAGCACCGCAGCCCTGTGGCCCGTCGGCGCGGCCCGTGGGCGACCTGCGCCCCGGCGCGGAGGGCTCGGCGCCGGAGACGCTGGTGGAGGTGGACGGGCGCGTCTTCTACGGCGCGGATGACGGCGTGACCGGCAGCGAGCTGTGGGTGACGGACGGGAGCAGCACGGACTCGCGCCGGGTGAAGGACCTCCGGCCCGGCCCGTACGGCAGCACGCCGCGCTTCCTCACGCGGATGGGCGGGCGGCTGTTCTTCGTCGCGGACGACGGGGTGAACGGGCCGGAGCTGTGGCGGTCGGACGGCACGGAAGCGGGCACGGTGCTGGTGGCGGACCTCCGGCCCGGAGCGCAGGGCAGCGCGCCGGACGGGCTGAAGGTGGTGGGCGCGCGGCTGTACTTCACCGCGGATGACGGCGTGCACGGCCGCGAGCTGTGGAGCACGGACGGCACGGCGAAGGGCACGCAGCTCACGCAGGAGTTCGCGCCCGGTCCGAACTCGCTGTTCCTGGACGACCTGACGGAGTGGAACGGGAGGCTGGCGCTGGTGGCGTACGGCGACGACTCGGTGACGCTGTGGGTGCACGAGGCGCGCACCGGCGCCTCGCGGGTGCTCTTCCGGGGCCCGGCCTGGACGGTGCTCTTCGCGCTGACGCCGGCGGGGAGCGACCGCCTCTTCTTCCTCGTGGACCTGGGCCTGGGCGAGGCGGACCTCTGGGTGACGCGGGGCCCATCCCTCACCACGTTCTCGCTGGTGCACGTCCCGGGGGACTACCCGTCGGAGCTCACACCGCTGGGCAACAGCGTGTACTTCATGGCCGGGGCGGAGGGCTTCTTCGGCGAGCCCGGGGACCTGCTCCATGGCGGCGAGCTGTGGAAGAGCGACGGCACGCTCATGGGCACGCGCCTGGTGAAGGACGTGCGGAAGGGGCCCCTGGGCTCGCAGCCCTCCGGCCTGACGGTGATGGACGGGCGGCTGTACTTCGCGGCGGATGACGGCGTGCATGGCCGCGAGCCGTGGAGCACGGACGGCACGGCGCAGGGCACGGTGCTCGTGCAGGACCTGGAGCCGGGCCCCGCGGGCAGCACTCCCATGGCCTTCGCGGCGGCGGACGGGTGGCTGTTCTTCTCCGCGACGACGGCGGGCCGGGGCCGCGAGGGCTGGTACTCCAACGGCGCCCCGGGCCACGTGGACCCGATGCGCGACATCGCGCCCGCGGGGCTCCACGCGAATCCGCGCGGGTTCGTGCGCGCGGGGGGCCACGTCTTCTTCGTGGCCACGGATCCGGTCCAGGGCGAGGAGCCCTGGGCGCTGCCGTTCCTCCCCGCGACCCGCTGCGACCGGCCGTAGCGCTCAGGCCGCGCGCCGCACCGCGGGCGTGGGGTGCAGCCCGCCCGTGTTCGGCGCGGGCAGCACCACGGTGGGGCCCAGGCCCGGGGCCAGCAGGTGCGCGGTGAGCAGCGACGACGGGTGGAAGTTCACGAACGACGGGTCGTGCGCGGACGGGCCCGCGAAGAGCTTCTCCACCACCATGGACGCGTACTGGTCCAGCGAGTCCTCGCGCGTGTTGCCGTTGAGCACCACCTCCCAGCCCATCTGCTCCGCGAAGCGGCGCACGCCGGGGATGCGCGACAACAGCGGCGTGAAGCTCTCCGTGCTCACGCCGTTCTCGCTCACCACGAACACCTCGTTCGCGGTGGCCACCGCCAGGGACATGTTCCCCTGCGTGTGGCCGGGCGTGCTGAGCAGCGCCGCGCCCTGGCCCAGCCACGTGTCCCCGTCCAGCAGCACCACGCGCTCCTCGGGGATGTCCGTGCCGCCGGGTACGAACCACACGTGCTGCATGGGGTGCAGGTGTTTCACCATGGTCCACTCGGCGCGCTGCACCAGCAGCTTCGCCCGGGGGAAGACGCCCGGCGTTCCGTCACCGCCCAGCCAGCCGCGCAGGTCCTGGATGTGCAGGTGGTCGAAGGCCAGGTAGTCCACGTCCGACGGCGTCAGCCCCAGCTGCTCCAGGTGGCCCTGCACCGTGCCGTGGCGCGTGGACATCACCTTGTCGGACAGGAACGCGCCGTAGCGCTCGCGCAGCGCGCGGTAGAAGGGCGCCGCGTGGCCGCGCTCGTAGTCGGTGGGGTTGAAGAGCAGGGTGCGCCGCTGGCCGGTGCCGGCCTCCGCGAACTGCACCACCTGCATGCGGTTGGTCATCATCACGTACGGTGCGGGTGACAGCGCCGCCCCACTGAAGGCGAACAGGGTGGGGTAGGGGAACGTGATGAGGTCGCAGGTGGCCACCGCCGCCACCGGGCCCTCCCGGACGAAGGCCTCGCGGGCCTCCAGCGCGGCGCGGCGCAGCTTCTGCAGCCGGGGGCCGGGCGAACGCTCGGCGCGGGCTTCGGGCAGCAGGGGCAGGGGACGGAACGGGGCGGAAGCGGAAAGCATGACGCGACTCCCTTCGGGCAGGGGGGCAGCCCCCCTGGCTGGCCGGTCGGCGTGCCACTCGGACTCTAGCGCCGCCAGAAGGGCAGCGACATGTGGCCCCTTCGCTGTATAGGGTCGCAATGGCGATGGCGAGGAAGTCCGACGACACCCTCTCGGGAGATGTTCAGCCGGAAGACATCCGGCTGGAGGTCTCCCTGCGCCCGCGCACCTTCGACGAGTACGTGGGGCAGGGGGCGGTCGTCGAGAAGCTCAAGGTGTACGTGGCCGCGGCGAAGAGCCGGGGTGACGCGCTGGACCACTGTCTGTTCTCCGGTCCCCCCGGCCTGGGCAAGACGTCGCTCGCGCACCTCATCGCGAACGAACTGGGCGTGGGCATCCACGTCACCAGCGGCCCCGCGTTGGAGCGCAAGGGCGACCTGGCGGGCCTGCTCACCAACCTCAACGAGCGGGACATCCTCTTCATCGACGAGATCCACCGCCTCAACGCCGCCGTGGAGGAGTACCTCTACCCGGCGATGGAGGACTTCCGGCTGGACATCACCATCGACACCGGGCCCGCCGCCCGCGCGATGAAGATCGACCTGCCGCCCTTCACGCTGGTGGGCGCCACCACGCGCACGGGCCTGCTCACGTCCCCCTTGCGCGACCGCTTCCAGATTCAGGAGCGCCTGGAGTACTACGAGCCGAAGTTCCTGGAGCAGATCCTGGACCGCTCCGCGCGCATCCTCGGCGTGCCCATGGACCGCGCCGCCAGCAAGGAGATCTCCACCCGCTCGCGCGGCACGCCCCGCATCGCGAACCGGCTGCTGCGCCGCCTGCGCGACTTCGCCCAGGTGGAGGGCAACGGCCGCATCACCTACGACCTGGCGCACGACTCCCTGAGCCGCCTGGGCGTGGACGCCAGCGGACTGGACGCGATGGACCGGAAGATTCTGCTGACCATCCTGGAGAAGTTCGGCGGCGGTCCGGTGGGCGTGGAGACCATCGCCGCGAGCGTGGGCGAGCAGCGCGACACCATCGAGGACGTCTACGAACCCTTCCTCATGCAGGAGGGCTTCCTCATGCGCACGCCCCGGGGCCGCACCGCCACGCTGCGCACCTACCAGTACTTCAAGAAGACGCCGCCCCCCACCCCACAGGGGACCCTCTTCTAGCC
>NZ_RAVW01000259.1 GCF_003611585.1 Corallococcus exercitus | reverse complement strand
GGCCGGGGCGGGCGGCGCCGCGGGCGTGTACAGCGCCTGGCGCAGCAGCGCGCGCACCTGGCGGATGTCGTCGAAGGGCTTGAGCAGGTAGTCCACCACGCCCAGCTGCAGCGCCTGCTGCGTCGTCACCAGCGAGGGGTAGCCCGTCATCAGGATGACGCGCGAGGCGGGGTCCAGCTTCCTTGCGTGCTGGGCCAGCTCCAGGCCGGACAGCCCGGGCAGGTTCTTGTCCGTGACGATGAGGTCCACGCGCGACGAGCGCAGGATCTCCAGCGCGGCCTCGCCCGTGGCCGCTTCAATCACCTCGCACTCCTTCTCCATCAGGTCCTTGAAGACCATCCGGATGATGCCCTCGTCGTCCACCACCAGCAGCCGCTTGCGCGGCGGGCGGGGCGCGTCCGTGGGAGGGAAGAGCACGCGGAACACCGTGGCCGGGGGCGGCACCTCGCGCAGCGTCGTCGGCGGCACCAGGGCGATCTGCGCGTGGTGCTCCTGCGCGATGCGACGACAGACGGCGAGCCCCAGGCCGGTGCCGCGTTTGCTGGCGGAGACGTAGGGCTCGAAGATGCGCGTCTTGAGGTCGTCCGGGATGCCCGGGCCCCAGTCGGACACGTAGAGGGCCGCGGACGCGCCGTCGCGCGCGAGCGTCACCTTCACGCGGCCCCGGCCGGACATGGCGTCGCGCGCGTTGTTGAGCAGGTTGAGCGTCAGCTGCTCGATGAGCCGCGCGTTGCCCTGGATGGTGAGGTCCTCGGGCGCCTCCACCTCCAGGGAGATGCGCGCCGAGTCCGGGTTGACGCTGAACACCTTCGCCGCCGCCCAGATGGGCGCGGCCAGGGACAGCCGCTGCTGCGGGGCCGGCCGCTCGCTGGCCAGGCGGATGAAGTCGGAGACGATCTGCTCCATCCGCTCCACCTGCGCGAGCAGCAGCTTCAGCGGCCCGCTGGCGCCCCCTTCCTCGGCCAGCAGCTGGGCGTAGGCCTTCGCGCCCAGCAGGGGCTGGCGCAGCTCGTGGAGCACCTCCGCGGCGACCTGGTGGGTATGCGCGTTGGCGCGTTGCAGCGCCGCCGCCGCGAGCCGTGCCTTCTCCAGGTCCCCCGCGTCCAGGGCCTGGAGCAGCTGCGCGAGCGGCGAGGGGGTCTCCATGCGAAGGAGCATGACGGAGGCAGGTGTTCAGGCGCAACGCACCCCCAGCGGGATTCGGTTGACCCCGCTCGCGACCGAACGGATGCTCGCGACCGCCCTCCAGCGGGGCCCGACGGGATGTGCATGCCCGCTCGCCTGCTGGGGACTCTCCCTGTCGCAGAGGCCCTCATGCCGCAGACGAACCCGTTCCACTCGCTGGTGCCCCGGAAGCTGACGGACTCCGAACTGGCCCGCTCCATCCGGCTCAACATCGAGGCGGAGCTGGACGCCATCAACCTCTACGCCGCGCACCTGGACGCGACGGACAACGAGGAGGCGAAGGCCATCCTGCGGCACGTCATGGACGAGGAGCGCGAGCACGCGGCCCTGTTCTGGCAGCTCATCGCGCGGCTGGATCCGGAGCAGGCCCAGCACGACCGCGAGGCGTCGCAGAAGTACCGCCTCATCACCACCGGCGCGTCCCACGAGGAGGTGGAGGCGGTGGGCGAGGGCGGTGGCGGAGCGCCCGCGGAGGTGGAGCTGCCCAAGCGCCTCACCGTGGGCAGCCTGCGCAAGTAGCGCGGGCCGCGGCCGTCAGCCCTGGCCCTGCTGGGGCGGCGGGTTCTGACGGCGCTCGGCCGGGGTGGCCTCCAGGTCCTGCGCCGCCATGTAGACGACGTTCCGGGTGCCGCGCTTGCCCCGGTACATGGCCCGGTCGGACAGGTCCAGGAGGTGGTCCTTGTCCTGGGCGTGCTCCGGGAAGCTGGCCACGCCGATGCAGGTGGTGAGCTTGAGCGCCAGCCCCTCGCGGCCCAGGAACTGGTGGGTCTCCATGGTGCGGCGGATGCGCTCGGCGACCTTGAGGGCCCCGCCGGAGTCGGTGCCGCGCAGGAGGACCACGTACTCGTCGCCGCCGAAGCGCGCCACCACGTCCGGGTCGCGCACGCAGCCCTTGAGCACGCGCGCGGCCTCCACCAGCACGCGCGAGCCCACCAGGTGCCCGTGCGTGTCGTTGATGGCCTTGAAGCGGTCCAGGTCCAGGAACAGCAGGGAGAAGGGCCGCTGCGTCTGGAGGGCCTCGTTCACCTCGCGGTCCAGCACCAGGTGCAGGTAGCGCGTGTTGAACAGGCGGGTGAGGTCGTCGACGTACGCCAGGTCCTCCACGGCGGCGAAGCGGCCCAGGTTGCGCAGGGCCAGCGCCCAGTTGCGCACGAGGAAGCTCACCGTCTCCGGGTGGTGCTCCGGGGGCGCGCTGTCGTGGAAGAGCACCGCGTGGCCCAGCACCGTGTCGCCGTCCACGGCGGGGAAGGTGAGGGTGCGCGGCCAGGGCACCTGCAGGCCGTCGAGTGACTGGGGCGTGCGCGTTCCCGTGAGCCGCTCGGTGAGCTGCGGCACCAGCGCTTCGTACAGGTCCTCCGGCAGGCCGCGCATGCCGTGCGGGCGGAAGCCCGAGGCACTGGGGTCGCGCTCCAGGAGCATCACGGCGGAGGCGTTGGCCATGGACTCCAGCGCGTCCGCGGTGGCGGTGGCCAGCCGCTCGCGGTCGAGCGTGGTGGCGATGCGCTGGCCCGCCTCCAGGAGCGCGACGTGCTGGCGCAGGGACGCGTTCTCGCGCATCAGGTCGCGCGTGGTGAGCGCGCGGCGCAGGGCGTGCTGCAGGGCCTCCGGCGCCACCGGCTTGACCAGGTACTCCGCCGCGCCGCTCTTGATGGCGCGCACCGCGGGGGCGACCTTGTCCAGGCCGGTGATGACCACCACCTCCACGCCCGGGTAGCGCTCGCGCACGTGGCGGAGGATCTCCATGCCGTCGCCGCCGGGGAGGATGAGGTCCGTCACCACCGCGTCGAACCGGCCCGCGGAGAGGGCGGCCTTCGCATCCGCCACGGTGGCGACCGCCGTGACGATGTGTCCCGCGGCCGTGAGGTAGTCGCCGTAGAGGTTGCGGGCGATCTTTTCGTCGTCGACGAGGAGCAGTCGCGCCATGACTGTTCAGGGCTTAGCACCCAACCCTGGAAGGCTGCTAGGGTCCCCCTCCGTGTCGCCCTTTGAAAGCGGACGGCGGCTCTGCCTTCTGGTGGAGGCCGGTGAGACGCGCTACGCGGTGGAGGCCACGTCCGTCATCGAGGTCGCGATGCCGGGCGCTCGCGGCGCCAGCCTGCGCGGTGTGCTGGAGGTGAAGGATCTCTCCGCGCTGCTCGGCGGCCCGCCCGAGGACGTGCCGGGCATGGTGGTGGTGCTGGACGTCAGCCCCACGCTCGCGGTGCGGGTGCGCTCCGTGGTGGAGGTCGCGGACGTCGCGCGGGATCCGTTCTTCCTGCTGCCCCCTGGCCTGGCGGACTCGCTGGCGCCCCTGAGCCGGGGCGCGGTGTTGCACAAGGACCGGCTGTACCTGGAGCTCATCGTGGAGGCGCTGCCGCACCGGGCGGGCCCCCGGGCCACCCCGCCGGAGCTCCGGCCCGTGCACTGGGTGGACGTGCCCCCGGAGCGGGCGCTGGTGCTGGAGTCCCAGGGCGTGCTGTTCGGCGTCCCGCTGGGCAACGTCTCCCAGGTGGTGCCCCGGGGTGAAGCGTTCAGCGTACTCCCGGTGCAGAGCGGGCCCGTGGCGGGCGTCTATCCGCACGCGCAGGCGCTGTGGCCCATCTGTTCGGTTCCGGCGCTGCTGGGGGCGCCGGCCCGGGTGGAGGACCTGTTCGTCCTGACGGAGCTGGCGGGGCGCAACGTGGGGCTGGCGGCCACCCGGGTGCTCGGCGTGCTGCAGAAGTTCAAGCCGGCCGAGCTGACCGGAACGTTCCGGGCGCCGGGGCTGCCGGATCCGGTGATGTTACTGGACCTGCAGCGCATGTTTTCTTGATCGGCCCAAAGCGCGAATCCTAAGCTTCTCCGATTGACACAGGGCGTGCAGGCAGGCTTGCTCGCCCGAAATCTCAAACGAATTCAGGGGGGTATGCGCCCCCCGAGGCCGGAGCCGATGCCCAAGAATCTACTGATCGCCGACGACTCGCTCACCATCCGCAAGGTGATCGGGATGATCTTCGCGACGGAAGACTTCCAGGTGACCGCGGTGGACAACGGGCTGGACGCCATCTCCCGCACGCGCGAGCTGCGTCCGGACGTGGTGCTCGCCGACGTGATGATGCCGGGCAAGAGCGGCTACGAGGTCTGCGAGGCGCTCAAGAGCGACCCCTCCACGCAGGCCATCCCGGTGCTGCTGCTGGCCGGCACCTTCGAGGCGTTCGACGAGAACCGCGCGAAGGCCGCCCGGGCGGACGACCACATCACCAAGCCCTTCGAGAGCCAGATCCTCCTCGACAAGGTGAAGGCCCTGGTCGGCCAGAAGTCCAACACCATGCCCGCGTCCGCCGCGACGCGCGTGCTGCCCCAGACCGCCGCTCCGGTGGCTCCGGCCGCCGCGCCGCCCGCCGCCGCCGCGCCTCCGGGTGCGCGTCCCGCGGGTGCGCCGCCTCCGGGCGCCGTGCCTCCCGGTGCGCGTCCTCCGGGGCCGGGCGTGCCGCCTCCGGGCGCGCGTCCTCCTGGCGCGGGTGTGCCGCCGCCTCCGGGCGCTGCGCGTCCGCTGCCGGGTGCCGTGCCGCCGGGCGCGCGTCCTCCGGGTGCACCGCCTCCGGGCATGGCCGCGCGTCCTCCGGGCCCTGGCGCTCCGAACATTCCGGGTGGCTTCCCGCGTCCTCCGGGCGCCGCGCCGCTGCCCTCCGCGCCCCCGCCCGCCGCGGTGCCTCCGGCCGCCCGGGCCCGCGACCCGTTCGGCCTGGGTGCGCCGTCCGCCCCGGCCGCGCCGCCCGCCGCGCAGGCCCGCACGGAGAGCATCCGCATCGAGGACTCGCTGCCCGAGCCCAGCGGCGCGGAGGAGATCTCCCTGGACATCGGCGGTCCCTCGCCGGCCACTCCGCCCGCGCGCGCCCGTCCGGCCGCGGATGGCGGCGAGGCGCAGCTTCGCGAGGCCCTGTCGAAGGCGTCCCGCGAGGTCATCGAGAAGATTGCCTGGGAGGTCGTCCCGCAGCTGGCGGAGACCATCATCCGGGAAGAGCTGGAGCGGCTCATCAAGGACCGCGAGACCCAGCATTGATTCGCAGTCCCCCCTGATTCCCCGCCGGCCCCGTCGGGGGCCGGCCGCTTGCAATGACTGACACGACTGAACTGTCCAAGGCCTACGAGCCCTCCGAAGTGGAGGCGCGGTGGTACAACCACTGGCTGGAGCGCGACTACTTCCGCGCCGAAGCCCCTTCCGCCAAGCCGCCGTTCAGCATCGTGCTGCCGCCGCCCAACGTGACGGGCAGCCTGCACATCGGCCACGCGCTCACCGCCACCATCCAGGACATCCTCACGCGCTGGAAGCGCATGAGCGGCTTCAACGCGCTCTGGCTGCCGGGCACGGATCACGCGGGCATCGCCACGCAGATGGTGGTGGAGAAGGAGCTCAAGAAGACCGAAGGCAAGAGCCGCCACGACCTGGGCCGCGAGGCGTTCCTCGAACGCGTCTGGACGTGGAAGGGCAAGTTCGGCGCGCGCATCGGCGAGCAGCACCGCTACCTGGGCGCGTCGCTGGACTGGAGCCGCGAGCGCTTCACCATGGACGAGCAGTCCTCGGCCGCGGTGCGCGAGGTCTTCGTCCGGCTGTACGAAGAGGGCCTGATGTACCGGGCCCAGAAGCTCATCAACTGGTGCCCGTCCTGCCGCACGGCCCTCTCCGACCTGGAGGTGGAGCACGAGGAGAAGAACGGCTCGCTCTGGCACATCCGCTACCCGGTGAAGGACAGCGACCGCTCGCTCACCGTGGCGACGACGCGCCCGGAGACGCTCCTGGGCGACACCGCGGTGGCGGTGCATCCGGACGACCCGCGCTACCTGGGCCTGGTGGGCCGCAGCGTGTCCCTGCCGCTCACCGACCGCGAGATCCCCATCATCGCGGACGCGGAGTTGGTGAACATGGAGTTCGGCACGGGCGTGGTGAAGGTCACGCCCGCGCACGACTTCAACGACTACCAGACGGGCCTGCGCCACAAGCTGCCGATGCTGTCCATCCTGGACGAAGCGGCGCGGATGACGAAGGACACCGGCAAGTACGCGGGCCTGGATAGGACCGAGGCGCGCAAGCAGGTGCTGGCGGACCTGACGGAGCTGGGCCTGCTGGAGAAGGAGGAGCCGCACAAGCTGAGCGTGGGCACCTGCCAGCGCTGCGCCACGGTGGTGGAGCCGCGCCTGTCGCCGCAGTGGTTCATCAAGATCGAGCCGCTGGCGAAGCCGGCCATCGAGGCGGTGGAGCAGGGCCGCACGAAGTTCGTCCCGGAGTCTTGGACGAACACGTACTTCCACTGGATGAACAACATCCACGACTGGTGCGTGAGCCGCCAGCTGTGGTGGGGCCACCAGATCCCCGCGTGGTACTGCACGGCGTGCACGCCCCCGGAGGCGCGCTCGAAGGACACGGCGGACGTCATCGTGTCGCGCACGACGCCGGAGTCCTGCCCGAAGTGTGGCGGCACGGAGCTGACGCAGGACCCGGACGTGCTGGACACCTGGTTCTCGTCCGCGCTGTGGCCGTTCTCCACGCTGGGCTGGCCCAGGCAGACGGCTGACCTGAAGACCTTCTACCCGACGTCCGTGATGGAGACGGGCCACGACATCATCTTCTTCTGGGTCGCCCGGATGATGATGATGGGCCTGCACTTCATGGGGGATGTGCCCTTCCGCACCGTGTACCTGCACGCGATGGTGCGCGACGAGAAGGGCGAGAAGATGTCCAAGACGAAGGGGAACGTGATTGATCCCCTGGACGTCATCCTCGGCGCCAAGGCGGACGCGCTGCAGCCGTCGCTGCGCAACCGCTTCCCGCAGGGCATGCCCGCGCACGGCGCGGACGCGTTGCGCTTCACGCTCGCGTCGCTCACGCAGCAGGGCCGCGACATCAAGCTGTCGATGGACCGCCTGGGTGGCTACAAGGCGTTCTGCAACAAGCTGTGGAACGCCAGCCGCTTCGCCCTGATGAACATGGGCGACTTCAGCCTGGACCGCACGCCGCTGGAGGGCCGCAAGCTGACGCTGGCGGACCGGTGGATCCTCTCCCGGCTGCAGAAGGCCACGGAGGAGACGCGCGCGTCGCTGGAGGCGTTCGGCTTCGCGGAAGCGGCCTCCACGCTGTACCAGTTCCTGTGGGCGGAGTTCTGTGACTGGTACATCGAGCTGGCGAAGGGCTCGCTGTACGGCGAGGACGCGCAGGCCAAGGACACCACGCGCGCGGTGCTGGTGACGTGCCTGGACCGCATCCTGCGGCTGATGCACCCGTTCATGCCGTTCATCACCGAGGAGATCTGGCAGAAGCTGCCGATGTCCCGGCCCACGGAGAGCATCTGCATCGCGGAGTATCCGGCGCCGGAGGCGGCGTGGGTGGACGCGGCCGCGGAAGGCGAGATGGCGCCGGTCATCGCGGCCATCGAGGGCCTGCGCACGCTGCGCGGCGAGAGCAACCTGCCGCCGTCCGCCAAGGTGAAGGCGGTGGTGCAGAGCCCGGACGCGACGACGCGCGAGCTGCTGGAGCGGTGGCGCGCGTACCTGATGCCGCTCGCGGGCCTGTCCGAGGTGGTGGTGGGCCCGCCGGGCGCCAAGCCTCCGCAGGCGGCGGCGTTCGTCAGCGGCAACCTGGAGATCTACGTGCCCCTGGCGGGCCTGGTGGATCTGGACGCGGAGCGCGACCGCCTGAAGAAGGAGATCGCCCGCGCCGAGCAGGAGCTCGCGAGTTTGCAGCGCAAGCTGGACAACCCGAACTTCGTGGCCCGTGCTCCGCCGGACGTGGTGGAGAAGGACAAGGCCCGGGTGACGGAGCTCCAGGAGCGCACGGTCAAGCTGCAGGATCACCTCCAGCGCATCGCCCCGGAGCCCCCCATGTCCGAGACGCCGTCACCGTTACCGGGCAGCACCGAGTCCGAAGCCCCTGAAGCGTCCGAAAGCATCGCGCCCGAGAGCGCGCAGGTGAAAGTGGCCGCCGAGCCGCGGGCACCGAAGGACGAAGGCGTGAACCTGGGGCAGGAGCTGAAGGGCGAGATGGAAGCCGAGGAGGCTTCGCGGGCGCCCAAGGCTGCGGATCCGGTGGTGGAGGAGGCGCTCAACAAGCTGCGCGAGGGCACCAAGGAAGGGCTGTCCGCGGCGGACCACCACGACCTGGGCGTCGCGTACATGAGCATGGGCCTCGTGGACGATGCGATGCGCGAGTTCGACCGGGCCAAGGAGGGCGGCGACGCCCGCGAGGCGCCGGAGGGTTCGGCGAAGCCGGTGAAGAAGGCCGCCGGGAAGAAGACGGCCGCGAAGAAGGCTCCGGCGAAGAAGGCCGCGGGCAAGAAGACGGCGGCGAAGAAGGCCCCTGCGAAGAAGGCTTCCGCGAAGAAGGCGGCGGGGAAGAAGTCCGCCGCGAAGAAGTCCGCAGGCAAGAAGCCGGGCGCGAAGAAGGCGGCGGGCAAGAAGACCGCGACGAAGAAGGCGGCGGCGAAGAAGGCCCCTGCGAAGAAGGCTTCCGCGAAGAAGGCGGCGGGGAAGAAGTCCGCCGCGAAGAAGTCCGCGGCGAAGAAGACCACTCGGGGCAAGCCGGCGCGCAAGACGCGCCGGTAGGAGGCGGAAGTGCAGCAGGATTATCTCGATCGGCTCATCGCGCTGTCCCTCGACGAGGACCTGGGCGCGGCGGGGGACGTCACCTCGCTGGCGGTGGTTCCCGCCGATGCGGAGGGAAGTGGTGAGCTGGTCGCGAAGGAGCAGATGATCGTCGCCGGCCTCGATGCCTTCGTCCGCGTCTTCCACATGGTGGACGCGGAGGTGGAGGTGGAGGTCCTCAAGCGCGACGGCGAGGAGATCAAACCGAAGGTGGTCGCCGCGCGCGTCCACGGCAAGCTGCGCTCGCTGCTGGCCGCCGAGCGCACCGCGCTCAACCTGGTGCAGCGCGCCGCCGGCATCGCGACGCTGGCCCAGCAGGCGATGACCTCCGTGAGGGGATCGAAGCTGCGGGTGCTGGACACGCGCAAGACGCCTCCGGGCATGCGCGGGCTGGCCAAGCACGCGGTGCGCATGGGCGGAGCGTCCAACCACCGCTTCGGCCTCTTCGACGGCATCCTCATCAAGGACAACCACATCGCGGCGGTGGGCGGCGACATCACCGAAGCGGTCCGCCGCGCGAAGCTGAACGGTCCCCGGCTGGTGAAGATTGAAGTGGAGGTCACCAACTTCAAGCAGCTGGAGGAGGCCATCGCCGCGGGCGCGGACGTCATCATGTTGGACAACATGGACGACGCGCAGATCCGCGAGGCGGTGAAGCTGACGGCGAGCCGCGTCCCGATCGAAGTCTCGGGCGGCGTCACGCTGGACCGGCTGCCGAGGCTTGCGAAGCTGGGCGTGGACTTCGTGTCGATGGGCGCGCTGACGCACTCGGCGCGGGCCATGGACCTGTCGCTCGAAATCGCGACGACGAAGAAGCCCGCGCGCAAGAGCCGCTCCGCGCAGGGCTGAAGCGACACTTCATTCCGAGCTGTTTGAAGGGCAGGGCGGGTCCGCGAAAGCTGACTCGACCTGCCCTTTGCTTTCGGTTGGCGTGGTGATCAGCGCGCCCCTGCGAGCGCCTCCGCGCGCGGCTTGCCCTCCGCCGACGCGGGCATGCCCATCTCCAGCAGCGCGGACAGGGTAGGGGCCACGTCCACGGGGTTGATCTCCTCCAGGTACAGCCCCGGCTTCACGCCCTTGCCCGCGAACACCACCGGCACCTGCGTGTCATAGGAATACGGCGTGCCGTGGTTCGTGCCGCGCGGGTAGTCGCTGATGACCTGGAAGGGCTTGGCCATGAACACCACGTCACCGCTGCGCATCGGGTAGTAGCCCCGGCGCATCGCCGCCACGAGCCCATCCGGATCCGGCGCCGTGGCCAGGTCGTCCTTCGCCACCGCCCACACGGTGTAGGGCTGCTTCGACAGCCACGCCGCCGCCGCGCGCCGCACCGCCGCCGCGTCCACCTTGCCGTCCTCCAGCGCCTTGCCGCCCAGGTACACGTCCAGCTCCAGCAGCTTCACCGTCACGTCCGCGCCGAACTTCGCCTTCAGCTCCTGCGCCAGCCCCTTCGCCGCCTCCACCGGATTCAGCCGCGCCGCCGGCACGCCCGCCTGCGCCCACGCCTCTGGAATCTCCGCGCCGCCATGGTCCGCCGACAGCGCGATGACCAGGTTCGCCTTCCCACCGGCCGCGCGCTCGGCGGCGGCGATCAGCTCGCCCATCGCCTGATCCAACCGCAGCATCGTGTCCTGCATCTCCCACGAGTACGGCCCGAACGCGTGGAACACCGCGTCCGTCCCGCTGAAGCTCACCGCGAGGATGTCCGGCACGTCGTCCTTCCCCAGCCCTTCACCCTCGATCGCCGCCGTTGCCGCCTGCACCAGCAGGTCATGCGACAACGGCGACACCGCGAACGCCCGGTACGACGCGGGCCCGGGCGCCTGGAGCCCGCCCTTCAGCGCGTGGGGGAACACGCGCCCCATGCCGTAGGCCTCCGGCTCCACCGCGCGGTCATCGTCGCCCACGTACTCGGCCCGCGGGCGCAAGAGCTCCCACGTCTTGCTGAACCCCGCGTCCGCCAGCTTGCGCGCGTTGAACGCCTGCATCCACGCGGGCTCCGCCTTCGCGTACCAGGTGCTCGTCACCATCCGCCCCGTGGCCTCGTCGAACCACCACGCCTGGCCCTGCCGTCCGGCCAGCGGAATGGCCGCTCGCGACTTGAACGACAGCGCCACCACCTTGCCCCGTCCCTGCGTGGACACGCGCAGCCGGTCCGCCAGCGTCTCCGCCCTCAGGTTCACCGGGCTCGTGTCCGACCCCGGGGGCGTCTCCCCGTTCAGCACCGGATGCGTCGGGTCCGTGTAGACCTGCACCGCCTGTCCGGCCGCGCGGTCGTAGATGTCGTTGTCCACGATGCCGTGGCGCCAGGGGTTCGCGCCCGTGGCCAGCGTGGCGTGGCCCGGGGCCGTCCGGGCCTCGGCATAAGCGTACCGGGCGTAGGGGTAATACGCGCCCGTGGAGAGCAGCCGGCCCAGGCCTCCGGTGAGGCGCGGACGGCTTCGGAGCAGGAGGTCGCTGCCCATCGCGTCCACGCTGATGAACAGCGTGAGCTTGGGGGCCTTGGCGGAGGCGGGCAGGGCGAACAGGACGAGGAGGGCGGCGAGGAAGCGCGACATGGTGCGGCAGCCTCTCCGGCCGGATGAACAGAAGCAACCAACATGCGCGCCCACCGCTTGGACACGTCACCCCGCCCTGATATGGGCGGCCCAATGGTCGAGGCACGGCTGCGCGTCATCTACGGCGACACGGATCAGATGGGGGTCGTCTACTACGCGAACTACTTCCGCTACTTCGAGTTCGCCCGCAGCGAGTTCTTCCGTGCCCACGGAGGCAGCTACCGCGAACTGGAGAGCACCGGGCTGCTGTTGCCCGTGGTGGAGGCCAGCGCCCACTACAAGGCGTCCGCGCGCTACGACGACCTGCTCCTCATCCGCACCACCCTGGACGAGTTGCGCCGTGCGTCACTCGTGTTCACCTACGAGCTGCTGCGCGACGGTGACGCCCCCACGCTCCTGTGCACCGGCCGCACGATGCACGCCTGCGTGGGGCGCGACGGAAAACCCCAGCGGCTGCCCCAATCCATCGCCCGCCTGAAGGCCGCGGACGACACCGACACCTGAAGCTTTTTTCCTTCCCGAATTCCCGAACGAGGAGCACCGACAATGGATCGCAACCTGGCAATGGAGGTCGTGCGCGTCACCGAGATGGCGGCCATCGCCTCCGCCCGGCTCATGGGCCGCGGCAACAAGGACGAGTCCGACCAGGCCGCCGTGGACGCGATGCGCCGCGCCTTCGACGCGCTGAACATCGACGGCACGGTCGTCATCGGCGAGGGCGAGCGCGACGAGGCGCCCATGCTCTACATTGGTGAGCGCGTGGGCGCCCGCACCGCCGGCGCCCCCGAGGTGGACATCGCCCTGGATCCGCTGGAGGGCACCAACCTGTGCGCCTACGGCCGCCCGGGCTCCATCTCCGTCGTGGCCATGTCCAGCCACGGCGGCCTGCTCAACGCGCCCGACACGTACATGGAGAAGATCGCCGTGGGTCCGCGCGCCAAGGGCGCCATCGACCTGACGAAGTCCCCCACGGAGAACCTGCGCTCCATCGCGGAGCGCATGAAGCTCTACGTGGAGGACCTCACGGTCATGATCCTCGACCGCGAGCGCCACGCCGACCTCATCAAGGAGGTCCGCGCCGCGGGCGCCCGCGTGCGCCTCATCGAGGACGGTGACGTGGCGGGCGCCATCGCCACCTGCTTCGAGGGCTCCGGCGTGGACGTGCTCATGGGCATTGGCGGCGCGCCCGAAGGCGTCATCGCCGCGGCGGCCATCCGCGCCACCGGCGGCGACATGCAGGGCCGGCTCGTGCCGCGCAACCAGGGCGAAATCGAGCGCGCCAAGAAGATGGGCATCACCGACATCCACAAGATCTACGCCGCCGAGGAGCTGGCCCGCGGCGAGGTGATGTTCGCCGCCACGGGCGTGACGAGCGGCGACTTCCTCAAGGGCGTGCGCTTCTTCGGCGGCGGCTGCGAGACGCACTCCGTCGTCATGCGCAGCAAGACGGGCACCGTGCGCTTCATCCAGTCCATCCACAAGTTCGACAAGAAGCCGGGCTACGCGCCGTAAGCTGTCCCTCCAGCCCAGTCCTTCACGCCTTCCGGAGACACCGTCATGGCCGGCGCCACGCGTACCATCACCATCAATGCCCCCGTCGAGAAGGTCTTCGACATCATCACCAACTACGACCGCTACGCGGAGTTCCTCCCGGAGGTGAAGAAGGTCTCCACCTCGCAGCGCCAGGGGAACACCGTCCAGGTGCACTACGAGGTCGATGTGGTGAAGCGCATCCGCTACACCATCCGCGTCACCGAGGAGCGCCCCAAGCGCATGTCCTGGACCTTCGTCGAGGGCGAGGTGATGAAGGACAACAAGGGCAGCTGGACGCTGGAGCCCGAGGGCGAGGGCAAGACGCGCGCGACCTACAACGTGGAGATGGCGCTGGGCGCTCTCATCCCCAAGGCCATCATCAACACCCTCACGGAGACCCAGCTCCCCAAGATGCTGGAGGCCTTCAAGCGCCGCGCGGAAGCCCCCTGACGGCTTTCGTCGACGGCTTTCGTCACCGCTGACGTTCCGCGTCAGGTTTCCGCCCGCCAGCCTGTCCTCCCACGCGGCCCACGCCGTGCAAGGGAGCAGGAGGGCGGGCGGGCCCTTTTCGGCTGGAGC
>NZ_RAVW01000258.1 GCF_003611585.1 Corallococcus exercitus | reverse complement strand
GGGATGCTCAGGGGGAAGGACACGGGGCCCAGGCGCACGCCCTCGCGCACGCCACGGCTGACGCCGTCCACCAGCAGCTCCACGCGGCGCACGTCCACGTTGTCGGAGGCTTCAATGTGGACGGAGAACGACTCCTTCTCCACGCGGGCCGTGCCGCTGACCGGCTGCACGATGCGAACCGTCGGCCCCACGGTGTCCGGCGCGCCCTGGAACGCCCTGCCCTGGACCGTCACCGCGCCCGCCAGGTCCTTCACCGCCACGGTGAGCCGCACCGGATCCGGGCTCCAGCTCTCTGGCAGCCGGTACTTCGTCTGCGCGCTGAAGACCCTGCCGGGCACCACCGCCATGCTCCAGGGCTGCACGGTCAGCCGCTCACCCGAGGCCACGGCGCGGGCCTGGGCGGAGGCGCCGTCGTAGCGCACGCCCACCTCCGTGACGGCCGGCATCGCGCCCCCGGACTGGGTGGGCCGCAGCGACACCTGGACCTCCTCCATGTCCAGCGCCGCGGGGAACATCAGGTCGACGCAGAAGGGACCGTCCTGCACGCCCCCGCAGCGCGCCGCCGCGGAGAGGTCCACCCCCCGGCGTCCGCCCGGGTTCGCGGCCAGGAAGGACTGGAGCTGGGCGTCGTTCTCCATGCCCGGCGTCACGGTGAAGCGGTAGCGCACCTCCGCGCGCACCCCCGCCGCCGCCGCGGGCCCCACGGACAGCACCAGCCGGCGCGGCGCCGAGCCGAGCAGGCCGGTCGCGGGCGCCTCCACGTCCAGTCCCGTCGCGCCAGCCTGGAGCGCGAAGCGCTGCGCCGAGCCGAACTCCAGCGCCACGGCGGCCCCTCGCGGGGTTCCGCTCGCGTTGGGCGTGGGCAGCACGAAGTGGCCGTTGCCCAGGAAGCCCACGAGCGTGCGCGTCGAGCCCACCAGCCACCCGGCGGCGATGCCCGTGTCCTCCTCCACCTCCACCTGGACGGACTGCGCCGCCTCCTCCAGGAGCGCCGCGTTCGCGGCCGGCTGCGACCAGCGCACCACCGGAGCCACGTCCGCCACCAGCTCGCACGAGAGCGAGGCATGGGTGGTCTTGCCCGCGGCGTCCGTCACCTGAGCCGCGAAGGAATAGGTCCGGGGTCCGAAGGAGCCCAGGGCGGGGAGCGTCAGCAGCCACGTGCGCGTCAGGGTCGCCACGGGCTCGAAGGACCCGACGGGGAGGGCCTCCCCATCGTTCTTGACGGCGAGCGACGCCAGCTTGCCGTCGTCATGCGCCTGGGCCTTCAGCGTGACGGACGAGCCCGCCACGCACGTCTTGTCGGAGGGCGTCCCCTCCAGCGACAGGGCGAGGACGGGCGCCTCCGTGTCCTGCGATTCCACGATGTGGAAGGCCAGGGGCGCGGTGGACGTGGTGTTCCCGGCGGGGTCCACCGCCCGGGTCACCAGCGTGTAGCCGGTCCCCACGGCGAGGTCCTTGAGGCTGAGCGTGCCCTCGAAGCTGGCCAGGTAGCGCCGGCTGACGAGGATCTCCCCGGGCGAAAGCGGGTTGGGCGTGCGCGTCTCCTCATAGCGCCCGTCCTTCGACGCGAGCACGCTGCCGCCGCCGACACCCTGCACCACTTCGCCGGCCCGGAGCACCTCCACCTCCACGCGCGCGACGCGCACGTCGTCGCCCGCCTCCACGCGCAGGCCCAGGGCCCCATCTCGCTTCACGGTGAGGGGGGTTCCCTGCGGCGACAGCGGGGCCACGAGCACCGCGGAGGGAGCCTCGGTGTCCGCGCGCACGTTCAGGTGCACCTCGGCCTTGCCCGTGTGGCCTCCCGTGTCGCTCGCCTCGAGGCCCACGGACGGTGGCGCGCCATGGCTGACGATGGGCGCCTGGACGGTGACGGTCTGCTGTCCGGAGAGGACGAGCGGCGGCCCCGACACCGGCAGCGTGCCCTGACGCACGCCGCCCGAAAGGCCCACGAACCCGACGACGCCATCGTCGTCGCCCACGGTGGCCACCAGCCGGACGTCCTCGCCTTCCTTGTAGGGAGTGCCGGCGGCGGGGACGACCAGGGTGACCACGGGCGGCAGGTCCCTCACCACCGCGACCGGGAGCTGCCGCACGGCGGTGAGGTCGGAGGAGTCCTTCGCCGTGGCCTTCAGGGTGAGCGTCTGGCCTTCCAGGTTGGCCGCCACCGGCACCATCCAGCGGTACACCTGATAGAGCCCGTCCGGGCTGCCCGCGGTGGGTCCAAGGCAGTTGTCCTCCGCGCACAGCGCCACCTCCTTCAGCTCCACGTCGTCCAGGGCGGCGACCACCACCTCCATCGTCCGGCCCGCGAACACCGGCGCGCCCGGCGCGGGCGAGCGGAACGTGAGCATCGGCGGCTGGGTGTCCCCGACGATGTCCAGCTGCGACTGGGTCTCCGTGAAATGCGTGCCGTCAGACGCCCGTGCCACCAGCGTGGCCATGCGCGCGGGCCCCTTCACCTTGAAGGAGAAGTGGTACGGGGGCGCCGTGGCCTCCCCCTGGCTCTCACCGTCCAGCAGCAGCTTCACGGTCGTCACGCCCACGTCGTCGCTGGCCACCACGGACACGTCCACCGTCGTCCCCACGGTGGCCTTCGTCGGGGTGAGCAGCGGGAACGACACCGTCGGGGCTGCGTCCTCCGTCACCTCGACCAGCACCGGGGGCGCGGCCCCCAGGTTGCCGGACGAATCCCAGGCCCGCGCGGTCAGCTTGTGGTGGCTGCCCTTCACACCCAGCGCGCTCTTCGGCACCACGGCGTGGGTGACGAAGGAGCCCCGCACGCCGCCGTTCTCGCCCGGAGACAGGTCGAGCAGGACGCGGTTGTCGTCCAGGAGGATCTCCGCCTTGACCACGTCCACGTCGTCCAGGCCCGCCACGGAGACCAGCAGGTCCTGCTGCTCCGTCACCTTGGCGGGATCCTTCGGCACCACGAAGGACACCGAGGGCGGCACGGCGTCCGGAACGACGAACACCTCGCTCGTCTTCCGCGTGGTGAGCCCCGTGACATCGCGCGCCTCGGCGGCGATCTCCAGGGTCGTGGACTGCGCCACGACCGGCAGCGTGTACGCCAGCGCATAGGGCGCCTTCGCGGACTGGCCCACCGCCACGCCGTTCACGAGCCAGCGCACCTCCACCTTGTCCGGCTGCTCGTCCTCGACCTGGGCGGTCAGCGTCACGCGGCTGCCTCCGACCAGGGTGGACCGGAAGGCGGGCGTGAGGATGACCAGGTTCCTGGGAGGCGCGTCCGCGACGACGGAGGCGGTGAACGCGTAGCGCGACGGCTGGCCGGCGCTGTCGGTCGCCACGACCTCCACCTGCCGCGAGCGGCCCAGGTCCCCCGCCACCGGCGTCCAGGACAGGTCGAAGTCCTCGCTGCCCGCGGAGCTACCGCCGCCCCCCGCCCGGGTCAGCCGCATGGACGCCACGGTCGTCCCGGCCACGCGCAGGGACACCTGGGTGCCGAAGGCCATGCCGTCGTCGCCCACCGTGCCGGAGACGTGGAACGGGACGCCCACCACCGCGTTGACGGTGGTGCCACGAGGCTGCTTCACGGTGAGCAGCGGCGGAGCGTCCGCGACCACGCGCACGAGCAGCGTCTGCGAGCGCACCAGCGCCCCCGCGCGGTCCAGGGCCTCCACGCGCAGGGCCACGCTGGAGCCGGCGGTCCCCTGGCGCGGCGTGAAGGTCAGCTCCCACAGGGGCACCGGGATGGCGGAGTGGTTCTCGGGGTGCTCCCGCACCTCCACGCGCGGCAGGTCCACCGCGCCCGCGAAGGCGTCATCCAGATAGAAGCGCACCACCTGGAAGTCCTCGGTGGACAGGGTGCCCGCCTTCCAGTCGCCGCTGGTGACGCGCAGCACCTGGGGCAGCCCCTGCACCAGCATGGCGCCGGGCGTGGGCAGCTCGATGACGACCGGCTGCGCGCTGGGCGCGGGGGTCCCCGCCACCGTCACGCTCTGCGTCGGGCCCACCACCCGTTGGCCCTTCGTGTCCGTCACCGCCGCGGCCAGGGTCAGCGTCGCGCCACCGTAGGGGGGCGCCTGGATGCGCAGGGTGTAGGGGGCCTCCGTGTCCTTGCCGGCGGCCACACCGTTGACCAGGAACTCGACGAACGCCACCCCGACGTCGTCGGTGGGCACGGCGGTGAGGTCGAACGCGGTGCCGGCCGTCACCGTGGAGGGAGCCGAGAGGCGGACCGAGGGAGCGCCGTCCTTGACGTCGACGTCGGCGAAGGCCTGGAACGACTCATGGGTCGCGCGGATGCGCGCCACGCCCGGGCGAAGGCCGGTCACGCGACCGTTGCGATCCACCGTGGCGATGTCCGGGTTCATGGACGTCCACTGCGTCCCCAGCGCTCCCGAGGACAGGTCCACGTGCCGCACGGGCGTTCCGGTGAGGGTGCCCTCCAGGCGCAGCGCCGTCGCTCCCCCCACCCGGTCAACCTGCGGAAGGGCGGGCAGCACGGCCACGCTGGCCAGGTCCGCGCCCGAGTCCACGATCACCTCGGCGGTTTCGCTCAGCCCGCCGAACGTGGCGGTGAGCTGGGCGGTGCCGTCCGAGCGCGCCTGGACGCGACCGTCGGAGGACACCACGAACACGGCGGGATTGGACGACGCATAGGTGACGCCCTGGAGCGCGCCGCTCAGGTCCACGTCGCCCGCGAGCGTGAAGTGTCCCGTCACCCGCACGGGTGCGGTGGATCCGTAGCCGCCGGACAGCAGGAGCGGCGAAGGGGACACCGACACCGAGATGAGCGGATCAAAGGCCCGGCCGCTGGTGAACTCCACGGCGGAGCCGTTCACCACCCGCCCATAGGGATCATGCACGGCGATGTCCGCCACGACGACGCCGTCCGCGGGGACCTTGAGGTCGCCCAGCAGGGGGACGACGAACTCCACCTGGCTGGAGCCCTGGGCCTGGGGGCGGCCCACCTGACGGCGCACGCTGGCGAAGGCCACGGCCTCCGCGTCGCTGAGGCTGCCGTGCACGCTGCGCAGCGCCTCCACGGAAGCGCCCACGAGCGTCAGCTCCGCATGGGACACGGGTCCCTGCGCCGTCACCACCACCACCAACTGAGAGAGGTTCGCGCTGGCGTTCACCCGCACCGCGCCGGCCGGAAGGACCGGGGGAGCGCTGGAGAGGTCGAAATGCGCGAGCTGGGGCTCCCCCGTCCCACCGCTGGCCGGGGAAGCCTTGATGTCCACCACGGCATCGGGGGGCAGCGCGCGCCGCAGCGGCACCCGGACATGGAAGGGCACGGCGCCGGCCAGGTCCTGCTCCACCACGACGTCCTGGACGTCCACCAGGGTGCCCTGGGTGGCGGACGTCGCCTTCACCGCCACGCTCAGCTGGGTGACGACGCCGGTGGTCGTGAACCCCAGGTCCAGGGCGCTCGCCCCGGGCCGCAGCGGCATCAGCGGGAACACAGCGGCCACGCGCGTCTGCGCCTGGGCGTTTCCCGCGACGATGAGCCCGGTCACCAACGCCAGCAGCGTCAGGCACCGCTTCAAGCTTTCAAGGAGCACCGCTCCCCCTCATTCCAACGAAGACCGCTCGACCCGGGCCGCCTGCCCGAAGGCAAGGCCCCGCCACCCACCACGCCCCATCAAGGCTTCTTGTCCGGAGTCCCCGCCGGGCTTCCGGTCCCGTCCCCCAACTGGACGGACGACGCGGCCCGCAGCCGCGTCAGGAGCTGCTCGAACACCCGCCGCTGGGCCCCGGGCGCCATCTGCCCGGCCACCGCTTCGCGAACCTCCTCGAAGGGCGGCACCCGCGCGGGACGGCGCTCCTGCAGCACCAGCACGCCCACGCCCGTCGCGTCCTCCACCACCGCGGAGACGGCCCCCGGGCGGTTCAACGCCAGCGCGGCCTTCTCGAGCTCCGGGTTCCCGAACTCGCCCCGCGCCAGCAGCCCCCACTCCCCGCCGCGCGCACGCTCCGGGCCATCCCCGGCGGCGGCGACCTTCGCCACCGGCTCGCCCGCGAGCAGCCGCTTTCGCAGGGACTCGGCGCGCTGGCGTGCCTGCTCCCAGGCCGGACGCGCGCTTCCAGGAGGCACCATCACCCACGCCCGCGCCAACCGCAGCCGCTCCGGCTGGGCGAACCGTTCGAGGTGGCCCTCATAGAAGGCCCGCGCCTCCGCCTCCGTGGGAGCAGGAGCGGCCTTCTCCTCCTGGGCGAGGAGCGCCTGGATGCTCAGCCGCTCTTCCAGTTCCCGCACCTGGCGGCGGATCTCCGCGTCCTGGGGGATGCCCCGGCGGGTGGCCTCTTGAAACAGCAATTGCTTATCAACCAGGGAACGAATGAATTCCTGGCGTCCCGGACCGGTTTCAAAGCGTTCGCGGAGGTTGGGAGGCAGCCGCTGGCTTTCGCGAAGGACCTCGTCCTGGGTCACCACGCCGCCATCGAAGCGGGCCACGACGGGAGCCGTGCTGCCGGAAGGTGTGGGCTCGGTGCCTGGCCGGCCGCACGCCAGGCACAGGACCAGCGAGGAAATTGACAGCCAAACTCCAGAGCCCCGCTGATGTCCCATGCCGTCCGATGTCCGCCTGCCCGAAGGGGACTGGAAATACTCCAGTTCGACCATTGATCACAAGCAGCTGTAGGATATCGGACAGGGTGACATTCAATGGCGTGGGCACTCCGTCCGCGTCCAGGGGCCGCTTGACCGTGGAGATTTCGATGGGCTGGAAGTTCG
The DNA here is from genome assembly GCF_003611585.1 of Corallococcus exercitus. GTDB lineage: Bacteria > Myxococcota > Myxococcia > Myxococcales > Myxococcaceae > Corallococcus > Corallococcus exercitus. The sequence goes on along the minus strand of NZ_RAVW01000258.1, from coordinate 6,769 downwards.
GGTGGATGGGGGTGGCGGTGTTGGGGCTGTCCCTGGGCGTGGGCGGCTGTGGCAAGGAGAAGTCAGCCTCGACCCCGACCGAGACGGGCCCGGTCGTGGCCCGCGTGGGGGAGACAAAAATCACCCAGGCGGAGCTGGAGGCGAAGCTGGCGGAACAGCCTTCCTTTGTCAGGGCCCGCTACGGCACTCCGGAAAAGAAGAAGGAATTCCTAGACAACCTTGTTCGCTTTGAATTGCTGGTCCAGGAAGCCAGGCGTCGCGGGCTGGAGTCGAACCCCGAGGTCCGGGCGATGCTCGAGAAGGTGATGGTGCAGCAGCTGGTGAAATCCCAGACGGAGTCCGCGGAGGCGGTGGTGAGCGACGCGGACGCGAAAGCCTTCTACGACGCCAACCTCGCCGAGTTCGTGAAGCCGGAGCGCGTGCGCATCAGCCAGCTCGTGTTGAAGGCGCCCCGGGGGACGCCGGAGCGGCAGAAGGCCATGACGCAGGCGCTGAAGCTGGCGGCGGACGTGCGGAAGGACGGGGATGTGTCGCGCGCGTTCGACGCGGCGGTGCGGGCGCATTCGCAGGACGCGGCGACCCAGGCCCAGGGAGGAGACCTGGGCTTCCACACGCGTGAGGAATTGACGGCCCTGGGCGGCGAGGCGCTCGCGGAAGCCGCGTGGAACCTGAAGGCGGTGGGTCAGCTGTCCGCGCCCATTGAAAGCGATACGGGCGTCCATCTCCTGATGCTGCAGGCACGCCAGGTGGGGCATGAGCAGACGTTCGAACAGGCAAAGCCTCGCATCACGCAACGGCTGGGCGCGGAGCGGCGGGCGAAGGCGCTGGAAGCCCTGGTCGAAAAGCTGCGGACCCAGACCCCGGTGGAGGTGAACGAGGAGGTCCTCGCGAAGGTGAATCCGGAGGCCGGCGTGAAGCCCGCTCCCGGCGCGGGTCAGGCAGAGGCGACGCCGCGCTAAGCAGCTTCCAACTCCTGGATGGACTTGAAGCCCGGGTCGGCGTGCGGGAGGAGATGGCATGAAGTTTCAGGAAGCTGGCGGTGCTGTTCGCGGCGTGTGGGGCGTTGGCCGCCTGTGGTGGCGGAGGCAGCCTGCCCACGGGGAATGATCCGGGCTCGTCCACGACGAACCCGGACGGCACGGTGGACCTCCCGGGCAACCCGGTGGACCCGAACACGGGCGGCGGCACGAAGCCGGATCAGCAGGCGGAGCTGACGACGCTGTGGCCGCTGACGACGGGCTCCACGTGGACCTACCGCATCACCGACGAGCAGGAGGGAGTCTTCAACAAGGTGGTGACGGTGCAGGGCCCGGAAACGGTCCCCGGCACGACCATGACGACGGTCAAGGTGCACAGAAAGCAGGACCGCACGCAGACGGGCACGGTCTATGAGGAGAACTCCTGGCAGCTGGAGCTGACGACCGGCGTGGGGGTGCGTCTGCGCGAGGAGGACATCCTGGACGGCGTGGCCTCGAAGGCGACGACCTGGTCCCCGGCGATGATGAAGTCCCTGGCGGCGGCACCGGCCTCCGTGCCCTGGGAGCACCAGGACAAGGTGCGGGAGCTGATCACGTATTCCGCCGGAGGGACCGAGGGGAAGGATCCGACCTACGTCTGGAAGGTGCTGGAGAAGGACGTGACGGTGACGACGCCCGCGGGCACGTTCACCAACGCCATCAAGGTCCAGCGCGACAAGCTGAACAAGAGCGGTGAGGTGAAGGAGGAGAAGCAGCGCCTGTACTGGCTCGTTCCCGGCGTGGGCAAGGTCCGCGAGGACGGGGAGCGCCTGGAGGAGCTGGTGTCCTACGACGTGAAGAGGCCGTAGGCCTGTTCATCTGGTTGGGATTGGAGCCCAGGTTGGCGCGAGGGATGCGCTGGCCTGGGCTTGCAATTCATCAAACACATCGCACATCACATCTAGAATCGACGATTCGGCTGAATCATCTCACCAGACAAAGGAATACCCTGCTTGACATCAAAGCGCCCAAGAAGCGCAAACTCCAGCACATCACTCAGCGCCTCAAGAAAGTAGCAAATTGTCCACTGATCATGAACAGACATCCATCGACCATTCTCTGAGACGAAGTAAATCATCCCTCCGCCAGCTGCAACAGGGCATGCAGATTCACCATGCAACTTTCTAATATAAGGCCAATCCCCCTCACCAATCCAATAACAAGCCTCCTCCGCACCAAACGCCACTTTTTTTCCTCGAGCACTGCGAAAAACCAACCCTCCCAAATTGGCCAATACAGCCTCTGCCACCGGATGCACGATGGCCCCCTCAACCTCCAACACCTGCACCATTCCGTCAATTGGCACGCGCCGTTCAGGCGACCATCCACCACGGCGCAATGTTTTGGCCACTTCATCACTAACGAACAAATCTGGCATCGTCATGGCAACCAACCCTCCGGAACCGCCCAAATACCGAGCCATTCAAATCCTGGAAGCATGGCCCCACAAGCCCCCAGGCAGACCACACGAGATGTTCATTATTTCAGAGACGAAATAAAGACCTTGGTCTCCACATGATTCGCAACGGTCTTCTCTATGAACTCCGTAAAGCTCGACCACGGCGTAGTGGGGTGCGGCGCCCCCTCCACGAATTGATGCACAGGCGGATCGTCCCCTGCTCCAGCACAGAAACAACCAACCTCGCAACCCTGGTGAATATAAAAAATCAACCGCATCCTCTCTCCTTCTCCAATTGCTGAATCTCCGGCTCAGCCCCCCATGACTTCAGATTTCCGAACAAGCTCCGCCTCCACAAGCATCCTCACGATTTCGTCGGCCGTATGCACAACAACCTCAGCACTTGACTTTACCAATCTTCGGCCCGGAGAGCACTTCCCGTTTGACACCAGGGAATCGCAACCCGAACTGTTTAATATGGCCGGAACGAGACAGACAAGGAGGCCTTTCGGAAAACAACTTTACGACACCGATCGAGCCTTCTGGCAAACCCACACCCAAATACTCAGGACTCTCAACCTCCGAACCCCAGAGCCGCGGATTTACTTGGTTGAGATTGGAGTCCGGGTTGGCGCAAGGGATGCGCTGGCCCGGGCTTTCAAATCACAAACACACATCACGCGTCGCTTCACACCTTATCGAAGACTCGGCGGAATCATCTCACCAAAGAGAGGGATGCCCTGATCAACATCAAAATGCCTAAGCAGCGCAAACTCCAGAACATCATTAAGCGTCTCAAGAAAGTAGCAAATCGTCCACTGGTCGTGAAGCGACATCCACCGGCCACTTTCTGAGACGAAGTAGATCATCCCTTCGCCAATTGCCACGGGGCATGCGGATTTGCCATGCAACCTCCTAACATAAGGCAAATCACGATCATCAATCCAATAGCAAGCCTCCTCCGCCCCAAATGTCAGCCTATCCCCCGTGGGGCCATGAAAAACCAGCCCTCCCAAGTTGGCCAACACAGCCTCCGCCACCGGATGCATGACAACGCCCTTAACATCAAACACCTGTAGCATCGGAGCAGTTGGAACGCGCCGCCCAGGCGTCCATCCACCAGAGCGCAATACTCCAGCCACTTCATCACTAACGAACAAATCTGGCATCGTCATGGCAACCAACCCTCCGGAACCGCCCAAATACCGAGCCATTCAAATCCTGGAAGCATGGCCCCACAAGCCCCCAGGCAGACCACACGAGATGTTCATTATTTCAGAGACGAAATAAAGACCTTGGTCCCCACGACCTCGCAGGAGCAGGGCGCCCGGGAGAACGGCGACTGGTGCTTCGCGTGGTGCAACAACGGCTATATCTACGCCGGCCCCAACGTGACGGTGAACTGCGCGGGCTGGGCCAACACGGTCGAGTTGCCACGCTCGACCTCCACGCCTTTCCAGCCGCCGTCCTCCGCGATGCCGCAGGCGCACGTGAAGATCAAATAGCGCCCGGAGCCGGTCGCGCTCTGCTCCAGCTCATCGAAGACCACCACGGCGTCGCTGAACGGGGGACGGCTTCTGATTTCTTCCCCGTCGATGCGGATCCACACGAAGGCGACTTCCGAGAAGCGGATGCCCTCCAGTTGCAGGCTCTGCCCAGCTGTCACGGACACGTGACTTCGAGCCGCCCTTGGCGGAAGGGACACCGCACCTGGAGATCGCGGCCTGTGCTCAACGCCTTGCCGCTCACCTATCGGAAGCGTCGTCTGTTTCCGACACGGTCGTGCCATTGACCGGCGCGTAGCAGCCGCGCTCCACATCCACGACGACGCCTGTGTCGGGGGAAAGCGTGACGAGCACCCGCATGTCGCCCACCTTCATCCACCAGACCCGGTCGTCCATCTGCTCCATGTGGAACCAGTCGTCCACGATCAGCTCGTCGAAGGTTCCCCGGTTCTGGAGTTCCACTGCCCCGGCGTCTTCGTGCGCGAGCACCCGCCACGTTCGTCCGGGCGTCTCCAACTGACGGCGAAGCTGCTCCGCGAGTTCGTCTGGCTTCGTTCCCATGGAGCGCCTGTCTAGCACCTGCGCGCGGGCCGGCGCGGCTCAGGCCCGCGCGGCGTCGTCGTACGACACGCGCAGGCCGTCGTGCGTCACGGTGATGAAGGGGCGGCCCATCCAGCCGCAGTGCGTGCAGACCGCGTTCGGACCGGTCGCCGTCACGCGCACCGGCAGGTCCGACTCGCACACAGGGCAGCCCTCGGGCAGGGTGTACTCACGGGTCTGGGAGTGGACTTCGGTCATGTCTTCAGGGGTAACGCAGCCCCCGGACTCCGCAAGGCGGCGCCCTCTACGCTCCTGAGCTGAAACAGGCAATACACGCCCTTCTGTCTGCCTTTCAGCCACAACCAGCGCCTGCACGCCTGCCTACCCCCGAGCGCCTGATTATCGGATGAACGTTGAGCCGTGAACCGTTGCGCCCCGGTCCCGAATGTCTCGGGTCGGAGGATTCATGGACCGGACGAAGTCTCATTCGCTCGCTGCCCTGGCTGCCCTGTTCGTCGGGGGCTTCGCCTCGGGTGACGCGCTCGCCCTGCCGCGTGATCCCTACCTGCAGAAGGTGGGCCCCGACACCGCCACCGTGGCATTCCGGCTGTCGTCGAGCTGCTCCAGCGCCCAGGTGCGCTATGGCGTCGGCGGCACCGACCAGACGGCGCGCTCCACGGCCACCGCGAAGATCCACGCCGTGGTCCTCACCGGCCTGACTCCCGGCACCTCCTATACGTACTCCGTGGACGCGTGCGGTGAGACGACCCCGGCGAAGACGTTCAGCACCGCCCCCGTGCCCGGCACGCGGCGCGTGCACTTCGCCGCCGTGGGCGACTTCGGCACCGGCGGCAGCGACCAGAAGAAGGTCGCCGCCTCCATGCTCACCAACAAGCCGGAGCTCTTCGTCGCCCTGGGTGACAACGCCTACGCGTCCGGCACCGAGGCCGAGTTCCAGACCAACCTCTTCACGCCCATGGCCGCCCTGCTCTCGCAGGTGCCCATGTTCGCCACGCCCGGCAATCACGAGTACGTGACCAACGAGGCCCAGCCCTACCTGGACAACCTCTACCTGCCCACCAACAACCCGGAGGGCTCGGAGCGCTACTACTCGTTCGACTGGGGCCACGTGCACTTCGTGTCCATCGACTCGAACTGTGCCGTGGGCCTGGCGTCCTCGAGCAAGTGCACGCTCGCCGCGCAGAAGGCGTTCGTGGAGAAGGACCTGGCCGCCACCACGCAGCCATGGAAGGTCGTCTTCTTCCACCACCCGTCCTGGTCCAGCGGCGAGCACGGCTCGCAGCTCACCATGCGCCGCCAGTTCGGCCCCCTGTTCGAGAAGTACGGCGTGGACCTGGTCCTCACCGGCCATGACCACGACTACGAGCGCAGCAAGCCCATGCTCGGTGACGCCGAGGCCGGCAAGAACGAGACGGGCATCCCCTACCTCGTCGTCGGCGGCGGCGGCGCCACCCTGCGCACGTTCGCCACGTCGCGCCCCTCCTGGAGCGTCATCCGCGACGACGCGGCCCACGGCTTCCTCGACGTGGACGTCGTGGAGGGCACCCTCACCGCGAAGCTCGTGAAGACGGATGGCGGCATCCTGGACACGCTCACCCTCTCCAAGACGCTGCCCGCGCAGCCTGAAGCGCCCCAGGGCACGCTGAACGTCGCGGTCAACAGCGCCAGCGGAACCGCGCCCCACACGGCCACGTTCACCGCGACGGCCACCCAGGCCGGCGCCACCGTCACCTGGGACTTCGGCGACGGCGCCACCGCCGAGGGCACGCAGGCCCAACACGTCTTCGCCCAGGCCGGCACCTACACCGTGACCGCCACGGCCACCGTCCAGGGCGCCGCTCCGCTGACGTCCACCACCGTCGTCACCGTCACGTCCAGCGGGACCACCGACCCGGGCACCGACCCCGGCTCCGGCGAGGACCCGGGCACCACGCCGTCCGACCCCGATCCCCGCCCCGACCTTCCGGCCACGCCCACGACGCCAGGCGTCACGCCGGGGGCTGACGACTCGAACGGGGGCGGTGGCTGCGCCGCCGGCCCCTCCGCCGCCCTGATTCCCGCCGCCGCGGCCCTCGTGGCCGGGCTCGTGCGCCGCCGTCGCCGGAACCGCTGAGCCCTCCCCGGAGGCGCGCCGCATGAACTGGTCCGACTGTCGGACCAGTTCGGCCCCCTCCGTCGCCGGAACCGCTGAGCCCTCCCCGGAGGCGCCCTGCCTCAACGGGTCCGACTGTCGGACCCGTTCGGCCTCCACCGCCGGGCAGGGGCGGCCCCCTGGCCCCGAAAAGCCC
>NZ_RAVW01000257.1 GCF_003611585.1 Corallococcus exercitus | reverse complement strand
TCGTGGGGCCGGGGACGCGCCGCGAGGGCCCGGTGGCGCGCTGGCGGCTGTTGGGGCTGGGCGTGCTGGCGCTGGCGCTCTACTTCCTCCTGCCCTTCGACATCCGGGGGTACGTCTACTACCTCAACACGCGCTATGCGCACCTGGCCGCGGCGCTGCTGGTGGCGAGCATGCCGGCGGCGCGGGCGGAATGGCGGCGGCCGCTGGGGCTCGCGGCGGCGGCGAGCGCGTTGCTGCTGGCCTTCGTGATGGGGCGCGGCTTCCAGCGCTTCTCCGAGGAGGCCCGTGAGTTGGAGGTGCTGTCGGGCTTCGCCGCGAACCGGCCGAAGGTGATGGGGCTGGTGTTCGACCCGCGCTCCAGCGTGGTGCGCTTCCCCGTCTTCATCCACGCGGCGGCGGTGGTGGCGCGCGAGCGCGGCGGGGTGCCCAACTTCACGTTCGCCACGACGCCGCACTCGCCGCTGCGCTACCGGGGGGAGGTGCCGCCCACCTTCCCTTCCGAGTGGCGGCCCCAGGAGCTGGACTACGCGACACAGGGCACCTGGTACGACCACTTCCTCGTGCGGGGGGTGCACCCCTCCCGTGTCTTTGGCGGACGGTTGCAGTCGGAACTGGTCATCGTGGGACAGGCCGGAGGGAGCTGGCTGGTGCGGCGGCGGTAGGGCGTGAAGTAGAAACGCGGCACATGAGCCCTGCCTCCACCGAGCCCCGTCCCCTGCTGGATGCGCTGCGCGCCGGCACGCCCCTGCCCGCCTTCCCGGAGGCGGACGTCGCGCGGGCCCGGAGGCTCGTGGACGACGTGGGAGCCGCGTCCTCGGCGGATGTGGAGGCGCTGCCCGAAGCCCTGGCGGGCGCGGTGCTGGAGGCGGCGGTGCTGGCGGGCCAGGTGGCGCTGCCGGAGTCCCTGTCCGGCTCCTCGGTGAAGCCCCTGGCGAAGGCCGCGAAGAAGGCGCTCTACCGGCTGCGCTCGCGCGGCGTCACCCCGCCGGAGGCTCCGAAGCCAGCGCCCCCGGCTCCAGCCCCGGAGACGCTGCCCACGCTGGTGACGGTGGTGTCCTCGACGGGGCAGTACGGCCTGCTGCTCACGCGCGTGGTGCGCGGCGGCGTGGAGCTGCTCCAGGTCATCGCGTCGGATGAGCAGGGTGTGCTGGAGCTCAACCGCACGGAGCAGAGCCGGGGGGACATCCGCCGCATCCTGAAGCACGGGCTGCAGAACGGCTTCGGCATGGAGGTCTCCCGCGAGGAGGGAGCCCGGCTGCTCGCCGAGGCCGCGGCCCTCAACCTGCGCACGCGGACGCCCTTCCCGCCGGACCTGGAGGCCGCGCTGCGTCACCACGGCGTGCAGCCCCTCCACGAGCCCGAGCCCCTCCCCGCGCCCGAGCCCGACGACGTGCGCCGCGTCCTGGAGGGTGATCAGCTCCATGCGACGCCGGAACTCGCGGAGTGGATGCCGCCCGACGCGGAGGTGCGGGGGTTGATGGAGCAGGTGCAGGCGATGGCCGCGAGCCCCCTGGCGTTGACCGGAGCCCAGCGCCAGGAGCAGGTGCAGCAGCGGGTGCGGGACGCGGCGCGGGCCTTCTTCACTCCGGAGGTGCGCCAGCGCTACGCGCGCCGCCTGTGGCGCATGGCGGCCTTCTTCGACGCGACCCAGCGGGCCCTCCAGGCGGACATCGCGAGAGGCGAGGCACGGCGCCTCTTCCACGGGCTCGACGAGCCCTTCTCCCGCTTCGCGGAGACCCTCTTCGCCAAGGTCGTGGTCCTGGCCGCCGCGGGTGCTCAGGCCCAGGCGGCGCAGGGCACCCCGGCCGCCGGTGAGTCCCCGGCCGCGCCCACGCACGAGCGGCGCAGCCCCGGCGGCCTCATCCTGCCCTGATGCCTTGAAGGCCCCATGCAGGCCGCTGGCGGCATCCAGCGGTGAGCGGAGCAGCGCCAACGCTCATCCTCCATCCCGACGCCGCCGGGCCCCATGCGGGCCACGGGCGGCATCTTCCGGCGACGGACCATGCCGCCGGAGTGGCCCGCGTCCCGGACGCCTCAAGGGCGCCCCGGGCGCGGGCCCGTCTCCATCAGACCTGCTCCGTGCGGGCGCACAGGAGCAGGTCCAGGTTCTCCCGCTCCCAGGCGAGCGCCCGCTGGTAGTCGTGGAAGCGCTTCTCGTGCTCCATCAACTCCGGCGGGTGGATGCAGCGCCGGCCGTCGTCGCCCCGGCGGGCGCGGTAGACGTGGTGCAGCATCTCGTGGAAGACGATCCACTCCACGAAGTACCGGGGCACCAGCGGCTGGTCCAACGCCGGGTGGATGCGGATGACCTTCGAGTCCGCCGAGTACGAGCCCATCTTGATGCTCTTGCGCGGACCCTTCACCCGGGGCGCCGGCCCATAGGTGATGGCCGCGTCGATGCGGCTCTGGAAGTAGCGCTCGTTGAGCCGCTCATAGATGCGCCCCAGGTCGTGGTAGCGCCCCACCGGTGACAGCCGCAGCCGCTTGCGCATCTGCGCCGGGGACAGCCGGCGGATGAAGATGCGGTTGCGCTCGATGTAGCGGTCCAAGAGCGCGCTGGCGTCCGCATCCCCCTTGCGCACGAAGCTGGCGAGCGCCTGGAGCACGTCGTCCGGCGCGGCCAGGAACATGTGGTGCAGCCTCAGCCGCCACAGCGCCCGCTGACGTTGGAACGTCAGCATCGTGTGGGTGTTGTCGTGGATCTCCACCGCCACCTTCCCCCGCAGCCGTGTGCGCAGCCGGCGCTCCAACACGCGCCGCCACACCTTCACCAGTCGGTTGGGCTCCGGGGCGACCGGGAGCTGCCGGGCCACCCTCCCCGCGGGGTAGGTCCTCTGTCGTGTGATGTTCTTCCGCTTCTTCGCGCGAGCCATAGAGGGGCCGGAGTCTACGGACCCCTCTGACATGTGTAAACGCGCCCGCTTGGTGGAAAGCCAAGGAATTCCAACGACTTAAGGGCACTCAAGCTTACCCGGTCCTACGTGTCCTCCGGGGGGTGCGGATGCCGCATACGCGTAAGTCGCCGTGCCAATTAGCGTCGCCTGCGGCATGGGACCCGGAGCGTCTGGAGTTCCCCGGTTACAGGTCGGACGTTGTAGGTCTCAATACCCCGAGGTGCACGCTTTCCCGGGCAGGTGTACTGGACGCGAAGCGGGCCGGGAGCCAGGGCGACCACCTGGTTGATGGGCAGCTTCCCGCCCCCCGGCCGGCCAAGCACGGTGCGCACCGGGGCGTCGAAGCGGACCTCCACGGTGGCGGGGGGTGGAGGCTCGACGGGGGCCGCCGGTTCCACGGCCGGCGGGGCCGCCACTTCGGTGCCCGCCGCGGCCACCCCGAGCCCCGCGTCTGGCGTCGTGGCCGTGTCCGCGAGGACGGGGGCGGCGGGCTTCGGCGGCGCGGCCTCTTCCGGAACGGGCGCGGGCGCATTCACGGGGGCCGTGCCCTGGGGACCGGGCCGCGCCGGGCCGCCCACCGGGGACGTCTTCATGGGCGTGGGGGGCGCCTGCGCCTCCGGACCGAAGAGGCCCATCATCCACGCGAGCCCCAGGCCCAGCACGGCGACGAGCACCGCGCCCACCACCAGCAGCACGGCCATGCGCGAGCGCTTCGGCGCGCCCGAGGCGTCGAGCGTGTCGGGCCCGTCGTCGTCGTACGCCTCGTCCTCTTCGACAGGAGCACGCACGGCGCGCCGGGGCGGCGGCCTGCGCGGCGCCTGGAACCCGATGGTGGACTCGTCGTCGTCCGGGTCTCCCGACGTCACGGGCGTCGGATCCGTGAGGCTCACCGCGGAGGGTCCCGGGTCGGTGTTGAAGCGCTCGTCGTCCTCGGGCGCCGGCCGCGGCGGCGGGCGCACGTTGCGAGCCCCGGAGTTGCCAGGCGGAGTGGACCGGTTCGCGTCGCTGGATGACGAGGCCCCACGGCGCGGGCCCGGAGGCTGCGACACGCGCCCGTCGTCCCCCATGCGCCGGGGGCCGGACGACAGAGGCTCGGAGCGGCCGTCGTCGGCGGGCGCCATGCGCCGGGGGCCGGACGACAGGGGCTCGGAGCGGCCATCGTCGGAGGACGCCATGGCCGACCGGCGCGGGGCCGGAGGCGGCGTCGCGGCGCGATCATCCGGCACATGGGGCGGCGTGCGGCGCGGGGTGGGCGCGAACGGATCATCCGACGCGCCGGTCCCTCGCGGCATGACCACGCCCGACGACGGGCGCCGCGAACGGTCCGGGGCACCCCGCTCTCCCGACGGGCCGGAGCGCGCGGTGGGCTCCGGCGGGCCGCCCCGGCGCACGGGCGCGGGCGTGGGCACGACGGCCCGGGGACGGCGCGCGCGCAGCGGCACGGTGGAGTCGGCGTCGTCGTCCTCCTCCTGCGCGTCCTCGTCCCAGGCCTCCGCCTCGAACACGGGCTCCAGGTGGCGGCGCGGCGCGGGCGCTCCAGGCATCGTCCCGACGGCGGTGGACTCGCCGTCCTCGTCCTCGTCGTCTTCGTGGCCCGTGGGCAGGTCGCGCGGCAGCGCCATCTGCGTCTCGGGTTCACCCTCCTCCGCGTCCCAGGCGCGCAGCGCGGCGGCCTCCGCCGTGGGCCGGCGCGAGGGAGGCCGGGCCACAAGCCCCGCCGGCGTCAGCGCCGAGGACGCCCGGGGCTGCGACGCCGTACCGCCCAGCGGCAACGTGCGCGCGCCCGTGTCCTCGTTCCCCGCCAGCGGCAGGGTGCGCGCCGCGGTGTCCTCGGTGAGCGGCAGCGTGCGCGCGGCGGTGTCCTCGGCTTCCGCCAGGGGCAGCGTGCGCGCGGCGGTGTCCTCCGGCAGGTCGGGCACCGGCGGCGGCAGCGGCGTGCGCAGGGACGGCAGCGGCAGGGTGGCCTCGTGCCGGCCCGCGCGCTTCGCCGGGGGGATGTGGAGCACGGTGCGCTCCTCCTTCTCCCCCAAGAGCCGCGCGATGTACGACGCCACGTCCAGGCTCTGCTTGAGGACTCCGGACGCGAGGAACGCCTCCAGGTCGTTGCGCACGTCGGAGGCCCGCTGGTAGCGCTGGGTGCGGTCCTTCACCAGGCACCGCATCACGATGCGCGACAGGGCCTCCGGGTAGTCCGGGCGCACCAGGTGCGGCGGCGACGGCTCCTCGTAGCGGATGGCGTAGAGGATGCCTTCCGTGGTGGGGCGGTGGAAGGGCTGCTTGCCGGTGGTGATCTCGTACAGCATCACCCCGAGCGCGTAGATGTCCGCCCGGTGGTCCAGCCGCTCCTGCATGATCTGCTCGGGCGACAGGTAGAGGAACTTCCCCTTGATGACGCCCGGCTTGCTGCGCTCCATGAACGCGCCGGCCTTGGCGATGCCGAAGTCGACGAGCTTCACGCGCCCGTCGTAGGCCAGCATCACGTTCTGCGGAGAGACGTCCCGGTGGATCAGCTCCAGCGGACGTCCATCCACGCCGCGGCTGAAGTGCGCATGGTCCAGGCCCGCCGCGATGGCCGCGCAGATCTTCGCCGCGACGCCGTACGGCATGGACGCGCCGAACTTGTGCTCCTCCACGAGCACGCGGCGCAGGTCCACGCCCTCCACGTACTCCATGCAGATGAAGATGTTGTCCCCCTCCTTCCCCAGCTCGTGCACCTGCACGATGTTGGGGTGGTGGAGCTGGGCGGCGATGCGCGCCTCGTCCAGGAACATCTGGACGAACTCCGGCTCCTCGGAGAGGTACGGGAGGATCCGCTTGATGACCACCAGCGTGGGGTCCGGCGGCTTGTGCGCCAGGAACAGCTCCGCCATCCCGCCCAGCGCGAGGCGCTTGATGAGCAGGTATCTGCCGAACGGGGTGGCCGTCTGGGGCGAGCTCAAGGACGTGGAGGGTGTGGGCCGCGGGTGGAACTTTGAACCGTGTCCGGAGCCTACCTGCAATCCCGCCCCGGGGGGAGCCGTCCGACCCGCCCGGGGCGGACTCTAGGCAGGCCCGGCCCGCCACGCGAACTTTCGGGCCCCTGCTCCGGGGGAAACCGGACGCCTGAAACACGACCGCCCCCCGGGGCGCTTGAAGGCCCTGGGAGGCGGAGGTGGAAAACGTCAGGCGTCAGGCGGACTACGGGAAGGCCGCGCCGTTCACCTGGCCCGGCAGGTCGGTGCAGTCCTGCGGGATGAGGGTGTAGGTGTAGCGCTGGTCGGTGCCCGGCACGCCGCTGTCGGAGCTGTTGTTGCCGCAGCCGGTGATGTCCGTGCCGCCGTCGGTGCAGGGCGCGAAGGTGTAGGTATCCCAGACGCCGCTGATGCCGTTGGGGAACGTCACCGCGCCGCCGTCCAGGGCCGCCTTCTGGTAGTCGCAGCGGGTGCCGCCGTCGCCCGAGCGGTCACGCGTCTTGTCCTGGTAGACGAGGATGCCGCCGGTGACCTCGAAGCCGTAGTAGATGGTGCCCGAGTTCGCGCTGTCCAGACGCTGGAACTGCGTGGGCTGCGCGTTGGTCAGCGTGAGCGGACCCGCCAGGTGCACGCGCGTGCCCACGTAGGGCGCGGTGTTCTGGGCCACCGCGAGCGACGCCTGCAGGTCGGCCACCGTCACCTCGTTGGCCGCCGGCCGCTCGTCGACGCCCCCGTCGGACTTCACGGTGATGACGAGCTTCTTCGCGTTGCGGAAGTCGTTCGCCAGGTGGTGGCGGCGGCCGCTGAACGGCTGGTAGTTCGGCTCCGTGCCGAAGTAGCCCTCGACGTCGATCTTGTTGCCCGGCGTCGGACGGTACGTGTCCGGCATGTCGTCATAGAACTTGGTGATGTAGAGGCCTTCCTTCGGGAAGGCCGGGTCCGTCACCCAGAAGAACGAGCGCCACTGCGCCCCGTCATTGCCCAGCTTCTCGTAGTCCACGTCGGTGACGACCACGTCGCGCAGCGTCACCTTGGTGTTGAACGGCGCCTTGCGCGCCGCGGCGATCTGACCGGCCGTGCCCGCGTCACCCGTGCCCGCGTCGGTCCCCGCGTCGTTGGTGCCCGCGTCGTTCGTGCCCGCGTCGCTGCCCGCGTCGGTGCTGCACACGCCCGTACAGCCGGCATCCGGCGTCGGAGTGGGGTTGTCATCGTCACGACCGCCACAGCCGGCCGCCGTGGCCATCGCCGCGGCAGCCAGGAGGGCCGCAGCGCCCAGCTTCTTGCGCAGTTCCATTCGTATCTCTCCGGGGGGTGAGGGGCGCCGCGATTCTTGAAGTCCGACGCCGGTCGGGCTGAGGATTCGAGCCCTTATACCGGCGGCCCACCAGGGCCGGCAAGGAACGGACCGAGGCCCTGTCCGAGACATCGCAGTCAATTCAGGAATAGGTGGACCAATGCTACCGCGCGACATGTTTCTAAACGGGCTGAAGCCCACGCTCCACATCGCGCATCGCGGCGGAGCGCTGGTCGCGCCGGAGAACACACTGGACGCCTTCCAGCGCGCGGTCCACACGCACCGCACGGACATGCTGGAACTGGACGTGCACCTGTCGCGCGACGGCGAGGTCATCGTCGCGCACGACGACACGCTGGAGCGCTGCACCGACGGGACAGGGCCGCTCGCGGCGCTCACGCTCGCGGAGCTGCGGAAGCTGGACGCGGGCTACCACTTCACTCCGGACGAGGGCCGCACGTTCCCCTTCCGCGGCCAGGGCGTGCGCCTGCCCACGCTGCGCGAGGTGCTGCGCGCCTTCCCCGCCCTGCGCCTCAACGTGGAGCTCAAGCCAGACGTGCCGGGCGCGGAGGACGTGCTCGTCCGCCTGCTGACCGAGGAGGGGGCCCTGGGCCGCGTGTGCCTGGGCAGCGAGCAGGACGTCATCGCGGAGCGGCTCCACGAAAAGCTTCCCGACGCGTGCCACTTCTACCCGCGCGACGCGCTGGCCGCGTTCGTCCTGGCGCTCAAGGCGGGCGAGGCGCCGCCGGAGGACGCGCGCTACAGCGTGCTCGACATGCCGCTGTACTTCGGCGAGGTGCGGCTGGTGGACGACGCGCTGCTCCAGGCCGTGGCCGAGCGCGGCAAGTGGATCAACGTGTGGACGGTGGATGATCCGGCGGAGATGGACCGGCTCATCGCGGAAGGAGTCGGCGGCATCATGACCGACCGGCCGGATCTGCTCCGCCAGCGAATGGACGCCTCCGGAAAGCCGGGTTAAGCCTTCGGGCTCCATGCCCCGCTCCACCGCCCGCGCGCGTCCCGCGACGTCCCGCACCGAGCCGCCCCCGTCCAAGGCGCCGCCCACGGACGGCGCTGAACCGAAGCCCTCGGCCCGCAACACGCTCAAGCTCAAGGTGAAGGTGCCCCGCGCCAAGCGCTTCGTGGCGCTGGCGGGCAACATCGGCGCGGGCAAGACGACGGCCGCGAAGCTCATCAGCCAGGGCTTCGGCTTCGAGCTGTTCGACGAGCCCGTCATCGATAACCGCTTCCTGCGGGACTACTACGGCGACATGTCGCGGTGGTCGTTCACGCTGCAGCTGGAGTTCCTCATCCGGCGCGTGGAGCACCACGAACTCATCCACTCCGTCAGGAAGAGCTGCGTGCAGGACCGCACCCTGTACGAGGACCCGGAAATCTTCGCCAAGTACCTGCACGGCCTGGGGCACATGACGAACGCGGAGCTGGACCTGTACTACGAGTACTTCCAGCGGCTGTCGCGCCACATCGTGCGGCCCGACAAGGTCATCTGCTTCGACGTGCCCTCGGAGGACGTGCTGCTCCAGCGCATCCGCACCCGCGGCCGCGCGGAGGAGAAGGGCATCGGGCGGCAGTTCTTGAAGGGCCTCAACGGCTACTACGCGGGCTTCCCCCAGGTGCTCCAGGAGAAGTACGGCGTGGACTGCCTGGTGGTGGACGTGTCCAAGCAGGACATCCGCCGGGGCCAGGGCCGCGAGGAGTTCATGGACCGCGTCTCCGCATTCCTCGCCTGACGCGGCGCATTTCTCGTGCAACGCTGCCCGGCGCCATGCACGACCTCAGCCCGAAGAGCCCGCGCGATTCCGAAGTGGTGATGACGCAGCTCATCCTCCCCCCGGACGCCAACAACCTGAACGCCGCGTTCGGCGGGAAGGTGATGCAGTGGATCGACATCTGCGGCGCCGTCGCCGCCCAGCGCCACTGCCGTCAGGTCGTGGTGACGGCGTCCATGGACGACCTGCACTTCCACGCCCCCATCCGCGTGGGCTGGATTGCCCTGTTGCATGCGCGCGTGCTCGCGTCGTTCCGCACGTCGCTGGAGGTGGGCGTCACCGTGCACGCGGAGAACCCGCTCACCGGTGAGCGGCACCTCACCACCAGCGCGCTGCTCACCTTCGTGGCGCAGGGGCAGGACGGCAAGGGCGTGCCGGTGCCGCCGCTGCTGCTGGAGTCGGAGGCGGAGCGTCAGGCCTTCGCGGAGGCCGAAGCCCGCCGCGCCCAGCGCCGGGGCCGCGGCAAGGAGGAGCAGTCCTGGATGAAGGTGATGAAGCCCGTGGCTGGCGCCTGAGCGCCGGACGCACGAAGGGCCGGGGGCACGCCTGGCTGGCGTCCCATCCCGGCCCTTGTTCCACCTGAAGCTCGAAGACGGCTCAGGTGGTGAACGACGTGCCGCAACCGCAGGACGACTTGGCGTTGGGGTTCTCGAACTTGAAGCCCGCGCCGGTGATGCTGGTGACGTAGTCGATGTGCGTGCCCGACAGGTACTGGGCGCTCAGCGCGTCGGTGGCGATGGTCACGCCATCCTGCTCCCACGTCTGGTCGCCCGCCTTCGTCTCCTTCACGAGGTTCAGGTCGTAGCCCAGGCCGCTGCAGCCGGAAGGCACCACGCGGATGGAGAAGAAGTAGCCCTGGAAGCCCTGGGCCTGGATGACCGTCTTCACCTGGGCGATGGCGGCGGCCGTCAGGACGACGGGCGCGGCGGTGGCGGGCTGGGAGGCCGGCGTGGAGCCGGTGACGGCGGTAGAAGTATCCATGTGCTTCACTCTCCTCGTAGACGGCGCCTCATAACGCCCTGGCGCCCGAAAAGCCAAGGGACCTGACAGGCCCCGTCCCGGCTCAACAGAAGATAACCCCCCATGCCCATCCCTGAAATCACCCCCGCCGAGCTTGCCCGGCGCCTGGCAGGCCCCCCCGAGTCACGCCCCGTGCTGGTGGACGTGCGCTTCCCGCACGAGCACGAGTGGGTGGCCCTGCCCGGCTCGGTGCTGATGCCCCTGCCGGAGCTGGAGGACTTCCACGAGCAGCTGGACGCCTTCCGGGGCCGCCCCGTCGTCGTCTACTGCCACCACGGGGTGCGCAGCCTGGACGGCGCCGCGTACCTCATCGACCGGGGCCTGCAGGCCGTGTCGCTCCAGGGCGGCATCGACCTGTACTCGCGCACCGTGGACCCTTCCCTGCCGCGCTACTAGAGCGCGGAGGCCAGGTCCAGGGGCTGCTCCGTCGTCTCGTCGGGCTTGATGGTGGTCTCGAAGGCGATGGGCTCCTTGAGCTGCTTGCCGCGCAGCTCCAGGCGCTGCTTGCCCTCCATCAGCTTCAGCGTGGTGCCGGCGCTGCCCATCATCTGGTTGTTCCGGTACACCGTCAGGCCCGGCGTCATCCCCTTGGGGGTGATCTTCAGCTTGAGGGTGCCCTCCTTGAAGCTGCGCTCGAAGGTCTTCAGCTCGCCGGGCTGGCCGAACGCGAGCTCCTCCGAGTCCTCCAGGTAGATGCCCTGGGCGTCGTTCTCCAGGATGAGCGTGTCCTGCAGGTGGGCGCCCTGCACGCGCGTGAGCGGCGCGGTGCCCAGCAGCGTCACCGGCTCCGGGCTGCCGCAGCGCTCCGTGTGCCGCACGGACACCTTCACCGGCTGGTTGGTGTTCACCGTGAGCCACACGCCCTGCGCATCCGCGGCCTTGGACGTGAGCGCCAGCATGATGGGTTCGCGGAAGAGCACGCCCACCGCGAGCAGGCCCACGACGAAGCCCACCGTGGCCAGCGTGCGCACGCTGCCGCCCTTCGGCTTCACCGGCTCCGGCAGCGCGGGGGCGCTGTTGCGCGACGGACGGCGCTCGCCGGAGTCCTCGTCGTCCTCCACCGGCGGGGCCACCGGGCGCGGGCGCGGGGCGTCCACGCGGCTGGAGGTGCGGCGGCGCGGCGGCTCCACGGCGGACTGGCTGCTGCTGGTGCGCCGTCGCGGCGGCGCGGGCGCGGGCACCGTGTCCGGATCATCCTCCGGCGGCGGCAGGCGCGTGCGCTCGTCGTCCTCCAGCTCCATCCGGTGCACGCCCGAGCGCGAGCGCGCGGGCGGCTCCGACACCGGCACCGCGCGGGACATGGTGCGCCGGGGCGGCGGGACGTCCTCCACGGACTGGCTGCGCAGGTCCGAGCGCGAGTTGGTGCGGGCAATCTGCGTGGCGTTCGGGTTGCTGGTGCCCGTGCCGCGCCGGACCGCCGGCTCCGACACGCTGGAGCGGCGCCGGGGCTGAGGCTCCACGCCGGTGAGCGACGGCGCGTCGTATTCGTTCGGGTCCTCCACCAGCGCGGGCGCCATGCCCGTCTGACGGCGGGGCGCGGCCCCGGTGCGGGTGTTGCCGCGCGAGCGATCGCGCGACTGGGACGGCGACTCGCCCGGAGGGGCCTCCCAGCTCATGTCCGGGGGCGGCCGGGGCGGCGAGGTGTTGGAGTCCTCGCCCACGGGCACGAACTGGCCCTGCTTGAGCTCCTCCTCCAGCCGGTCCGCGAAGAGCGTCTTCATCAGCTCCGAGATCTGCCCGGAGGTGACGAGCCAGCGCTCGTTGACGAGCAGCTCCTCCAGCGCCGTCTGGAACTCGCGCGCGTTGTCGTAGCGGTCATCCGCGCTCTTGGCCAGGGCGCGCATCACCACGTGGTCCATGTCCCGGGGCACGTCGGCCACCTCGGACGGGGACGGGATGGAGCACTCCATGGCCGCCTGCAGCGTGGCCAGCTCCGAGTCCTTCTTGAGCGGCCGGTGCCCGGTGAGCATCTCGTACAGCACCAGGCCGATGGCGAAGATGTCCGCGCGCCGGTCCAGGTGCTTGCCCGCAGCCTGCTCGGGCGCCATGTACGCGAACTTGCCCTTGATGGCGCCGGACTTCGTCATGGACGCCTGATCCGCGGCCTTGGCGATGCCGAAGTCCACCAGCTTCACCGAACCATCGAAGCTGATCAGGATGTTCTGCGGGGAGATGTCCCGGTGCACCACGTTGAGCGGCTGGCCCCGGTCATCCGTGCGGCTGTGCGCGTAGTAGAGGCCCTCGCACGCGGACGCGACGATGCGGATGGCCAGCGGACGGGCGATCCACTGGTTCATCCCGCTGGCCTTGCGCATGACCCGGCCCAGGTCCTCGCCGTGGATGAACTCCATGGCGATGTAGTAGGTGCCGTTGGCCTCGCCGAATTCGTAGACCTGCGCGATGTTCGGGTGGTTGAAGCGCGCGGCGATCAGCGCCTCGTTCTTGAACATCTCCACGAACTCGCGGTCCTCCGCGAGGTGCGGGAGGATGCGCTTGACGACAAGCTCTTTCTGGAAGCCCTCGATTCCGGTCTGACGCGCAAGCCAGACTTCGGCCATGCCGCCCGTGGCGAGCTTCTTGAGGAGCTGGTATTTCCCGAATGCTTGAGGGTTCATCCCGGGGACTCCCCGGGGGGAGCGGGCTCAGTGAAAGGTGACAGGGCAGCGCATCTTAGGGGACAGCGGCCCATGAGGCAAAGGCGCAGGACCTCCTTGCTGGGGTGGGTCGTCATGACCTGCCTGCTGGCCCTGCATGCCGCCGCAGCCCCTGCTCCGGATCAGATCAAGGTCGAGCGGCGCGGGGACCTGCTGTCCCTGTCCTGGCGGGACGCGGAGGACCAGCTCCAGGGCGTCATCACCCCCGCCGTCCTCCGCCCCGGTGAACCCCTCCGGCTGACGCTGTCGGTGGGAAACCTCCAGGGCCCTCCCTTCCAGGGCGCCGTCACGGTCGCGTTCTCCCGGGAGGGCGTGCCCGGCCAGGTGACGCGCACCCTGACGCGCGACGCCGTGGGCTGGAGCACGGAGTTCGTCCCCGACGAGGCCGGCACGTGGGATGTGGACGTGCGCTTCCTCACCACCCGCCCCAAGGCGGCCCACGCGCGGTTCACCGTGAGCGAGCCCCCGATCCCACCCTGGGTCTGGCGCGTCCTGCTGGCCCTCGCCGGGGGGCTCTTGCTGGTGCGGGTGCTGTACGCCGTCACGCGGCGCGGCGTGACGCCCGAGCATCCCATCCCTCCCCTCCCCCAGGCCGCGAACCCGGAGGCCACGCCCGTGGAGCCGGGAGCCGCGCCTCCGGTGGATCCGCCCGCGCCGCCGGTGGATCCGCCGGCTGATCGGTAAGACCGCCCTTCTTACAGCCCGCGGTTGCAGGCCCTACAGGCCCCGGGAGGGAAAAAACCTTCCCAGGGTGGGTCTCGTCACGTCCACGTCACGGGGCATCCGCCCCGCGAGCCCCTTCCGGATGTCCGGCAGTGCACGTCCCTGCCCTGGGCACCAGGGTTGCACGGGAGAGCAGGCAGCAGGTCGGATGGCGTGGGCATTTCCGGGCGGGGAGACATCGGGCA
>NZ_RAVW01000256.1 GCF_003611585.1 Corallococcus exercitus | reverse complement strand
GGTCGTGCCGGGCCCGTCCGGGGCCGGTTTGGCGCGGATCCGCTCCGAGGCTCCCCGCTTGCCCTGAAATCACGTATAGGCCCTCCGCACATTTCGCGCTGCACGCGAGCGATCCGCAGGGCGAGCGGTCTGAGGCCCCCCGGGACTGCTCTGGAGGAACGGATGGAGTTGTCGAGTCTCGAGTCGAATTTCTGGGCGATCGCACCGAGCGTCATCGGCGCCGTGGGTCTGCTCTTCTCTGCGTTCTTCTACTTCCGCGTCAAGGCGCTCCCTGACGGTGACGCGACGATGAACCGCATCGCGGGCTACATCCGCGAAGGCGCGATGGCGTTCCTCGTCCGCGAGTACAAGGTCCTCGCGATCTACTGCGTCGTCGTGGCCATCATCATCGGCCTGGCGCTGGGACCGACGGCGAGCGCGAGCTTCGTGGCGGGCGCGTTCCTGTCGCTGCTCGCGGGCTACATCGGCATGAAGGCCGCCACGTTCGCGAACGTGCGCACCGCGCAGGCCGCGCGCGGCGGCTCCAAGCCGAACGCGCTGCTGGTCGCGCTGGATGGCGGCGCCGTGATGGGCCTGGCCGTCGCCGGCCTGGGCCTCATCGGCATGGGCGTCGTCTACTACTTCTTCCGGTCCAGCCGGGACCTGTCCCCCATCCTCCACTCGTTCGCCGTGGGCGCCAGCTCCATCGCGCTCTTCGCGCGCGTGGGCGGCGGCATCTACACCAAGGCCGCGGACGTGGGCTCCGACATCGCCGGCAAGGTCATCGAGAACATCCCCGAGGACGACCCGCGCAACCCCGGCGTCATCGCCGACAACGTGGGTGACAACGTGGGCGACGTGGCCGGCATGGGCGCGGACATCTACGAGTCCATGGTGGCCGCCATCGTCGCGGCCATGGCCATCGCGCTGACGGCCAACGCGACGGAGCTCTCCCGCCTGGTGGTGGACGGCTCGTCGACGGGCTCCGCGAAGGTCGCGGGCGTCATCCTCCCGCTGGTGCTGTCCGCGGTGGGCCTGGTGGTCAGCCTGCTGAGCATCTTCATCGCTCGCGCGCTCAAGCACATGAACCCCGCGCAGGTCCTGCGCAGCGCGCTCATCATGCCCCCCGTCATCCTGGTGGGCCTGTCGTTCGTGATGATGAACGTGTTCGGCCTGTCCCAGAACATCACGGTGGCGCTGGCCGCGGGCGCCTTCGGCGGCGCCATCATCGGCCTCGTCACGGACTACTACACCTCCTCCACGCCGGTGCAGCGCATCGCGGAGGCCTCCATCACGGGCGCGGGCACCAACCTCATCCGCGGCCTCGCCGTGGGCATGGAGAGCGTGGGCATCTCCATGGCGACCATCGCCCTGGTGGCCTACATCGCGGACCGCGCGCTCGGCCTGTACGGCATCGCGCTGTCGGCGGTGGGCATGCTGGGCGGCACCGCCGTCGTGATGACGGTGGACGCGTACGGCCCCATCTCCGACAACGCGGGCGGCATCTCCGAGATGTCCGGCCTGGGCCCGGACGTGCGCGCCATCACCGACGAGCTGGACGCGGTGGGCAACACCACGGCGGCCATCGGCAAGGGCTTCGCCATCGGCTCCGCGACGCTCACCGTCATCGCGCTGTTCTCGGCGTTCAACCTGGAGGTCAACCACACGCGCATCGCCAACGGCCTGGCGGAGATGAGCCTGGAGCTGACCAACCCGAACGTCATCGTGGGCCTGCTGCTGGGCTCCATCCTGCCGTTCCTGGTGGGCGCCTCCACGATGCTCGCGGTGGGCCGCGCCGCCGGCGCCATCGTCGAGGAGATCGGCCGTCAGTTCCGTGAGATCCCCGGCCTGATGGAGCTCAAGGCCGAGCCGGACCCCAAGAAGATCGTCGACATCTCCACCAAGAGCGCGCTGCGCGAGATGATCTTCCCGGGCCTCATCGCCATCGTCGCCCCGCCGCTGGTGGGCTACGTGCTCGGGCCCCTCGCGCTGGCGGGCCTGCTGGCCGGTTCGCTCGTCGTCGGCGCCACCATGGCCCTCTACATGGCCAACGCGGGCGGTGCCTGGGACAACGCCAAGAAGTACATCGAGAAGGGCAAGCTGCCGGGCCACGCGAAGGGCTCGGCGGTCCACAAGGCCGCCGTCGTCGGCGACATGGTGGGCGACCCGTTCAAGGACACGTCGGGCCCCGGCGTGGCCATCCTCATCAAGGTCATGAGCGTCGTCTCGCTGCTCGTGGCCTCGCTGATCGCGCTGCGCTAGCGCGGGCTCAGGGTGCGGCCCCCTGCCCGGGCGCGCCGCACCCTGGGTGTGGAAGACCGAACACCCGGCCAGGCGATGTCGGGTCGGGCAATGGGGCGGTGGGCGAGCGCGTGCATACACTTCCAGGTGTTCCGCGATCGCCTGCGCGCCAGGCCTCAGGAGCAGCAGCCTCGGCCTTCACGGGCCTGACGCGCGCGCGCTCGCACCCGCTCCCTCGGGTGCGTGGGGGAGGAGTGCCACCGCTGTTCCCGACAGTGAGGTGTCCCATGGTCCTGGAACTCTCCCCGCAGCAGATCCACCTCCTCCGTGCCTGTCTGGCCGAAAGCATCGAGGGGCTGCACGACGAGGTCCTCCACACCGACGAGCACGACCTGCGCGGCGAGCTGAGGGACAGGCTGGAGCAGCTCCAGGCGCTCCAGCGTCAGGTGGATGCCCGGGTGCAGCAGGATCAGCCGTCGCTCTGACGGGGGCTGGCCTGGCCCCCTGGGGGGATGCCCGGGCAGCAGGCTCCGCGAAACCGTGCGGTGGGCTTGGGAAATCGCGCTAAGCCGCGATTCCCACTTTGCTCCCGAGGTTTCCGATGAGGCATTTCCTGCTGTCCGCCGCCGCGGCGTTGGGCCTGACGTTGGCGTCCACTCCGGCGCAGGCCCAGTCCCCCGGTCCCTTCTCCCCGTTCGCGCCCTTCGAGCTGCGGGTGAACTTCCAGCCCGCGAACGTGCCGGTGCCCGCGGGCTTCGTGGCGGACTCCGGCCAGGTGTACGGCAACCGGGGCAACGGCTTCACCTACGGGTGGAACCAGGACAACACCGCCAACACGCGGGACCGCAACAACCCCAACACGCCGTCGCAGGCGTACGACACCCTCATCCGCACGCAGAACGGCGCGAACTACACCTGGGAGCTGGCCGTGCCCAACGGCTACTACGAGGTGCGGCTGGTGGCGGGGGACTCGGACTTCACCGACAGCGAGTACGCCTTCAGCGTCGAGTACTACGGCGACGTGCTGCGCGGCACGCCGACGGCGGATCAGCACTTCTTCGAAGCGGTGAAGCTGGTGGACGTGAGCGACGGCAGGCTCACGGTGCGCAGCAGCAGCCCGGCCGTGAACAACAAGCTCGCGTTTCTGGAGGTGAAGCGGAAGTTCGGCATCGACATCAACTTCCAGCCCGCGTCCAACCCGCCGCTGGAGAACTTCGGCTACCTGCCGGACAACGGGCTCGTCTACGGCGCGCGGCAGTTCGGCTTCACCTACGGGTGGAACGTGGACAACACGGCCAACATGGTGGACGCGGGCCATGACGTGGACATCGTCGCGCAGCGCCACGCCCGCATGCAGCAGGGCGGCGAGCGCGTCTGGGAGATCGCCGTGCCCAACGGCGTCTACGAGGTGAGCATGCTGGCCGGCGAGCCGTTCAACTACGTGGGCGCCTACCGCATCCAGGCGGAGGACACGGTGGTGCTCAGCGGCATGCCCACCGGCTACGGCTTCACCACCGGCCTCGCGCACGTCGCGGTGTCGGACGGGCGCCTCACGGTGAAGAGCGCTCCGGGCGCGGGGAACAACCGCATCAACGCCGTCTACATCCGCCAGCAGTAGCGGCTTTCAGCGCGGGGCGGGAGTGGGCTTGGGCTCCAGGGGATGTCCCCGGGCGCCGGTGGCCCACTCCTCCCAGACATTGAAGGACTTCATCTGCTGGCCCAGGTCGGTGTCCCGGATGAGCGCCTCCACCTCCGCTCGGCTCTGGCGGGGCAGCTTCTCGTCCATGGTGGCGAAGCCCCACGCGAGCGCGCCCACCACGGCCGCGTTGGCGCGCAGCGTGCGGGCGTCGCACTGCTCGAACTCGTCCGAGCGCGCGTGGTAGTTGGGCCCGTACGTGGCCGGCTCCTGGTTGGCGATGAGGTTGGCCACGCCGTACATCATGAAGTCGAAGTTGTCGGTGCCCACCACCGGCACGTTCAGCTGCGTGAAGGGCCCCAGGCCCTCCACCGGCTTCAGCGCCCGGTCCACCAGCGGCACCAGCGGCGTCCGGCCGTTCGTGTAGAAGCCGGTGATGCGTCCGCAGCCGATGTCCACCGACAGCGCCAGCGTGTGCCGGTCCAGCTCCGCCGCGTGCGTGCGCGTATAGCCGGCCGAGCCGTACATGCCCTGCTCCTCGCCGTTCCACAGCGCGAAGCGCAGGGTGCGCGCGGGCTTCAATCCCAGACGCTGCATCTGCCGCGCGAGGTCGAGGAGCATCGCGACGTTGGCGCCGTTGTCCAGCGCGCCGCCGCCCAGGTCCCAGCTGTCCAGGTGCGCGCCCAGCACGACGACCTCTTCCGGGTGCGTGGTGCCGCGAATCTCGCCAATGACGTTGCGTGCCTCGTAGGGGCCGCCCGTCCGCAGGTCCAGCGCCGCGGTGAGGCTCAGGACCTTGCCCGCGCGCAGCAGCCGCAGCGCGCGCTTCGCGCCGTCGCGCTCCATCACCATCATGGGGTGGGTGTTCCGGGGGCCCACGGAGACGCTGTGCCGGTAGAGCTGGTTGCCGGGCCGGCTGCCCATGTAGACGACGCCGGCCACGCCCGCGGCGAACGCGCGGGACTCGATGAGCGCCGCCTCGTCGTACTCGCGGAACAGCCCGTCGACGTCCTTGAGTTCGTCCGTCTCCACCAGCAGGAACGCACCCCGCGCCTTCACGCCCACCCGCTGGAAGTCCGCCTCGGTGCCACGGCCCACCTCCAGCAGCGGCGCGGTGAGGCCGCCCTTGGACGTGGCGGTGGAGAAGGGCATCGCGGCCACGCGCGGGGCGAAGCGCACGCCCGGGCCCTGCACGGAGGCGGTGGCGCCGCGCTCCAGCCACAGCGCCGGCATGGGGAAGGCTTCCGCGCGCGCCGTCACGCCCGCGGCGCGGAAGCGCTCCAGCGCCCATTCCACGGAGCGCGTGTTGGCTTCGGAGCCCGTGGCCCGGCCGCCCACCTCGTCCACCAGCGAGCGCAGGTCCTCCAGCATGGGCGTTCCTCCCAGCACGCTGCCCACGAGCAGCGCGGCTTCGCGCTCACGCGCGGATGGGACGGGCGCGTCGGCCCTGGCGGGTGCCGGGAGAGCCAGGGCGAGGGACAGCGCCGCGAGGCGGAGCAGCGGGCGGGAAGGGGACATGCGCGGGGCACCGGGGGAAGAGGACGGCGCAAGCATTTCCACCCCGGCCGTCCCCCGGCAAGCGCAAGTCCCCGCCCGCGCCTCAGCGCATCTTGAGCACGACCCGGAAGCGGGCCTTGTTGCTCATCATCCGCTCGAAGGCCTCCGTCGCGCGCTCCAGGGGGAACACCTCGTTGCGCGAGCGCACGCCCGCGAGCGCGCTGAAGGCCATGGTCTCCTGCGAGTCCTGGGGCACGCCGCTGGGCCAGCCCTGGATGCGGGTGCGCTTTGAAATCATGGACAGGCTGCTGACGGGGATGGGTTCCGCGCCAGCGCCCAGCAGCAGCAGGGTGCCATTGCGTCCCAGGCCTCCGAGCAGCTCGCCCGCCAGGCTGCTGCTCGAAGCGGTCATCATGATGACGCGCGCACCCCCCATCTTCTGGAGGGCCTCGGCCGCGGAGCCCTTCTCCGTGTCGATGTATTCATGCGCGCCCAGCTCGAGCGCCAGCGACCGCTTGTCCGCGCCGCGCGAGATGGCGACGGTGCGGTAGCCGAACTTCTGGGCGTACTGGATGGCCAGGTGGCCCAGGCCGCCAATGCCTTGCACCGCCACCAGGTCACCCGGCCGCGCCCCCATGTTGCGAAGGGAGTTGTACGTGGTGACGCCCGCGCAGAGCAGGGGCGCGGCATCCTCGGAGCTCATGCCCTCCGGGACGCGGGCCAGCGCCTCCTGCGGGGCGACCAGATACTCCGCATAGCCGCCGTCGTAGCTGATGCCGCAGATCTGCTGCTTCTCGCAGGTGACGAAGTCCCCGCTGCGGCACGGGACACACTGGCCGCAATGGCCCCCGTGCCAGCCCACGCCGACGTGCTGTCCTTCCTTCCACGCCGTCACGCCGGGACCCACCCGGTCGATGCGGCCCACGACCTCATGGCCCGGCACCCGGGGGTACTGGATGGGCATCCAGCCCTCCTTGGTGATGGCATCGCTGTGACAGACGCCACACGCCTCCACGGCGAGCCGGACCTGCCCCGGGCCGGGCTCGGGGACCTCGCGCTCCACGACTTCGAGCGGACCCTTCGCCTTCGGCACCTGCACTGCCTTCATCTTCCTGGCCATGGCTTCTCCTCGGAGGGAGGGATGGGGATGAAGCGGTGCGGGCGCACAGGGAGTACGGGAGGATGCCAGGACGGAGGGCGAGCAGGGAGGACAGGCCCTGGCTGGTCCCTGGGTGATGGATCACAAGGGCCGAACCGCACCTCGATGGAGTTCCCCCCGAGGCGCGGTTTGTAACGCCATGGGCAGACATCAAATCGTGGCGGGGTTTACAGAAGAATGATTGCAACTGAAAAACACTTGGGCAAGGTCTGCCTCGGCAGCCGATGATCCGCCAAGGAGGAGCCTTTCGATGACCATCACCATTACCGCCTTTGAACGCTCACCCGATGGCGGCCGGGGACTGGCGCGTGACACGCGCGTTCGCTGGGCGCTCGAGGAAGTGGGGCAACCCTACAAGGTTCGCCTCGTTTCGTTCCGTGCGATGAAGGAACCCGCGCATCTGGCGGTTCATCCTTTCGGCCAGATTCCGACCTATGATGAAGGCGATCTCGCCCTGTTCGAGACAGGGGCGATCGTGCTTCACGTCGCCCAGCGCCATGCGGGCCTGCTGCCGGAAGATGCCAATGCCCGGGCGCGCGCGGTCACCTGGATGTTTGCCTCGGTCAACACGGTGGAGCCACCGATCCTCGACCTTCAAACCGCCCTGTTTCTCGAAGGTGACAAGCCCTGGAATGCGGAGCGCCTGCCTCTGGTCAAGGATCGCATCCGCGGCCGGCTGAACCAGCTTTCCGCTCGCCTCGGCGATGCCGATTGGCTCGACGGCGCCTTCAGTGCCGGCGACTTGATGATGGCGTCGGTGCTGCTCAGGTTGAGAGCATCGGGCATTCTGGACGAGTACCGGAACCTGGCCGCTTATGTCGCCCGCGGCGAAGCGCGGCCCGCCTACAAGCGGGCCTTCGAGGCTCAACTGGCGGTCAACACCGGCAAGCCATCCAGCGGCTGATGGCGGTCTGTTCACTGCGAGGGCTGGTGCCTGGCCCTCGATTCCAGTCGATCAGATGACCTACTCCGACACCCAAAGGTCCGATCAAAGTCGCCTGCTCGGAGAAAGAGGGGCGAAGAGGATGCCAATTGCTCCGGCGGTTGTATGCTGACGTATGAGTTCCGCCCAGGGAAGCACGGCCCAGCGCCAGTCTCCGCCAACCGAGGGCGACCACCACGTCCAGTTCTACGAGGCCCCGTCATTCCTGTTCGACGTGGTCGCGAAGTTCCTGGCCACGGGTTTCCAGACGGGTGAACCCGCTGTCGTCATCGCGACGGAAGCACATCGCAGCGGCTTCAAGGCGCACCTGAAGGCCATGGGTTTCGAGGTGGAGCGCGCCCTGGAGGACGGGCGGCTCGTCCTGCTGGATGCCCGGGACACCCTGGCGAAGTTCATGGTGGGAGGGCTGCCTGACTGGAGCCGCTTCCAGCAACTCATCGGGGCGGTCCTCGACAGGAGTCATCGCGCCGCGGGCGGGCGCAAGGTTCGCGCCTACGGCGAGATGGTGGACCTCCTGCTGAAGGATCAAAACGCCCAGGCCGCGCTCCTCCTGGAGGAGCAGTGGAACGAGCTGGGCCGGTCGTATCCGTTCAGCCTGCTCTGCGCCTATGCGCTGGGAGGCTTCCAGACGCAGGAGGATGCGCGGACCTTCCATCAGGTCTGCGCCGTGCATGCCCACGTCAGGCCCACCGAGGCCTATTCGCAGGTCTCTGACGACGAGCTGCGCCTGCGCGAAATCGCCGCCCTTCAGCAGCGCTCCAAGATGCTCGAAACAGAGATCGAGCACCGCAAGCGGGTGGAGAAGGAACTGCTGACGGCGGTGCGGCTGCGCGATGACTTCCTGGCCATCGCCGGACATGAGCTGCGCACGCCACTCACGGCCCTCCAGCTCCAGCTCCACTCGCTCATGCATCTGGCGCAGGAGAAGGATGATCCACACATGCAGGAGCGGCTGTCGCGGGCGCAGAAGCAGGCGCAGCGGCTTGGCACCCTCACGGAGCAGCTCCTGGATGTCGTCCGCATCGGCGCCGGGCGGCTCACGCTCCAGGTGGGGGAGTGTGACCTGTCCGCGCTCGTGCAGGAGGTGGTTGAGCGTTCGGCCGAAGCGGTGACCCAGTCGCGCTGTCAGCTCCGGGTGCTCGTCGATCAGCCCGTGCGAGGCCAATGGGACGGGGCACGGCTTGAGCAGGTGGTGACGAACCTGCTCTCCAATGCCCTGAAGTACGGAGCAGGCAAGCCCGTGGAGGTGATGGTGAAGGCCTCCAGGGACAGGGCGACGCTCGGGGTCCGGGACACCGGCATCGGAATCCCCCTGGATGCCCAGGCCCGGATCTTCGACCGGTTCGAGCGCGCGGTGTCCACGACCAATTACGGTGGCTTGGGGCTCGGGCTCTGGATCGCCAGACAGGTCGTCGAGGCCCACGGCGGTGTCATCCGCGTGGAGAGCGAACCCGGCCTCGGAGCCACCTTCACGGTCGAGTTGCCGTACGGCACCTGAGGTCCTGGGTGTCTCCACCCCGCGTGTGCTCTCATCCCCCTGCACCGGTCCCAAGGACCGCGCTTGCTTGAAACAACAGGGGATTGAGATGACGAAGCTGGCGGTGATTGGCAGTGGGCTCATGGGCAGCGCGCTGGCGCGAGCGTTCGCCGCGGCGGGGCATGACGTCGCGGTGTGGAACCGGACGCACAGCAAGGCCAGGGCCGTGGGCGGTGGCACCGTCGCGTTCGAGAACCTGGTGGAGGCAGTCTCCGGACGGGAGCTGGTGGTCGTCTCGGTGTCCAACTACGCCGCCAGCTCGGAGCTGTTCTCTTCGCAGGCCGTCGCGTCGGTGCTGGCCGGAAAGACGGTTGTCCAGCTCACCAGCGGCTCACCGGCGGACGCCCGGGGAGGACTGGAGTGGGCGAGGGCCCACGGCGTGGACTACCTGGACGCGGCGATCCTCGCGTATCCCGCGTTCGTGGCCACCGACTACGCGACGGTCTTCTACGCCGGGTCGCGCGCCGTCTACGACCGGCACCTGGAGACCCTCCGGGCCATCGCCAAGAACTCCGTCTACGTCGACGAGAAGATCGGCTCCGCCGCGACGCTCGACTGCGCGATCCTCGAGGCCTACTACGGCGGCTCCCTCGCGGTCCTCCACGCCGCGGCGATGTGTCAGGCCGAGGGGTTGGATCCAAAGGCCTTCTTCGCCCAGAAGAACTCCTTCCTGGGCTTGATCTCCGTCACCGCCGACGCCGCGCAGGGCATGATCGAGAACAACGACTTCTCCGGCCAGCAGTGCAGCCTCAACACCCACGTCGCGGCCATCGAGCACATCGTCCGGCTGAGCACGGACGCCCGCATCGGCTCGCGCTTCCCCCGGGAGCTGCTGGAGAACTACCGGCGGGCGCTGGGCGCGGGCCTGGGTGAGCAGGAATTGCCCGCCGTGTTCCGCACCCTGAAGCAGGACTGAGCCCGGCCCCTTCAGAACGTCGCGCGCTTCTCCAGTTCGGGAAGCGCCGCGTCCAGGCGCTTCGCCAGCTCCGGCAGCTTGATGGTGGGCACCGCCGGGAAGAGGTGGTGCTCCAGGTGATAGAACATGCTGAACGTGAGCAGGTTCTTCCACCCGGTGCGCTGGGTCCGCGCGAGCGCCGGTGCGTCCTGCGTGTCGTGATGCACGGTCCACACGGCGAAGAAGGCCATCAGGCACTCGCCCAAAGCCATCACCGCGACGTGGTAGATGAGGAAGTGAAGCCGCAGGTGGAAGACCCCGGCGACGAAGACCGCGATGGAGGCCAGCTCGAACAGGACGTTCCAGCGGTACTTCCTGTCTCCCTGCTGGAGCGTCACCTTGTGGATCAGGAACATGTGGACGGGGCCGTACAGGATGGCGCCGTACCAGGACATGCGCGCTGACTTCCCCTCGTAGTCTCCCTCCGCCAGGGTGTACCGGTGATGTCTCAGGTGATTGAACTTCACCGCGTGGAGTGAGACGACCATCAGCACGCTGTTGAGATACAGCGTGAGCCAGGTCAGGAACCGGTTCGTGCCCAGTGCGCGGTGGAAGCCGTTGTGCACCTGTCTCAGGCCCGTGAGGAAGAAGAAGGCCGAGAAGGGCAGGGCGAGGGCGTAGTGCTCGAAGTACGCCAGCAGCATGGAGAACAAGAACCAGGGAACGTTCAGGTTGTTCTCGATGAGGAGCTCCCGGGTCGAGAGCGTCCTCAAGTCCTTCCACTTCACACCGCGGAGCAGTTCCAGAGAGGCCATGTCGAGGGTGAAACCCGACGACGGGTGGAGCAGCGAGGCGGTTCTAACCGTCCCGCGTTCCCCCTGGCGGTACACGGCCTTCCAGGGCATCAGCTGGCGGAGTCGGGGATAGAAGTCGGGCAGGCCCGCGCGACTACCGGCCGGACTGGGGCTTCTTTCCGACCGCGGGCTTCACGGTGGACGCCTTCGCTGGCGCCCCCTTCACGGGCGTTGCCTTCGCGGGCGTTGCCTTCGCGATGGCGGGGTTCCGCCTGGCGGCCTGCTCCGGGATCAACAACAGCTCGATGCGGCGGTTGCGGGCGCGTCCCTGCGGCGAGGCATTGGCCGCCAGGGGGCGCGTGTCGCCGTAGCCCGCCGCGAGCATGCGCTTCGCGGGCACGCCGCCCTTGTCCTGGAGGTAGCGCACCACGTTGACGGCGCGCGCGACGGACAGCTCCCAGTTGGTGGGGAAGATGGCCTGGAGCTTCTGCGTGGGCGGCGAGTCGTCGGTGTGGCCCGTCACCTGGATGAGCTTGTCATCCACCTTGGACAGCACGCCGCCCAGGCGGGTGAGGACCTCCTGTCCGCGCGCGCTGATGCTGGCGTCGCCCGAATCGAAGAGGACCTTGTCGACCAGGTCCACCTGGAGGCGGCCCCCGTCCTGCGTCAGGCGGATGGCGCCCTCGGCGATCTCCTTCTTCATCTTGTCCTGGAGGTCCTCGTAGGTGGCCTTGAGCCGGGCCAGCTCCGCCTCCTGCTCCTGCACCGTCTGGCTGAGCTGCTCCTTCTCCGTGTTGAGCTGCTCCTTCTCCGTGGACAGCTTCGCGTGCTCCGCCTCCAGCGCGGCCAGCTTCGCCTCCAGCTGCTGCTTCGCGGCCTCCGCGTCGCTGGCCCGGGCCGCGGCCACGGCCGCCTCCGCGTCCGCGCGGGTCGTGCTGCGATGCGACAGATACAGCACCAGGCCCGCGAGCACCGCCACCAGCGCCGTCACCAGCCAGGGGACCCAGGCCCTTCCGCGTTCCGTTTCCATGTCGCGACCTCCAAGGTGGAATGGACGGAGGCCACGCTAGTGAACGGCCCCGGGTGCGCCTCAAGGCGACTCGGGTGTGTGTAGGTGTCTGGAGGTTCATTGTTCCAGCCAGGGCAGTCCGTGCTGATCCGCGTGAGCGGGTGGGGGGCATGAGCCTCACTGTGTGGAGGGGATCCGTCGCCACTCGCAGCGGTTCCCACGGCGGCACGCGCGCTTCACGACGCAGAGGCCGCGCCCCCGCTGTGTTGAGTTCCTGGCACACGCATTGCCTTGCGACGGCGGATGATCCCGCGCAACTCGATCGCTCCTGGCACCTGGCGACGCTCCGTCGGGTGGGCCCTGATACTCGCCGTGTGGACCGCCTGTACCGGCGTGGTGGGCGGGACGTCTGACAATGACGTGGATCCGTCGGGCTCGCCGGACGCCGGCTGTGAAGAGCC
This sequence comes from Corallococcus exercitus, assembly GCF_003611585.1. Taxonomy (GTDB): domain Bacteria; phylum Myxococcota; class Myxococcia; order Myxococcales; family Myxococcaceae; genus Corallococcus; species Corallococcus exercitus. The sequence goes on along the minus strand of NZ_RAVW01000256.1, from coordinate 1,472 downwards.
CACGCCTTCCGGTGATCCCGACGCGGGCGAGAAGAACGACCTGCTCGCGCCTGGCCGGTTGCTGCGGCGGTCCGCGCTCGCGCTGCGCGGGACGCCTCCCACGGATGAGGAGTTCGCCGCGCTCGAGGCCGCGGGGGACGACGCCGCGCAGCGGGCCTTCGTCGAGCGCTTCGTCGACCAGACGCTCGCGCAGCCCGCGTTCTACCGGACGATGTTCGAGCGGGCGCGCGACTGGTTCAACGTGCCGCTCGTCCCTCGAACCGCCGACGCGCCGGAGTACGGCGTGCAGCAGCAGCGGTCCATCCAGCGCTGCCCTGCGGGCACGGCGAAGGCCGGCGCCTGGAAGTACTTCCGCGGCGAAGACAGCGCCGTCTGCGACGGAGTGAAGGGGGATGGCACGCCCGTGGAGGAGCGCTCCCTGGAGCCCTGGTGGGCCCCCGGCACCACGGTGACGCTGGTGGGCAGCGCGGCCAACACCGCCACCATGGGCACCGCGAACGTCAACGGCAGCCCCGCGCAGGTCACCTGCGCCCTCGTCGGTCCGGAGGGCACCTGCGGCTGCGGCCCCAACGCCGTGCGCTGCCACGCCGACTTCCAGCAGTACGCCGGCTGGGAGGACTACCTGCATTACAACGAACAGGCCCAGCGGCGGCTCGTCGCCGAGGAGCCCGCCCGCCTCTTCGCCCACCTCGCGTGGCACGACCGGCCGGTGACGGACCTCATCCTCGGCACCTACTCCGTGGCACCCACCCGGCTCCAGGCCGCGTACGTGATGCAGGGCCTGGCGGGCGGAGCGACGGGCCTGCTCGACGACGACTCCTGGTGGCGGCCGTCGCGCTTCGCCGGTGCGCCGGTGGATCCGGACCACGCGCCAGGGGATCCGCTCGCCTGGCGCGAGTACCAGGTCCCGGCGCGCAATCCCTTCCTCCTCGCCGAGCGCGACTACCACTACGACCCGCGCACCCAGGCCGGTGCGTCCAGGGGAATTCCCGCAGCGGGCATGCTCACCAGCCTGGGTTTCCTCACGGGCTACCCGCGCGAGCGCGTGCGCGGTGCCCGGGCCTTGGAGACGCTGGCGTGCGAGGTCCTCGCGCCGCCCATGGGACTGAAGTTCAACGAGTACCGCCGCGACCCGGGCACGGAGGGGCCCTGTCAGCATTGCCATACACGGCTGGACCCCGCGGCCATCCACTTCAAGCGCTTCGCGAAGCAGGGCAGCGCGTCCGAGGGGTATGGCGCGAAGTACCTGATGCCGGGCGTGGGCACCGCCTGGCATTGGCCCGTGCAGTGGCGCAAGGGCGAGTACCCCTACGGAGGGGATCCGTTCAGCCACTGGAACCGCTGGTACATGCCCGACACGAAGCTCACGCCCGTCACCGAGGCCCAGGCCCAGGCGAACCCCGAGGCCGTGTTCCTCGACTTCCTCCCGCCGGAGCAGACGCTGCTGGGGCAGGTGGGGGACGGGACGGTGG
>NZ_RAVW01000255.1 GCF_003611585.1 Corallococcus exercitus | reverse complement strand
GGGTGTGCATGTCCGGTCTCCGGGCGCCGGGAAGGTCCCGGCGCGCGGAGTGGACCTTAGCGCTTCAGGCCGCGCTTGATGTCCGCGCAAAGCTGCTTCGCCGCGGCCGGGCCGTCCGAATGGGCGGCCTTCACCAGGGCGCTGCCCACCACGACGCCGTCCGCGTGGGCCACCAGCGGCCGGGCCGTCTCCGCGTTGGAGATGCCGAAGCCCGCCACCACCGGCACGGACGCGGCGCGCTTCACCAGGTCCAGCCGCTGCGACAGGTCCGGGGGCAGCTCCGCGCGCATGCCGGTGACGCCCGCCACGGACACGCAATACACGAAGCCCCGCGCGTCCTTCGCGATGGCCTCCGCGCGCGCGGGCGGCGTCGTGGGCGCGCACAGGGGCACCAGGTCCACGCCCTCCTTGTCGAACGCGGCGCGGATGCCCGCGCTCTCCTCGGGCGGCAGGTCCGGGAGGATGGTGCCCGCGATGCCCCGCTCTCGCGCGAGCTTCGCGTAGCGCTCCTCGCCCATGGCCATCACCACGTTGACGTACGTCATGATGACCAGCGGCGTCTCCGGACAGCGGCGGCGCACCTCCGGCACCACTTCATCCAGCACACGGCGCAGCGTGGCGCCGGCCTTCAGCGCCCGCTCCGACGCGGCCTGGATGACGGGGCCGTCCGCGATGGGGTCGCTGAACGCGACGCCAATCTCCAGCACGTCCGCGCCGCCCTCCACCATCGCGGCGAACACGTCCACGGACCGGGGCAGGTCCGGGTCGCCCGCCATCGCGTACGCCACCAGCGCGCCCTCTCCCCGGGCCTTGGCCCGGGCGAACGCCTTGCCCAGCTCCGCGCTCATGACTTCACCCCCGTCGCCGGCGGCACGCCGCGCGCCGAGATGGTCGCCACGTCCTTGTCGCCCCGGCCCGAGCAGTTGATGACCAGCTGCTTGCCCTTGCCCAGGTCGCGGGCCAGCGCGCGCGCCGCCGCGAACGCGTGCGACGTCTCCAGCGCGGGGAGGATGCCCTCCGTGCGCGCCACTTCGTAGAAGGCCGCGAGCGCCTCGTCGTCCGTCGCGGTGCGCACCTCCATGCGGCCCGTCTTCGCCAGGTGCGCCAGCTCCGGCCCCACGCCCGGGTAGTCCAGGCCGGCGGAGATGCTGTGCGCCTCTTGAATCTGGCCGTGCTCGTCCTGGAGCACCAGCGAGCGCGAGCCGTGCAGCACGCCCTCCGTGCCCAGCGTCAGCGACGCGCCGTGCTGGCCGGAGTCCAGGCCGTGGCCCGCCGCCTCCACGCCCACGAGCCGCACCTGCGTGTCCGGGATGAACGGGTGCAGCGCGCCGATGGCGTTCGAGCCGCCGCCCACGCACGCGATGATGGCGTCCGGCAGCCGGCCCATGGTGGCCAGCGTCTGGGCGCGAATCTCGCGGCCGATGACGGATTGGAAGTCGCGCACGATGGTGGGGTAGGGGTGCGGGCCCGCCGCGCTGCCGATGACGTAGTAGGTGTCTTGCACCTGCGACACCCAGACGCGCATGGCTTCATTCATCGCGTCCTTGAGCGTGCGCGAGCCCGACTCCACCGGCCGCACCACCGCGCCCAGCGCGCGCATGCGGAAGACGTTGAGCGCCTGGCGCTCCACGTCCAGCGCGCCCATGAACACCTCGCAGGGCAGGCCGAAGAGGGCGCACGCGGTGGCGGTGGCCACGCCGTGCTGGCCCGCGCCCGTCTCCGCGATGATGCGCTTCTTGCCCATGCGCCGGGCGAGCAGCACCTGGCCCACGGTGTTGTTGATTTTGTGCGCGCCCGTGTGCGCCAGGTCCTCGCGCTTGAGCCACACCTGCGCGCCGCCCCAGGCCTCCGTGAGGCGGTGTGCGGGCGTCAGCGTGGTGGGCCGGCCCACGTACTCGCGGAGCACGCGCGTCACCTCTTCGCCGAAGGACGCGTCCTGCTGCGCCTTCGCGTAGGCCTCTTCCAGCTCCAGCAGCGCCGGGACCAGGGTCTCCGGCACATAGCGTCCGCCGTAACGGCCGAAGCGGCCCACGGCAGTGTCCGTCGTCATGGCATGACTCCTCAGGGGTTGAGGGACCGGACCGTGCGCACGAAGGCGCGCACCGCGTCCAGGTCCTTGATGCCAGGGGCCGACTCCACCCCGCTGGCCACGTCCACACCGTAGGGCCGGGTGGCCCTCACGGCCTCGGCTACGTTCGAAGGCTTGAGGCCGCCCGCCACCAGCACGGGCAGGCCGCAGTCCGCCAGCTGCTTCACCAGCGACCAGTCGAAGGTGACGCCGCCGCCGCCGTAGCCCGGGGCCGCGCCGTCCAGGAGCAGCCCCGCCACGTCGCCCACGCCTACGTAGCCGCGGGCCTTCGCCACGTCGTCGGGCCCGCGCACGCGCAGCGCCTTGATGACGGGCACGCCGTAGCCGGAGCAGGCCTCCGGGGGCTCGTCGCCGTGGAGCTGCACGGCGGTGAGGCCGCACTCGCGCACGCGCACGCGGATGTCCTCTGGCGTCGCGTTGACGAACACGCCCACCATGGCGGCCAGCGGGGGCCGCGTGCGCGCGAGCGTCACCGCCGTGGACAGGTCCACGAAGCGGGGCGAGCCCGGATGGAAGTTGAGTCCCATCGCGTCCGCGCCCGCCGCCCAGACGCCCTTCGCGTCCGCGACGCGCGTCACGCCGCAGACCTTCACGAGGACGTTCATGTCCCGCCGCCTTCCAGCCCGAGCAGCCGGCGCAGGGCGCGGCCCGGGTCGGCGTCGCGCAGCAGGGACTCGCCCACGAGCACCGCGTTGGCGCCCGCGTCGCGCGCGGCGGTGAGGTCCGCCAGGTGCTTGAGGCCGCTCTCCGCCACCAGCGCGGTGGACCGGGAGCGCAGCACGGGCATCACCCGGAGCGCCGTGCCGGTGTCCGTCTTCAGCGTGGCGAGGTTGCGGTTGTTGAGGCCGATGATGCTCGCGCCCGCGGCGAGCGCGCGTTCGGCGTGCGCCTCCGTGTGGGCTTCCACGAGCGCGGCCACGCGCACCTGCTTCGCGGCGGCGATCATCTCCCGGAGCTCCGCGTCCGTCAGCGCGTCCGCGATGAGCAGCACCGCGTCCGCGCCCCAGGCGGCGCTTTCTTCCACTTCGCTGGCGGCGACGAGGAAGTCCTTGCGCAGGACGGGGATGGAGACGGCGGCCCGGACCGCGACGAGGTCCTCCAGGCTGCCGCCGAAGTCCGGCCCGTCGGTGAGCACGCTGATGGCGCAGGCGCCCGCTGCTTCGTAGGAACGGGCCACCGCGACCACATCGGTGTGAGGAAATGCGCCGCCCGAAGGGCTCTTGCGCTTCACCTCCGCGATGACGTTGACCGGATGTCCGGGCACGCGCCGGACCAGCGCCTGGGCGAAGTCCCGCGTGGGGGGATGCGCGCCATGCGTGGGCGGAGGACGGGTCCCCAGCTCCCGGCGCTTGCGCGCCATGATGACGTCCAGCGTGCCGGGCGCGTCCACTGGCTTCGCGGCCGAAGAGGGGGTCGTCATGCCGCGGCCTTCTGGATGAGCGCCGCGAGCTTGCGTTCGGCGGCCCCGGAGTCGATGGCGTGCTCGGCCCGCTTCACGCCTTCCTTCAGGGTGTCCACCATCCCCACGATGAGCAGCGCGGCGGCCGCGTTGAGCAGCACCGCCGTGCGCACGCCGTCGCGCTCTCCCGCGAGCAGTGCTCGCAGGCGCTTCGCGTTCTCCTCCGCGTCGCCTCCCGCGATGGACTCGCGCGGCACCGTGGACAGGCCCGCGTCCTCCGGCGTCACCGTGAACCGGCGCACGGTTCCGTCCGCGCACAGCTCCGCGACCTCCGTGGGCGCGCACGGAGAAATCTCATCCAGCCCGTCGTGCCCGTGCACCACCCAGGCGCGCCGGCTGCCCAGCCGCCCCAGCACGCGCGCCGTCTGCTCCACGCGCTGCCGGTCGAACGTGCCCAGGAGCTGGTAGCGCGCTCCCGCCGGGTTCGTCAGCGGCCCCAGCAGGTTGAACACGCTGTGGAAGCCCAGGTCCCTGCGCGCCTGCGCCACGTGCCTCAAGGCACTGTGGTGCGAGGGCGCGAAGAGGAAGCCCACCCCGTGCTCGTCGATGTCGCGCGCCACCTGCGCGTGCGCCCGCTCCATGGACACGCCCAGCGCCGCCAGCACGTCCGCGCTGCCGCAGCGGCTGGAGACCGCGCGGTTGCCGTGCTTGGCCACCGTCGCCCCCGCCCCGGCGGCCACGAAGGCCACCGCGGTGGAGATGTTGAAGGTGTGTGCTCCATCACCCCCCGTGCCGCAGGTGTCGAGCACCACCTCCGCGTGGGGAGCAATCTTCGCCGCGCAGGCCCGCATGGCCTCCGCCGCGCCGAGGATTTCGTCCTCGGTCTCTCCCTTCATGCGCAGCGCGGCCGCCAGCGCACCGACCTGCGCGGCGGATGCCTCGCCCGCGAGCATCTGGCCCATGACAGAGGCCATCTCCTCGCGGGAGAGGTCGCGCCGGCCCACCACCTTGCCCAGCGCTTCCTTGAGCGTCATGGCCTATCCCAGCCGGACCATTTCGCGTCCCATCGCGGCGGCGATGGCACGCACCTCGCCCATGGCCTTCTCGAACTCGGAGAAGTCCAGCGACTGGAAGCCGTCCGACTTCGCGCGCGGCGGATCCGGGTGGACCTCCACGATGAGGCCGTCCGCGCCGGCGGCGACCGCGGCCCGCATCATCGCGGGGACGGCCTTGCGCACGCCGATGCCGTGCGAGGGGTCCACGAACACGGGCAGGTGCGTCAGCGCCTTGAGCATGGGCACCGCGTTCAGGTCCAGCGTGTTGCGCGTCATGTTCTCGAACGTGCGGATGCCGCGCTCGCAGAGGATGACCTGGGTGTTGCCGCGCGCGACGATGTACTCGGCCGCCATCAGGAGCTCCTTGATGGTGGCGCTGATGCCGCGCTTGAGCAGCACGGGCTTGCGCGTCTCGCCCACCGCCTCCAGCAGGCTGAAGTTCTGCATGTTGCGCGCGCCCACCTGGAGGATGTCGGTGTGGTCCGCGACGGCGGCCAGCGTCGCCGTGTCCTTCACCTCCGTCGTCACCAGGAGGCCCGTCTCCTTGCGCGCCTCCGCCAGCAGCGCCAGGCCGTCGCCCTTGAGGCCCTGGAACTCATAGGGGCTGGTGCGGGGCTTGAACGCGCCGCCGCGCAGCATGGTGGCGCCCGCCTTCTTCACCGCCTGGGCGGTGGAGATGATCTGCTCGCGCGACTCCACGGAGCAGGGGCCCGCGATGACGTGGATGGCGGCGCCGCCGAGCGTGAGGTCGCCCACGCGCACCTGGCTGTCCTCCTGCTTCACCTCGCGGCTGACCAGCTTGAACGGCTGGGAGATGGGGATGGCGTCCGCGACACCCGGGAGCACGCGGAAGGGCTCCGGCTCCACCGCGCCGGGGTTGCCCGTGATGCCGATGGCGGTGCGAGAGCCCCCTGGAATCGCGTGCGGATGCCAGCCACGGCGGCGGATCTCATCGTTCACTCGCTCGATGTCCTGGGCCGTCGCGTCTGGGCGCATCACGATCAACATGGGGGACTCCTGCTCTTTCTCTCCAAAGGCCACACCGGCGGATGCCGGAGTGGGCGTGCCTGGGGGCATCGGGCACACGGGAAACGTTTGCCTAAACTGTCGGATGCCCGCAACCGAACCAGAGTCTTGCTTGCACGTCCTGGTGTTATCAAGCCAGCTTCCGCACGCTCGCTGGACGGGAGGCGGACCATGGCGAAGCGGCCCGGGGTCATCGTCGTGGGAGGAGGGCTCGCGGGCCTGGCGTGCGCGACGGCGCTGCTCGAAGCACGGGTGGATGCGCACGTACTGGAAGCAGGGGACGCACCAGGCGGAAGGGTGCGCACCGACTCGTACGAAGGGTTCCTGCTGGACCGGGGCTTCCAGGTGTACCTCACCGCCTACCCCGAGGGACGGCGCGTGCTGGACCTCAAGGCCCTGTCGCTCCAGCGCTTCATCCCAGGCGCGAAGGTGTGGCGGGGTGGGCGGCTGCACACGCTGGCGGACCCGCTGCGGCAGCCTGTCACGGCGGTGTCACATCTGTTCGATGCGCCGGGAGGGCTGGCGGACAAGCTGCGCGTGCTGGAGCTGCGGCAGCTCTCCACGTCCGGCGAGCTGGGGGACTTGTGGCAGCGGCCGCAGCAGGAGTCGCGGCACCTGCTGCGCGACCTGGGCTTCTCCGAGGAGATGCTCGAGGCCTTCTTCACGCCCTTCTTTGGCGGCATCTTCCTGGAGCGCGGGCTGACCACGTCCAGCCGGATGCTGGAGTTCGTGTTCCGGATGTTCGCGAAGGGCCACGCGGCCGTGCCGGCGAAGGGGATGGGCGCCATCCCCGAACAGCTGTCGGCGAAGCTGCCGTCGGCCGCGCTGCGGATGCGCGTGCGCGTGGAGGAGGTGTGGGGCCACCGCGTGCGCCTGCCGGGCGGGGAGATGCTGCACGCGGACGCCGTCGTGGTGGCGACGGATCCAGGCACCGCGGCGTCGCTGCTCGTGGGCATGCCGGCGCCCCGGATGAACCGCGTGACGTGCCTGTACTTCGCCGCGCCGGAGCCGCCGGTGGAAGGCCCCTGGCTCACGCTCAACGGCGAGGGGCGCGGGCCGGTGAACAACGTGGCGGTGATGAGCGAGGTGTCCGCCGCGTACGCGCCCCCAGGCCAGGCGCTGGTGTCCGTGTCGGTGGTGGACGACGCGGGCAGCGCGGACTCACTGGAGGCACGCGTGCGCGCGCAGCTCACGGAGTGGTTCGGCCCGGCGGTGTCCGCGTGGCGGCACCTGCGCACGTACGCCATCCCGGAGGCCCTGCCCGCGCAGCCTCCGTCCGCGCTGGTGGAGCCGCACCGGCCCGTGCGGCTGGCCGCGGGGCTCTACGTGTGTGGAGACCACCGCGAGAACGCGTCCATCGACGGGGCGCTCGCGTCGGGGCGCCGCGCGGCGGAAGCGGTGCTGCTCGACCTGGGGCGTTGAGGCTTCCGGGACGTGTCCCGAGGCGGACCTCCGCCACGTGCTCGCTGTGGCTCGCGAAGCATCGCGTTGCCTCCCAGACAACACGTCGGGTGCGGGCGGAAGCGCGAAGGGGGTGACCGGCCAGCCGGGCTCCTGCCTCCTGGACGTGCTGCCCGCAGGGGACCTAGGGTCGGACGCACACTCGTTCTCCAAGGAATATGTTCATGCTCCGCCGCCTTGCCCTCCTGGGGTTGCTCGGTCTCGTGGCCTGTCCCGGCGACAACGGTAACGATGATGACGACGACACCACCTCCACCAAGGGGACCGTCTCGGGCACCCTGCAGCCGTTCCAGGCAGGCTCCGCCGCCGCGAACGCCGGGTCGTCGTTGGATGCGTTCTTCTCCCTGCCGGGCGCGAAGGACCTGTCCCGGAAGGTCTCCACCGCACTGGCCTCGAAAGGCGTGTGGCGCACGGGCATCCCGTCCAAGCCGCTGACGCACGAGGCGTCGCTGCTGCCCGGGGAGATCATCGTCCACTTCGACACGCCCAACCTGTCCGCGGAGGAGGCCGTCGCGCAGGCGCGCATCGCGGGCTACCACGTCGTGCACCAGGCCTTCCTGAGCGACACGCAGCACCTGCTGCGCTACGAGGTCAGCCAGCCGCAGGCGATGTCCGGCGGCACGCCCACCGTGCGCGCCCTCACCCAGGCGGAGCATGTGCGCGTGCTTTCCCAGGTGCAGGCCGTGCCGGGCGTGCAGAACGCGGAGAGCAACGTGCGGGTGCACGCGCTGGCCGTGCCCAATGATCCGCTCTACTCGCGGCAGTGGCACTACAAGAACATGAACCTGCCGGCGGCCTGGGACCTGGGCACGGGCAGCGAGTCCATCGTCGTGGCGGTGGTGGACACCGGCATCACGGCGCACCCGGACCTGAACTCGCGCGTGCTGCAGGGCGTGGACCTCATCTCCAGCAGCGCCAACGCGGGCGACGGTGACGGCGTGGACGCCGACCCGACGGACAACGGCAAGGACCTGCCCAACGGCGGATCGTCGTACCACGGCACGCACGTGGCGGGGACCATCGGCGCGGCGTCCAACAACGGCGTGGGCGTGGCGGGCGTCACCTGGTCCGGGCGGAACATCCTGCCGGTGCGCGTGCTGGGCACGCAGGGCGGCTCGCTGGCGGACATCATCGCGGGCGTCACCTGGGCCAGCGGCGGCAGCGTCACCGGCGTGCGGGCGAACACCACGCCCGCACGGGTCATCAACATGAGCCTGGGCGGCAACGGTTCTCCGTCCGCGGAGATGCAGACCGCCATCAACGCGGCCACCCAGCGCGGCGCCATCCTGGTGGTGGCCGCGGGCAACGAGAACGCGAACACCTCCACCAGCTTCCCCTGCAACCAGCAGAACGTCATCTGCGTGGGCGCGGTGCGCTTCAACGGCAAGCGCGCCAGCTACTCCAACTTCGGCACGCAGGTGGACATCATGGCCACCGGCGGCCAGACGAGCGAGGACCGCAACGGCGACGGCTTCCCGGACGGCGTGCTGTCCACGCTGCCCAACAGCAGCAACCAGCCCTCCTATGACTGGTACCAGGGCACCAGCATGGCCACCCCGCACGTGGCGGGCATCGTGGCGCTGATGCTGGCGCAGGACCCCACCCTCACGGTGACGGAGGTGGAGGGCATCCTGCGGGACACCGCGGACACGACCAGCCAGTGCTCCGAGGGCTGCGGCGCGGGCCTGGTGGACGCGTACGCCGCCGTGCTGCGCGCCAAGGGCGGTGGGGACCCGACGCTGCCCCCGAAGCTGGCCATCACCACCACGCAGCTGTCCTTCACCGGCACGACGTCGCAGGCGCTGACGGTGCGCAACAACGGGGGTGGCACGCTGCAGGTGAGCGTGACCGTCTCCGGCACCCACGCCTCCGCAGTGTCCGTGTCCAGCACGTCGCTGTCCATCCCCGCGTACAAGTCCGGGTCGCTGAACGTGAGCGTCAACCCGGGCTCGCTGCCGGCGGGCAGCTACGTGGCGCAGCTGGACCTCACCGGCGCGTCCGGCGCGGGCAACGCGCAGGTGCTGGTGAAGTTCCGCGTGGGCGCCACCGATGAGAAGGACGCGTACATCGCGTTCGCGTACCTGGACGCCGCGGGCGAGGTGCAGATCGACGACGACGGCATCGCCCCGGTGCCCGCGTCCGGTGGGTACAACTACAGCATGAAGATGACGCCCCGGGACTACCTGGTGCTGGCGTCCATCGACGACACTGGCGATGGCAAGTACTTCGACGACGGCGACCGCGTGGGCTTCTGGCGTGACACCACCCAGGTGGAGACCGTGACGGTCGCCAAGGGCAAGACGACCAGCGGCATCAGCTTCACGCTGGTGCCCTACCAGTCGGACGACGACCACACGCCGACGACGACCATCGGCGGGGCCTGCACCACCAACGGCTCGTGCGGCACCGGCGCCCTGTGCCTCACCGGCACCAGCTTCCCGGGGGGCTACTGCACCCAGGATTGCGTGACGGACAGCTGCCCGTCGGGTTCGGCCTGCTACAGCAGCGACCAGGGCGCCAGCGCCTACTGCTTCGTGTCCTGCACGCCGTCCGCGAGCCCCCAGGGGACGTGCCGCACGGGCTACCGGTGCGTCAGCGACGGCGCGGGCAGCGGCGCGTGCCTCCCGTAGTGACGTGACGGTCCTCCTTGCCGCCGGCGGTGCACGCGTGAACGTGCCCGCCGGCGTCCATCGCGCCGGGGTACGCTGCCGCGCGCGATGAACGCTTCTCCCGTGGGACCGCCATTGGCTGGTGACGCGGCCCTGCCTGTCTGGCGGGCCGCGGCCGCTGGCGGCGTGCTGGCCTGGACGGCGCTGGTGCACGTGCATCCGCCGCGCTTCTTCGCCGTCGCCTCCGTCTTCTGCGCCGTCTGGCTCGCGGTGACGTGGCGAGCGATGGGCCCCTGGCGGAGGCCGCCTCCCTCCCTGTCGCTTCCGGATGCCGCATGGGCTGGCGCCCAGGCGGGGGTGTTGTACGCGGGCGCGCGGGCCTTCCTGTGGGCCTTCTGCGGCGGCTTCACCGACGCGCTCTGCGCGCCGCTGCACTCCATCTACGCGACGTTCGGCACGGGGTCGCTGGGGACGGCGCTGGCGCTGGTGCTGCTGCTCGTTCCCGCGGAGGAGCTGTTCTGGCGCGGGTGGGTGCAGGGCGCGCTGCGTCCCCGGCTGGGGCGGTGGGGCGCGGTCGCCGGGTCGGCGGTGCTGTCGAGTCTGGTGCTCCTGGGCTTCGGTGAGCCGTTGCTGGCGCTGGCCGCGCTGCCCACGTCGCTCGCCTGGGGCGCGCTGGCGGAGTGGCGCCGGACGCCCCTGGCGTCATGGGTAAGTCATGCGCTGTGGGACGTGCTCATCGTCGTCGTGTGGCCCGCGACATGAGCGTGCGTGCCACAATGCGCGCCCATGGCTTCGTCTCCTGAGATCTGCGTCTTCGGCGCGGGCAGCATCGGCTGTTACGTGGGTGGGCGGCTCGCCGCGACGGGCACGGCGGTGCGCTTCATTGGCCGTGAGCGGGTGGTGTCGGAGGTGCGCGCGCACGGCCTGCATCTGACGGACTGGCAGGGCGCGGACTTGAAGGTGCCCGTGGCGGACGTGCGCATCGACACGGGGCCGGAGGCGCTGGCCACGGCGGACCTGGTGCTCGTGACGGTGAAGTCCGCGGCGACGGAGGAGGCGGGGCAGACGCTCGCGCCGAGGCTCAAGCCCGGTGCCATCGTCGTCAGTTTCCAGAACGGGCTGCACAACGCGGAGGTGCTGCGAGGCCTGCTGCCCGGCCGCACGGTGCTCACGGGCATGGTGCCCTTCAACGTCGCCGCGCAGGGGAAGGGCCATTTCCACGCGGGTTCGGAGGGCACGCTGGAGGTGGCGCGGCACGCGGCGCTCGCGCCGTTCGTGGAGGCCTTCGTTCGCGCGGGGCTGCCGCTGAAGCAGCACGCGGACATCGTCGCGGTGCAGTGGGCGAAGCTGCTGTTCAACCTCAACAACGCGCTCAATGCGCTGGCGGACCTGCCGTTGAAGGAGGAGCTGTCGCAGCGTGCGTGGCGTCGGTGCCTGGCGCTCGCGCAAGGCGAGGCGCTGGCGGTGCTGGGACGTGCCGGGGTGAAACCCGCGAAGCTGACGCCGCTGCCGCCGGGATGGATTCCCATGCTGCTGGGCGCACCGGACGCGGTGTTCGGCGTGCTGGCGAAGAAGATGCTGGCCATCGACCCCAAGGCGCGCTCGTCCATGTGGGACGACCTGCACGCGGGGCGCAAGACGGAGGTGGACTACCTCAACGGCGAGGTCATCCGTCTGGGCCAGCAGCACGGCGTGTCCACGCCGGTGAACTCACGGCTCGTGGAGCTCATCCGCGAGGCGGAAGGGGGCAACCGTCGCGCGTGGACGGGCGAAGCGCTGCTAGAGGACCTGGAGAACGCGAAGGGGTAGCAATCGCGTCCCACCTCCTGCTCGATGCCGTCCCAACCAGTCCGACTGTCGGGCAGGTTCGTGAGGGGCGCCTCGCAAAGGCCTGGCGTGGCGGGTTCATTGCTCCCGCCACGCCGTGCGCCACTGATCAGCTGGACTGCGTCTGCGTCTGCGCCGTGGTGGCCGCGGGCGGCGGCACCTGGGCGGCGGCCGGAGCGCCGTTGCCCACGGAGCCTCCGGCGTTCGCGGCCACCTGCGTGAGCAGCGCCGTCATGCGGCGGGCGAAGCGGTTCGGGTCGCTCAGCGGGCTGCCTTCCGTGAGCAGCGCCTGGTCGTGGAGCAATTCAATCCACTCGCCCACCTGCGGCGCGGCCGGGTCGCGCGCGATGAGGCCGCGCAGGTGCTCGATGACGGGGTGCTTGGGGTTGACCTCCAGGATGCGCTTGATGCGCGGCATCCCCTTGCCGCGCTCCTTGAGCAGGCGCTCCAGGTAGGCCGGCGTTCCGCCCTCCGACACGACGAGGCACACCGGCGAGTCCGTGAGCCGGTCCGACACGCGCACCTCGCGCACGTCCTCCTTCAGCACGTCCTTCATCTTGTCCGTCAGGCCCTTGAGCCCCTCGGACTGCTGCTCCTTCGCCTTCTTCTCCTCCTCCGTGGACTGGAGCTTCAGGTCCGCGTTGAGCGCGGAGACCAGCGGCTTGCCCTGGAACTCGCGCAGGCCCTGCGCGGCCCACTCGTCCACCGGGTCCGTCATGAAGAGCACCTCGTAGCCGCGCTGCTTCAGCGCCTCCAGGTGCGGGCTGTCCGCCACCGCCTTCCGGCTCTCGCCGTAGACGTAATAGATGGCCTCCTGGCCCTCCTTCATCCGGCCCACGTAGTCCGCCAGCGACGTGAGGCCCTCCTCGCGCGAGGACTCGTAGCGCACCAGCGCGCCCAGCTTCTCGCGGTACTCCGTCTCCAGCGTCAGGCCTTCCTTCACCACCGTGCCGAAGGACTCCCAGAACGCGCGGTAGTCGTCCGGCTTGTCCTTGGCCAGCTTCTCCAGCAGGTCCAGCGACTTCTTCACCACGTGCTTGCGGATGGCGCGCACCACCGCCGAGTCCTGCAACATCTCACGCGACACGTTGAGCGGCAGGTCGTCCGAGTCGATGACGCCGCGCACGAAGCGCAGCCACTGCGGCACCAGGTCCTCGCAGCGGTCCATGATGAACACGCGCTTGACGAACAGCCGCACGCCGCGCTGCTGCTGCGAGTTCAAATCGAACGGCGGGTGCTTGGGCACGAAGAGCAGGCCGGTGAACTGCTGCGTGCCGTCCGCCTTGAAGTGCGTCCACGCCAGCGGCTTGTCGAAGTCGTGCGTCAGGTGCTTGTAGAACTCCTGGTACTGCTCGTCCGTGATTTCGCTCTTCGGGCGCTGCCAGAGGGCGCTGGCCTTGTTCACCACCTCCAGCGCGGTCTCCGTGGCCTGCGTGTCCCCGCTGCCCACGTGCTTCGTCACCTGGAGCTTGATGGGGTGGCCCACGTAGTCCGAGTACTGGGTGATGAGCTGCTTCAGCTTCCACTCGTCCAGGAACTCCTTCTGGTCCGCCTTCAGGTGCAGCGTGATGGCGGTGCCGCGCGCGGCCCGCTCCGCCGGCTCCACCGTGAACGTGCCGTGCGCCTCCGACGCCCACTTCCACGCGGTCGTCTCACCCGCGGCGCGGCTCACCACCTCCACCCGGTCCGCCACGAGGTACGCGCTGTAGAAGCCCACGCCGAACTGGCCGATGAGCTGCATGTCCTTCTGGCCCTTCTGCGCCAGCGCCTGGAGGAACTCACGCGAACCCGAGTGCGCGATGGTGCCCAGGTTCTTCACCAGCTCGTCGTGCGTCATGCCGATGCCGGTGTCCTCGATGGTGAGGGTGCCCTTGTCGGCGTCGGGGACGATGCGAAGCTCCAGCGCGGGCTCGTCCTTGAGCAGCTCCGGCTCCGTGATGGAGCGGAAGCGCAGCTTGTCCAGCGCGTCGGAGGCGTTGGACACCAGCTCGCGCAGGAAGATCTCCTGGTGACTGTAGAGCGAGTTGATGACCAGGCTCAGCAGCTGCTGGATCTCCGCCTGGAATGAATGGGTTTCCCGCTGGGGGTGGGTCTCTGTGGACATGAAGGCCTCCGGGCGCTGACGGAGCGCACCAATGCCCTTCCCCATAACCATGCCCGTCGACTTGTCGAGAAGAGAGAATCCGCCCCCACCCATTGCTGG
>NZ_RAVW01000254.1 GCF_003611585.1 Corallococcus exercitus | reverse complement strand
CCCGTCCTACAGGCCGTCGTGGTAGCAGAAGCCGCTGCCGCGGTCGTAACCGCCACCGGAGAGCGGGTAGTTGACGAAGCCCAGCTCCTCGCCCGCGCCGCAGTCCGACCGGGCGCGCGCGTAGCGCAGGCAGGTGGCCTGACCCGAACCCGTCACGTCCGCGCAGACGCCGCGGGCGCCTTCGACGCCGCAGAACTCGGTGAAGCCCGCGCTGCACGTCTCACCCATCAGCGCCGGGTCGAAGGCGAAGCCGATGGGCTCCAGGACGGACTGCTCGATGCACAGGCCGTAGACGCCGCAGACGGTGCCGCTGGGGCAGCCGGGGACCGCCGCCATCGGGTCGCACGTCTTCAGGCACTGCGGGTTGTCGGAGAGCAGGTCCGTGCACGCGAAGCCCTGCGCGCAGTCCGTCGTCGCCGGGTGGTTGGCCTCCGTGGCGGGCGTGGAGGTGCACGCCGCGCCCTGCGTCTTCGTCCCCTCCGACTTCTCCAGCGTGCCGTCATCCGCGAAGTAGTTGTCCGCCACGCAGGTGTGGCCCGGCAGGTTCGCCGTCAGCGAGCCCTGGCGCGGATCGCAGCCCAGGGACCGCACGGTGTTCCAGGTCGCGTAGCGGATCCACTTGCACGCTCCACCCGGCACCACCGCGCTGCCTTTGTAGGGCGCGCTGAGCGGCGCCGCGGTCACCGACTCTCGCAGCGTCACGTTGTAGAGCGCGCCCACCGTCTGCTGCGGCGACACCTTGAGCGCCAGCAGCAGCGAACCGGAGTCCGCCACGAACAGCTTCTGGCCCGTCGTCCCCGCGTCCTGGTAGCCGTAGACGCACTGCTCGCAGGTGAAGAGGTTGCCACCCCCCGCCGCCAGATCATGCAGGCCCGGCGCCGTGTTCACGTCCAGCCGGATGAGCGCGCTGTCCGCCACCGCCGGGTCGCCGAAGGAGCCGAACGTGCCCTGGTAGGTCGGCTGATTGCCATACTTCACCGGCGTCAGCTGGATGCCATTCGCAAGCGCGTTCATCGTGATCTCGGTACACCCCGTGGGTGGGGTGAGGGCCTGCGTCCGCTGCTGGACCGCCTGCAGCTGCTCCTGCGCGGAGGACTCCTCCTGCGGCTCCACGGCACAGCCTGTCAGCGCCATGCTCAGCACCGCGCTCCAACGCCACGCACGAAACCCGAGGCTTCGAGTCGTCATTGTCAGTCTCTCAAGATGTGGGTTTGAGGCTGCCCGGGGGGAACAGCCGTTCCGGCGACTGCTGCCATTCCACATACCATCAAGGACTGACATTGCTTTGTCAGTGCGAAGTCATTCCATGGCGTGAGAAAGCAAGACATTGGCGTGCTACGGCTTCGTGTTGCGCTCCCGCAGCGCCTTGCACGGGTCGTCCTCCGGCATCGCGGGCGTGAACCAGACGTAGTCGTAGGGCAGGGTGGTGGTGTCCGCGTAGTCCTGGGGCTTGAGCGCCTCCGGCGACACCTCCAGCAGCGCCACGCTCAGCACGGAGACGTCCTTCGCGCGGCGCTCCAGGTGCGCGGGAACGGCCCGGTCCTTCCGCACGTGGCCGTTGCCGGTGATGAGCACCGCGCCGTCCGCGGGCACGGTCTCCAGCAGCCGGTCCGCCATCATCGCGTCGCGCGCCCGCTGGGCCAGCGCCATGGGCTCCAGCATCTCCTGGGGGAGCTGTCCGCAGTGCGAGCGATCCAACTCCTCGCGGACCGCCTTCGCCTCCGCCTCGGGCACGGGCGCCTCCAGCCCCAGGCGGGAGCGCAGGTCGGAAGGCAGCGCCTCCGGTCCCTTCATCACCAGCTCCCGCACCCGCGCGCGGGGCAGGTTGGCGGCGACGATGGGCAGGTGCGCTTGAAGGCCCGCGGTGAACACGGGGGCGTAGAGGCTGAAGGCGGGCCAGCCGCTGTTCGCCCAGTCCACCGCCTTCGCCAGGCCGTCCACGTCCTCCGGCCGGGCCTTCAGCGCCGCATCCACGGCGGGCTGCTGGGTGACGTCCAGCATCTCGAAGGCGAGCGCGGGACGCTGGCCCGCGGCCGTCTTCGCGCGCACCAGCTCCGCCTGGAGCCGGTGGTGGTCCGGGTGGTCATGCCGCTCGCCGATGAGCACGAAGCGCGCGGGCACCACCGCCGCGCGCAGGGCGCTCTCGTCCACGAAGCGTCCCGCCGCCACGTCCCAGATGCGTCCCACCAGCGGGTGGTCCCGGTGCAGCGTCGTGGCCCACTCGCGCGCGGGAGGAGGGGAGGGCTGTTGCCGGCTGGCACAGCCCAGGGACAGGGCGAGGACAAGGACGAAAGGGATTCGCGTCATCCCGTCATCTCACCCGTCCCGCGCCGGCATTGCCCGCTGGAAAGAGCCCGGGCCCTCACTCCCGAACAGAAGGCCCGAGCGACCATGATTGGGCTTCACTTGCGAAGCCGCGGCAGGCAGGAACAGGCCCATGACGACCTGGATGCGTGGAGTCCACGAAACCAACGGCATCAACCTCCACTACCTCCGGACCGGAGGCGCCCACCCTCCCGTCGTCCTGCTCCATGGATTGATGGGGAGCGGCGCCTGCTGGACTCCCCTGGCGCGCGTGCTCGAAGGTGCGTTCGACGTCGTCATGCCCGACGCCAGGGGGCACGGCGGTTCGAGCGCGCCGCACCAGGGCTACCGGTACGACGACCACGCGAGCGACGTCGTGGGCCTCATCCGTGGCCTGGAGCTCTCGCGTCCGGTGCTGCTTGGCCACTCGATGGGCGGCATGACCGCCGCGGTGGTGGCGAGTCGAGGGACGGCAGGCCTCCGCGGCCTCGTCCTGGTCGACCCGACGTTCTTGAGCCCCGAGCGCCAACGCGAGGTGCACGGCAGCGATGTCGCCGAGCAACACCGCCGGGCCCTCGGTCTCCTCAAGTCCGACCTCGTCGCGCAGGCCCGAGCCCGGAACCCGCGCCGCTCGCCCGAGCTCATCGAGCTTCTGGCCGAGGCGAGGCTGAAGACGCGCATGGGCGCCTTCGACGTTCTCACGCCGCCCAACCCCGAGTACCGCGACGTGGTGAGCGCGATTGACGTCCCGACCCTGCTCGTCATCGGGGACAGCAGCCCCGTCGTCACGCTGGAGATGGCAACGGAGCTGCGGAGCCTCAACCCACGCGTGCGAATCGAACAGGTCCAGGACGCCTCCCACGGCCTTCCGTATGACCAACCGGAGCGCCTGGGAGCGGTGGTCGCGTCCTTCTTGCGTGAGCTGGCCTAGCTGCCCGCCTGCCTCCATGTGGAGGCGGTGAGCGGGTTCGAGGCCCGCCTGCCGAGGAGCCCTGCTCGGTAGGCGACGGAAGGCACCGGCCTGGCGGCCGCCGGCGTTGAAGTGGGGAGCACGGATCGCTACGTCCACCCCAGGCCTCCTCGTCCACGCGTCCCGCACCCCTCGAGCCTTCCCTGAGCCGACCGACGAACGAACAGAACGCTCCGGAGCCGGCGGGAGCCGTGGGGGCCGAGCCTTGTCCCGAGGGATGGCTGGCCGTGTTGCGCGGCGGCAGCGTGATGGGGCGGCTCATCCTGGAGCGGGACTGGTCCGGGACGCCGCTGGGACCCATCACGTCGTGGCCGCCCACCCTGCGCACGCTGGTGAGCATGTGCCTGATGACGCGCTTTCCCATGTTCATCTACTGGGGACCGGAGCGCGTGCAGCTCTACAACGACGCGGGCATCCCCATCATGGGCGCCAAGCACCCGGACCATGCACTGGGGCCGCTGCGCGACGTCTTCCCTGAGCTGTGGCCCCACCTGGGGCGCATGTTCGAGGACCTGGAGCGCACGAAGCAGGCGAACTGGGCGGAGAGCCAGTCGCTGCCCATCCTGCGCAACGGCTCCGCCGAGGAGGCCTACTTCACCTGGTCCTACACCCCGGTGCTGGATGACAACGGCACGGTGGTGGGCTTCTACACGCCGGCCCTGGAGACGACGGGGCAGGTGCTGGGGCAGCGGCGCCTGCGCACGCTGCACCTCCTCTCCCAGCGCTCCAGCGGCGCGGGCTCCGTGGAGGAGGCGTGCCGGGCCGGCCTGGACGCCCTGGCGGAGAACCCCGCGGACCTGCCCTTCACCTGGCTCTACGTCACGGACGCGGAAGGAGCGCGGACCCTGCTCGTGGGCTCCACCGGCATGGGCGCCCTGAGCGCGGCGGTGCCCGCGTCCCTCGACCTGCGCGCGCCGAAGGACGGAGGGCCCGCGGGAGGGCTCCTGGCTCCGGTGGCGGGCACGCGCCAGGCCCCGTGGGTGGAGGACGTGAGCGGGTGGCTGGAGGCACGGCTTCCGTCGGAGGCCGCGGAGCCGCCCCGGCCCGCCCTGGTGCTGCCGCTGCCGCACGCGGAAGGGGACCGCGACCTGGGCTTCCTGGTGGCGGGCCTGAGCCCCTTCCTGAACCCCTCGGGGGAATACCGGGGCTTCCTCGAACTGGTGGCGGGAGCCCTGGCCACGGCCGTCTCCAGCGCTCGCGCGCGGCAGGAGGCCCAGGAGCGGATGGAGCGGCTCGCGGCGCTGGACCGGGCGAAGACGGCCTTCTTCAGCAACGTGAGCCACGAGTTCCGCACGCCCCTGACGCTGATGCTCGGGCCCGTGGAGGACGCGCTGGCGGATGCCGCGGAGCCGCTGGGGCCGCGTCAGGCCGAGCGGCTGTCCCTGGTCCAGCGCAACGCCAGCCGGCTGCTCAAGCTGGTCAATACGCTGCTCGACTTCACCCGCACGGAGGCCGGACGCGTGCGCGCGGCCTTCCAGCCCACGGACCTGTCCGCCTTCACCGCGGAGCTGGTGAGCCACTTCGAGTCCATCGCGAAGCGCGCCGGGCTGGTCCTCACGGTGGACCTGGCGCCCCTGCCGGAGCCTGTCTGGGTGGACCGCGAGATGTGGGAGAAGGTTGTCTTCAACCTGCTCTCCAACGCGATGAAGTTCACCTTCGAGGGGAGCGTCCACGTCCGGCTGCGCGCGGAAGAGGGCCACGCGCGGCTGACGGTCCGGGACACCGGCAGCGGCATCCCGGAGGCGGAGCTGCCGCACATCTTCGAGCGCTTCCACCGCGTGGAGAACGCCCGCTCGCGCAGCCACGAGGGCAGCGGCATCGGGCTGAGCCTGGTGCAGGAGCTGACGAAGCTGCACGGCGGCTCGGTGGGCGTGACGAGTGAGCCCGGCAAGGGAACGACGTTCTGTGTCGCGGTGCCCCTGGGCAACCAGCACCTGCCGCGCGAACAGCTGGCCTCCGAGGGGAAGGAGGTCCTTCACTCCAGCAGCGAGGGCGCCTCTCCCTTCGTCGAGGAGATCACCGGATGGCTGCGCACGCCTCCTCCGCCCGTCGAGCCGGAGCCTGGACCGCAAGGCACGCAGGAGGCCGCGCCGCCGCTGCGTCCCGACGCCTCCGCGCGGGTCCTGGTGGTGGACGACAACGCGGACCTGCGCATGTACATCACCGGGCTGCTGGCCGGGGTGGTGACGGTGGAGACCGCGGAGGACGGCATGGCCGCGCTCCAGGCCATCCGCGAGCATCCCCCCGACCTCATTCTGAGCGACGTGATGATGCCGCGCCTGGGTGGGTTCGGGCTGCTGCGGGAGCTGCGCGCGGATCCCCGGCTGCGGGCCATCCCCTTCATCCTGCTGTCGGCGCGAGCAGGGGAGGAGGCGTCGGTGGAGGGGCTGGAGGCGGGCGCGGATGACTACCTGGTGAAGCCCTTCTCCGCGCGCGAGCTGTCCGCGCGGGTGCGCACCCAGCTGGAGATGGCGCGGGTGCGCCGGGAGGTGGCGGCGCTGGCGGCGCGGGAGGTGGTGCTGGAGGAGGCGGTGCGCGCGCGTGACGACTTCCTGTCCGTCGCGAGCCACGAATTGAAGACGCCCCTGGCGGCCTTCCGGCTCAAGTTGGAGCGGCTGGAGCGCGGCCTGGACGCGGACGCGCGGGCCGGGATGCGCGAGCGCTTCCTCGACACCCAGCGGCAGGTGCAGCGGCTGGTCTCCATCGTGGAGACGCTGCTGGACGTGTCGCAGCTCACCGCCGGCCCTCCGCTCCTGACGGTGGAGGACGAGGACCTCACCGCGCTCGTGTCGGACGGCGTGGCCCGGCAGCAGGAGGAACTCACGCGGGTGGGGTGTGCCCTGACGCTGCGAAGCGAGGGCCCGGTGCCGGTCCGCCTGGACCGGGAGCGCATGGCGCAGGTGGTGCGCAGCCTGCTGTCCAACGCGATGAAGTATGCGCCGGGCAAGCCGGTGGAAGTGCACGTGGAGCAGGACGGCCCGCATGCGCGCCTGACGGTGGTGGACCACGGCATGGGCGTGCGTCCGGAGGACCGGGAGCGCATCTGGGAGCGCTTCGAGCGCGCGGTGTCCGTGCGCAACTTCGGAGGCCTGGGCCTGGGGTTGTGGATCGCCCGCCAGGTGGTGGAGGCCCACGGCGGCAGCGTCGAGGTGACGGAGACGCCAGGGGGCGGCGCCACCTTCACGGTGTCACTGCCCCTGGCGGGCCCGCGAGCCTGACGGGCGTTGCTCCTGAAGCAAGCAGGCCCGCGCTCCCCATGTGAGGGAGGCGGGCCTGGGTGTCAGACATTGGCTGTCTGGCGACGGGCAATCCGTTACTTCGAATCCACCACCAGCACCATCCACCGGTCGGTGGCGTGGTCGATGCGCACGTTGGCGGCGCCGGCCTCCTGCAGCTGTCCAATCACGCGCTCCAGGAACTGGAGCTGCTCGGCGGTCGCGTCCACGAACACGTTGCGCGAGCCCGGGCCCTTCGCCTTCGGCTTCTTCGCCGGCGCCGCACCGCTGTGCAGCTCCGGAGCCGCCGCGGCCTTCAGCAGCGTCCCCGCGTCCTCCGACGTCACCTCGGACCGCTCGTCCTGCACGTCCACGTCCTGCTCCTCCTTGGGGGCGGCGGCCGGAGCGGCGGGCTGCGAGGCCAGCTCCTTCTTCGCCTGGTCGCGCAGCTCGTTGAACGTGCGCAGGTTGATGGTCGCGCCGAAGCGGTCCTTGAAGCTCTCCAGGGCGTCCTGGCGGCTCAGGTCGGGCTGGGTGCGAAAGAGGTCGAGCAGGAACGCGTGACGCTCCTGCGACTGCTCCTGGGAAGTCCTGGGCATGGCGGTGTGGCTCCGGCGGTGTGGCCGCTTGAAGAAAGGCGGCGCACCTATACCCGAGCCCGCCCCCTGAGCGAAAGCCGGGGGGCCCCTACCGCCCGCGCGGGCCCGGACGCGGCGTGCGCCCTCCGCCGCGAGGGCCCGACGGACGAGGCTGCACCGGACGGGGCCACGCGTTCGTCGCCAGCCCCTCCCCGGCTTCCGCGTTCTCCGAGGCGCGGCGCAGGCGCGCGGCCTCCGCGGCGGACTCCGGCGGCACCAGCGCGTTCGGTCCCCGGCCGATGAGGTCCTCGCGGCCCGCGAGCCGCAGCGCTTCACGCGCCAGCGGCCAGTGCTCCGGGTTCCAGTAGAGCAGCAGCGCCTTCTGCAGCCGCTTCTCGCGCAGGCCCTTCGCCGTGTACACGGGCTCCATCTTCATCGGGTCCAGGCCCGTGTAGTACATGGCCGTCGCCATCGACATGGGCGTGGGGATGAAGTCCTGCACCTGGCGGGGCCGCTTGCCCTTCTCCTTCAGCCACTGCGCCAGCATCACCATGTCCTCCAGCGTGGAGCCGGGGTGGCCGCTGATGAAGTAGGCGATGTCGTACTGCTCCTTGCCCGCGTCCTCGCTGGCGCACGCGAACATGTGCTGGAAGCGCTCGAAGCTCTCGATGCCGGGCTTCTTCATCTTCTCCAGCACGCGCGGCGACACGTGCTCCGGCGCCACGGACAGCTGGCCGCCCACGTGGTGCGCCGCCAGCTCCTTCACGTACTCCGGCGAGCGCTCCGCCAGGTCGTAGCGCACGCCGCTCGCGATGAAGACGTGCTTGATGCCCGGCTCCTCGCGCACCTGCTTCATCAGCGAGATGAGCGGCCCGTGGTCCGTCTGGAGGTTCTCGCACACGCCCGGGTGCACGCAGGACAGCTTGCGGCAGCGGCTCTCGATGTCCTCGCTCTTGCACTTGAGCTTGTACATGTTCGCCGTGGGGCCCCCCAGGTCGGTGATGGTGCCCCGGAAGTCCCCCATGCGCCGCACCTCGCGCACCTCGCGCAGCACGCTCTGCGCGGAGCGACTCTGGATGACGCGCCCCTCGTGCTCCGTGATGGAGCAGAAGGTGCAGCCGCCAAAGCACCCGCGCATGAGCACCACCGAGTGCTTCACCGTCTCGTAGGCGGGGATGGGCTCCTTGTACATGGGGTGCGGCACGCGGTTGAACTTGAGGTCATACAGCTCATCCATGGCCACCGTGGACGTGTCCCCGGGCTTCTGTCCGGCGCCGTCCTCCAGCGGCCGGGCGGGCGGGTTCATGAGGATGGCGCGGTTGCCGTGGCGCTGCGCGATGGCGCGCGCGTTGCCGGGGTTGGTCTCCATCTGGAAGTCCCGGCTCATCACCGCGAAGGCGCGCGTGTCCGCCACCACGTCCTCGTAGGAGGGCAGCACCACCACCTTGTCGCGGTCCGCCGCGCGCTTCGCCGGGTCCGCCTCCAGGGCCTTCATCGCCGCGTCGTTGATGAGGCGCGCGGTGCCCCGGATGTCCGTCAGGTCCTCGATGCGCTCGCCCCGGTGGAGCCGGTCGGCGATCTCCCAGATGGGCCGCTCGCCCATGCCGAACACCAGCAGGTCCGCCTTGGCGTCGAAGAGGATGGAGCGGCGCACCTTCTCGCTCCAGTAGTCGAAGTGCGCGATGCGGCGCAGGCTGGCCTCGATGCCGCCCAGCACCACCGGCACGTCCGGGAAGGCCTCGCGGCAGCGCTGCGCGTAGACGATGGAGGCGCGGTCCGGCCGGCAGCTGGTGCGCCCGCCCGGGCTGTACTGGTCCTCCGAGCGGTTCTTCTTCTGGGCCGTCAGCCGGTTGAGCATCGAGTCCAGATTGCCCGCCGCCACCCCGAAGAAGAGGCGCGGCGGCCCCAGCGCCTTGAAGGGCTCCGCCGAGTGCCAGTCCGGCTGGGGGATGAGCCCCACCTTGAAGCCCCGCCCCTCCAGGAACCGCGCGATGAGCACGGGCCCGAAGGCCGGGTGGTCCACGTAGGCGTCGCCGCTCACGATGATGATGTCGCACTGCTCCCACCCCCGGGCCTGCATGTCGGCACGGGTCACGGGTAGGAACGGGTGGGCGTAGCGCTGGGAGATGGAGGCCATGGGCGTGTTCCCCTCAACAGCGGGGGAGGGCCCAACCAACCCCATCAGGGCGGGCGCTGTCCACTGCGATGGCCGCCTGCCCTCCTGCTCCCCCGGGGAGCGGCAACCCGCCAGGTCGTCCAAACCCAGACGGTCCGTGCGCCGTTTCTCGACTCCTCGCAAAGACAGACGCCGGGTCATTGGGGCTCCAATGGGGTGTCTGTATACACCTGGGCCTGGGTGCAGGTTTGCCCGTATTGCTAGAAAACTCCGTTCATGGCAAAGACTGTTCACGGGCCCTGGCTGTCATTGTCTGGCGTCGGGTTCCGCCTTCCCCCCACCTGGCAACGCCCTGTCCCGGAGACAGTCATGTCCTTGCGCCGTCCTCTCTCGCTGTTCGCCTCCCTGCTGATGTTGGGCGGCTGTGGTACCGAAACCTTCGAGGAGGGCGTGGCCCCGCGTCAGTCCCGGTCGGCGGTGCACACGGGCATCGACCTGGCGGCCGCGGAGGTGGGCGTGACGTGCGAGGACGGCCAGGTGGCGACGGTGAAGGGCGTCATCATCAACGAGGCGCCGACGGGCATCGACCCGTCGGTGGCGGGCATCTTCGCTGGAGACCCGGCCCAGGGCGGCACGCTGCTGTCGACGGTGAACGTGCCCTGGCTGGTGGGCAAGGAGCGCTACGCGTTCGAGGTGCCGGTGCAGGTGCCGGAGGGCGCGCAGCAGCTGTTCGTGGTCGCGGACATCACGAACTTCTTCCCGGAGGACAGCGAGGAGAACAACACCGCGTCGGTGACGCTGTCGGCCGGTGGTGGCTGTCGGGTGAACCAGGCGCCGGTGGCGCTGTGCCAGAACGTGACGGTGACGGCGGACGCGTCGTGTGGGGCGTCGGCGTCCATCGACAACGGCTCGTATGATCCGGACGGCTTCCCGCAGCCCCTGAGCCGCACGTACAGCCCCGCGGGCGTGTACCCGGTGGGCACGACGCCGGTGACGCTCACGGTGTCGGACGGAATGGACTCGGCCTCGTGCTCCGCCACGGTGACGGTGGTGGACGCGACCCCGCCGGTGGCCGGGGCGAGCAAGAACCTGGTGCTGCCGCGCTCGGCAGGCGCGGACTACAAGACGGTGACGCTGGCGGACTGCGCGCAGCCGGCGGTGGACACCTGCGGCGGGACGTTGGACCTGCAGCAGGCGGGCTCCATCGTCCGCGTGGAGTCGGACGAGACCGAGGACGCGCTGTTCAGCCTGGCCCTCTTCAAGTGCAAGGACATCGTGCTGAGCGCGGACCGCAAGTCCGCGCAGCTGCGCGCGGAGTCCAGCCTGCTGGGCAACGGCCGCGTCTACACGGTGGTGTACTCGGTGCAGGACGCGTCTGGGAACGCGACCCTGGGCAGCTGCAAGGTGAAGGTGCCCAGCCTCCAGGGCATCATCTCCGTGGGCGTGGGCCCCGTGTACTGCCAGGGCACGGATTGTCCGGCGGGCACGGGCGGCGGGCTGCTCTGCCCGCTGCTGTAGTCCACGCGGGGCTTCCCAGCGGTGGATGACGGCCCGGGTCCGCGAGTGTGCGCGGCCCGGGCTTCACCGCTGGTGCAGGCGTGCGAGGGAGCCTGCGCGTGCGTTGACGGGGATCGACGCCTCCCCTAGCTTGGCCGGCTTCCCGGCACCGCCACTTCCGAGGTGAGGAAGGGCCGCGGCCGCGAGCACCCCGTATGATGCGCAGGACGGACGAGCAGTCGGGTCAGGGGGAGGCGCCGCGGGACGAGCGTGCTCCGGATGACCTCATGCCCGTGCTCCGCGTGGAGTACGACACCGACGTCCAGCAGGGCGACGCCGCGCCCGTGCTCCGGGTCCGTTCGTCCTGGCCCCCGGTGGAGTCGGAGGCGGAGTCGGAGGACGCACCGCCCGCGCCCAAGGTGACCCGGGGCGTGTCCCGGCCAAAGACGCTGACCTTCCGCGAGCTGGACTCCGCGGCGCTCGCGTCCATGCCCAACTCCCACCGCGTGAACCGCGCGGTGCCTGTTCGTCCCACCGTTCAGGGGGACGACGCCACGGGGACGGCTGCGCCATCACGGGCGGCCAGCGCACCGACGCCTTCGCGCGACGGCCTGTCCGCTGCCGCCAACCCGCACGCGTCCAAGGGGGGGACCTCACCCACGCTTGAGACCGTCGGAGTCCAGGACGCCCACGCGCCCCAGGCGAATACGTCCGCGGCGACAGCCCGTTCGGTTTCCTTGGAGGGAGGTGCCGCCAACGTCACCCGGTCCTCCGATGAGGGCTCCGCTCCGGCACGGTCCTCGCCTGCTCCAGCAAAGGGCACTGTCGCCATCGGTGACAGCCCCTCCCGGCCCGTCGACCCTGACGCCTCCACGACGAACTCCCTCGCGGACCTGGCGCCGGCCCATGAGGCGCGAAGCGCGAGGGGTGCGGGACCGTCCATGGCTGGCACCGCCGCTTCCGGCGCAGCGCTGCCGGTCCGCCCACCGAAGCCGCCCGCGCCGAACCTCATCCGCGTGGACGACCCGGCCGACGTGCGTCCTCCTGAGGAGGCCCCGGCCCGTGACGTGTCCGCCTCCGGCGACGTCACCCCCGCGGAACGCGAGGCCATGCAGGCCGCCGTGTCCTCCGGGCGCCGCCGGGAGCAGTGGGTGGCTCCGACGTATCTCCCCGAGGACCTGCGCGACGCGCTGGTGGCCGAGCGCAGCCAGTACCGCGCGCAGCGCCTCCAGGAGGCCCGTGAGGTGGGCTTCGCCGGGCCCGGAGTGCTGGGACTCGTGCCCGTTCCGGCCTCGGATCCGGACTGGTCCGGTGGCTCGCTGCTCGGCTTCCTGGGGGAGGAGCTGGTCTTCGCCGGGAACATCGTCCACCTGGACTTCGAATCCGGCCGCGTCTTCGCCTCCTCCGACTCCGGCGAGGACCTGGACCGCCGCGTCCTCTCCTGCGAGCGCTGGTGCTACCGGCCCTACGACTTCGCGGAGGCCCTCTGCGCGGCGGCCTCCGCCTACGAGGACCGCGTCCCCGCCCTCACCACCGCGCTGTCACGCGCGAAGGGTGAGCTCCTTCCGTCCACGCCCTCGCCCCGCGACGCGGAGCTCATCCCCGTGGACCGGCTGTGGCGCCAGCCATGGGGCAGCATCTGGGGACCTCCCGGCACCGGTAAAACCACGGCCGTCGCGGACCTCATCGCCCGCGCCCTGCGGGCCTACCCCAATGAACGCATCCTCGCGGTGGCCCCCACCAACCGCGCCGCGGACGAACTGGTCATGCGCGTCAGCGCCCTGCTGGAGCGCGATCCCATCCCGCTGCGCCCCCTGGCTCGCAGCATCTTCCGGGGCGGCACCGGCGCCAGCGAGGCCCTCTCCAAGCTGCCCACCGTGGCGCTCGAGGAGACCAAGACGAGCAAGCTGCTCAACACCATCCAGGAGCGCGAGCGCGAGCTCACCCTGGAGCGCGCCCGGGGCGGCGCCGCGCCGGAGCTCGCCCGCATGCAGGCGGAGCTGCGCACGCTGCGCGGCCGCGTGAAGGACCCCACGCTCAAGGAGGCGGAGAAGGGCGACAGCCCCCTCATGGTGCTCACCGTGCACCGCGCCCTGCGGCTCGTCTCGGAGCTGGAAGGCGAGGAGACCTTCCAGCGGCTCGTCGTGGACGAGGCCGGCATGGTGACGCGCGCCGCGACGGCGCTGCTCGCGCCGCTGGCAAGACAGGTGACCCTCGCGGGCGACCCCAAGCAGATCGGCCCCGTGAGCCGCGCGGCGGAAGGGGCGGGGAAGGGCACCCAGATGTGGCTTCGCGCCAGCGCCCTGTCCCACCTGGAGGACGCGGTGAAGGACGCGGAGCGCCCGGACGTGCTGCTCCTTCGCACCCAGCACCGCATGCACCCGGACATCGCCCGCGTGGTGAGCCACTTCTGCTACGGCGGCGCGCTGGAGGACGGCGACCTCGTGAAGGACCGGGCTCAAAAGCCCCCGCCCGTGCCCGCCTTCCCGGCCCGCGCGATGTGGCTGGTGCTGGACGGCCTGAGCCGCGACGACCGCCGCCTCACGCACGGCCGCGGCGAGACGGGCTCCGGCTACCAGCGCGAGCTGTCCGCGGAGCTCGCCGTGACGCTGGCCCGCCAGGCCGTGCGCCTGGGCCTCACCGTGCTGTGCGTGACGCCCTACCGCGCGCAGGCGGCGCTGCTGCGCAAGCTGGGCAACGCGGCGGGGCTGCGCCACGACATGTTCAGCGCGTCCACCATCCACCGTCAGCAGGGCACCCAGTACGACGTGGTGATGGTGGACACGGTGGCCGGCGGCCGGCCCTTCCCGCCGCACACGCTGGTGCCCATCCTCAACGTCGCCGCCAGCCGCGCGAAGGAGTACCTGCTGGTGCTCGCCTCGCGCGCGGAGGCCCGCGCCTCCCCGGTGCCCGCGCGCTTCCTGTCGCTGCTCCCCCGCGTGCGCGTCCACGCCGGCACGCCGCCGAAGCTGGAGCTGCTGGCCACCCAGCCG
>NZ_RAVW01000253.1 GCF_003611585.1 Corallococcus exercitus | reverse complement strand
GCCATGCCACGCATGAGCGATGAGCGACTGCGTCCCCTGGTGGAGCGGTTTGGTCAACTGGTACGCGAGCACGCCGTGTTCCGCGAAGCCTTTGGTCTCATCTGATTCAGATGAGGGGATGCCTCAGGCGTACTACCGCATCCACTCTACCACGGCAGAAGGTCTCAATCGCATCGTTGAGAAGGAACCGGAACTCGCAAGTGAGGTATTGAATGCGCTGCTTTCGGACCTCGTTGGCGCGAAGAGGCTCGATGAAGCCTTCGAAATGGCGAAAGGCATGCGCGCAGCATCCATCCCGCTGCCTTTCCCGGCGAAGAAAATCCTCCGAAAGCACCTGCGAGCCCAACTGGTACGCGTGGACTCTCCACGATTCCGGGACCTGATCGGAATGGACTGGGATTGGTTAAAAGGTTCAGGACCTGTCGCACTCTTTGTTGACGCAGTCACTGGCTCCCACCGGCGCGTGCGTGGTTGGTACACTGTGGGGACCTTTCTTCCCCCTGCATGGACAGAATCGCAATGGGCGAGGGTGAGAGAATCAAGGCAGGCTCGCGCTGTCGCTCGCCATTACATCCGATGGGCGCTTCCTTTTGACCATGAATACAAAGGCGCATTGGCATCGTGGCTCTGGCGGATCGGGTGGGACCTGACTGCTGACTTCCAGCAGGCCGTCAAGTACGGATTGAAACTCCGTGAGGAGTCGGGTCTGTCGGAAGCGGTACATGGAATTCTCATGTCTCCGACCCCGCCCCATGATGAACTTCTAGAGACGCTGCTCGGGGAACTTGAACAGGCAGATCAGCGCGACGATGCGGCTCATGAGTCCATTCGACGCAGAGCAAAGCAGAAAGCGCTGAATGAATTCGACGCAGATGTCTGGATGGAGCCGAGCGCAGAGTGTCATGGCTTGTGGCTCGCACTCACAGCGGCAGTTCGGGAACGAAGGCGACAGCAGGGCTACGGTTGGCTGTTGGAACAGCCTCGTCATGAGGAATTCCTGGGCGCTTGGTCACTTGTTCTTTCCGAGAGGATACCGCCCCACCTTTCTGATGACCTCCATGATGACGACAAGGCCGATGAACATCGGCAATGGGAACTACGAAGAGCGCAGGAGCGCCACGCTCAGTTGCCACAAGCGACTGCTGAGGAATTGCGCGCCTTCTATCAGAGTTGCATGCCGGACACGGTGTGGGCTTTGGGCAATGTTCTCAATGCGGGCAGGGTGGTCGAGCTCGTCCCGCAGTTGCTCGAGACCCTGGCGATTGGGGAGTCCAGGCATCTAAACATGTGTATGGATGCACTGGGATCCCTGTCCGAGACTGAAGGATTCAGCCAACACCTTCTCTCCTCCCTCGAGCACGCATCGGAGCACCGTCGTGCGGCTATTCTCTTCCTCGTCCGGCGGATGGACATTGATTCGCATCGGAATCCCCATGAGGCCTATCACCTCCATGAGTTGCTGACCCAGGCACTGGATAATCCAGACATACCAGCCCTCAGAGCCTGCATCTTGATGGACGAAACGGGACGCCTCTCCCCGGATGCCGCCAACACGCTATCAGGCAAGTGCCGCAGCCTCTTGGGGGAATGGAGCATCGATCTGGAAACCGGGCTGGGACGCGCCGCGCTCATGCTGCTCGCGGCCCTAGGGGAGGATGTAACCGAACGGGCATGGGCTGCGTTCCAGGCTCCCGATGTGGACATCCGGAAGGCCGCTCTTCGCGCCTTCACCTGGATGAAGACCCCTGAGGCACGCGCAGCGTTGAAAAAGGCGCTAGGCGATGAGGACTACGAATGCCGATTGCTGGCACTTCGTGGACTTGCTCCAGAGGCAGACGGTGCCGAACGGCAGGTCATTCTCACGCTGGCGCAGGACGAAAGTGCGCGGGTTCGTGAAGCCTGTGTCGATGCAATCCGTGAGGGGAAGTGGTGGGAAGGACTCGATGTGCTTTGCCAGTTGCTAGCTGACTCACGGAATGCCCGTTATGGAGACGCGGATAGGAACGTCGACCACCATGTTGCCTATGCGGCGGCGAAAGCGCTGGCGTCGTTTCGACCCCTGCCATCGTCCCTATTCCCGTCATTGCTTGCCTTCATCCGGCAAGGCCGGGCGGCGAACCTGGACATCAGGGTCCACGGCGTCATCCTCGACCTTCTCGCACCGCTGCCCGTGCCAGAACTCCCGCGAGTCCTGGCGGATCTTCTGCGAGCCCTTGCACTGAATCCTGGTGAAGGAAGTGCGCTCAGAAGGGCTCTCGGCAAGGCGCCAGGCTTGAATCCTGAGGTTCTCTTGCTCCGCTTCGGAGTCCTCACCGCGCTCGTGATGCACTTCTCTCTTCAGCCCTCAGCCCGGACGCATGCGGACGCCGGATTGCTTCGGGAGCTTTCGCGTCAGCCGCAGGAGGAGATTGCGCAAATGGCCCTGCTCGGACTGAGGATCCTGGGTGAGGAATCACCAGGCTGATGCACTTTACGAATGACTTGTATCGGCGTGAACGGGGCGGCTCCTGCGCTGCAGCCAACGACGGTTCCTGCTTCGTGAACCCGCGCGGCCAGCTCGAGCCGATGGCCAGCGAGGATCAGGCAGAGGGTGTGGTGGCCGACCTCGACCTGGACATGCTCAAGGAGGTCGGCCGGTAGCGCCTCGCCCTGCTGGAACGACTGCGCCCCTCCTCCCGTTCAGGAGCGAGGGGCGCGGTTGTTTCGAGCGCTCGAGTCAGCCCAGGCGGCGCTTCAGCCCTTGCCCTTCGGGCGGCTCACGGTGAAGGTGACGATGTTGTGATCCGATCCGCCGGTCGGGCCCGCCTTGACGTTCGAGACCCGGCACCCAGCGGACAGCTCATAGTCAATCTTGCCGTGGCCGTGGGTCTCCACGCCGCCGTGGGTGGTCATGCCCGCCTGCTGGGCGATCCAGCCGGGCGACCACTTCCCCTTCGTCGACGCCGGCTCGTTCCAGTCGCCGCCGATGAGCAGCGCCTGATCAGGGTTCTTCTCGAGCTGCCGCTTCGCGAAGGCGAGCAGCTTCTCGGAGAGCGACTTGTAGGTGCTCACCCGGTTCGGCGGCCCGACGGGTTGCCCGTTCTTCCAGTCGACCGAGGGCGGCTGATGGGCCGAGACCACCTTCAGCCAGCCCGCGAGCTGGACCGCGGTGGCCGCCCGCGGAGGGGCGTGGCCGTTGCGCACGGTGGTCCAGCCGCCGCCCTCGCCCTGGATGGACATGGCCTGCTTTTCGAGCAGGCTGTCCTTGACGAGGATGCCCGTCTCGCCATGGTCCTTGGCTCCGGGGAAGGTCACCAGGTGGTAGCCGGGGATCTTCTCCAGGGCCTTGTGGTAGCCGTTGATCTCCTGGAGCTGGACGAAGTCGAGGTCGTTGCTCTTGGCGAACTTGCCCAGCCACTTCTGCACGTCCTTGGGGTTGCGGTCGCGCTCGACGTTGTAGGTCGCGCCCTTGAGCTTCGACGGGGTCTTGCCCTTGTCGCCGCTGCCGCCAGGCTGGCGGATCTGGGCGATCGTGCCGCAGCCGCCGCTGGTGGTCGTGGGGGTGGTGGCGCCGGGGTCCTTCAGCGAGTGGGCCATCCGCTCGCCGGCGACTCCCTTCGGCTTCCCCTCCCAGCCGTGGTCGCGCTTGTAGTCGACCACCGCCCTGCCGGTGTTCGCGTCGAAGCGGTCGTCGGCTGCACCCTTGAGGTAGCCCTGTGATTTCAGGCGCTCTTCAACTTTCTGAACGCGGTGGCCAGTGGAGCCGACGTGGAGAAGGGGGCGGTGGGATTGGGTTCGCATGATTTTCTCAATTCTCGTCCCCTGAGAGCAGGAGTTGCGCCGACGAGCGTTGGCGCGTCCGGGCTCACCGCGCCGCGTCAGGGCGAGCGTCCGGAGCGCTGGCTGGCCCCTCGCGTGGCCCGCATCATGCTCACCACGCGGCTGCTGCTCGCCCTCTCCTCCACCCCTGCCGCGCCGAGCGCGCCGGCCACGAAGCCCGCGGCCCCGGAAGATAGAGCCCGACTCCCTCCTGAAGCTGCAGCTCCCAGCGATCCGTTTTCCCCTTCGGTCTGTGTGATGTCCCACGTACCGAGAGCCTCCACGTCCACTGTCGGAGTCAGGCAGTCCGCGAGTGCGGCGCGTACGAAGAGGAGCGGAGCCGCCTGTCATTCTCCGCTGCGAGGGCGACCTGCTGCGCGAGCCCGATGCCGCCCAGCGTGGCGACCATGTGCAGCGCACCATCGATGCCCACGGAGAGCTCTGCGACGATGACGATCCTGCCTTTATTGCCGCGACGACCTCGTTCCCTGGGAACGAGGCCTGCATCCAACGAGCACAGCCGTCGCTCACGGTGGTTTAGATTCTCCAGGCTTTGCCCAAAGTCTCGACGAGTCGCTGATGCCGCTGTTCGAGCACCTCCGGCGTCCAACGCGCCTCCCGCAGCACCTCCACCGTCAGCGCGAGCACCGCACTCTTCGTCTTGGGCGAGTGGAAGTACTTCGACTTCTTCTCCTCGAAGTCGAGGTTGCTTGCCTCTGCGTTCTTGCGGCGGGTGAGCAATACGAGGTTGCCCAGCCGGTGCACCCATTCCTCGCGCTGCTGGACTTCTGGAAACCACTCGCGCCACCGGCTTCCCTCGGCTGGCGACTGCGGCAGGACATGCTCCACGGTGAGTGTTTCGTGATCGTAGGTGGCCCCGGCGTCCGACAGAAGCTCATCGAGCCGGGTGAGCACGTACATGCGCACCTTCGTCAGCAAGTACAGGTCTCCGTCGAGCGCAGCGCGCGCCCCCTTCCGGTCGAGGTCGTCGTCGCCGTAGACGGCGGCCCCTTCGGCGAACGGGTCACGGCCTTCGTGCAGGTCCTTGAGGACCAGGGCATAGCGCTCAATTCGTTCGTTGACGTTGGCCCGCCGCAGCATCATCAGGGCCGCCAGTCGCTCAAGTTCGACGAGGAAGACGTGCAGTCGCTCGGGTTGACCCCTCAGGCGCGAGACGGCAAGGATGGCGCTGGGCACCCAGTCGCGGTTATCGATGCGGTCGAGCCAGCGCAGCAGTGTGTTCACCTGCTCGGCCCCACGGTCGCTCTCGTAACGGTAGGTGCGCACGACCTCGAAGGCGTCCGCGAGCGGCAGCAGCGTTTTGTCGATGAACTCCTCGGGGCGCTCCGCAGGCCGCACGTGCGTACGGAACTCCTTGAGGATGCTGTCACGCGGCTTCTCGCGCACGTACATCATGCGAATGTGGCTAAAGAGCTCGGCGAAGGCGTCGCGACCCAGCGCCGCCTCGGCGTCCTCCCACTTGCGGTTATAGAGTTCCTGGCGCTCAGCACGCACCTTGCCAATGACATCCGCCTTGAGAATGTCCGAGTGCGAGAGATCGAGCCCGCGGTCATTGAGGACGGAGAAGATGCGGTAGGCGGAGTTGAGGTCAGGCGTGGAGACGACGATGAGGTAGCAGCGCTGGATGAGATAGCGCGCCAGATGGATGCGCTCCGACTCGCTCAATCCCTGCAAGCGCGCGGTGAGGTAGAGCGCGTTGGCGCGCACGTGTCGCTGCGCGTCGGTTGCTGGCGAGTTGAATGCGGCGAGTTTCTCGAAGCCCCCCTCCTCCTGCACGTAGGTTCGAAAGAAGTCCGCGTCCTTTTCCCTCAGGGTGAGCCGGTAGCGCGGACCGTTGCCGGCGAGTGCATCAGCCGGCTCGTAGAGACGGGTGGTCAGGGCCGCACGGATGTCCGCGTTCTGGATGGTGGAGCGCAGCCCAGCGAGGAGAATGGATAACGTAGTGAGCCGCTGCTGCCCATCCACCACATCAGAGTCAGGTTTTTCTGGCAGCTTGATGAGAACGATGCTGCCCAGAAAGTACGGCGGAAGCGCATCAAGCTTGTCGCCCGGCGCGCCCATGAAGCCGAGCACGTCATCCAGCAGTTCCCCGGTCTGCTCCTCCGTCCACGCGTAGGGGCGCTGATAGAGCGGGATGTTAAAGACAAAGTCGTTGCTGAGGACCTTCAGGAGAGGGTACTGCGCGCCAAGAATCTCTGCCGCCAAGTGAACCGTCCGGAGGGGGGTATCCGCTGAGCGTAGCATTGGCGGAGCAGGAGCAGAGGCCCTTGCTGAAAAGGGGGCCTTGCTGGAAGCGCGGGAGGACCTGGCATGACCTCACCAAGGGAGCCTCGCATCAACAGCGTTCCATGGCCGTCACGGCGCGCACCTGGGTCGTGAAAGCACCAGCCGTTGGGTCGACAAGTGGCGACTTGCCCTCGGAGGATGCGACTGCTCCTGGTTGGATGCAGGCATGCAGTTCTGCCGGGCCCCGCCGACGTGTGGGGTGTGAGGACAGAGGGCACGGGAGGGACCATTGCTCACGGACAAGCCCTAGCCATCCTGTAAAACCCTCTCCAAGCGAACCAGGGCGCCTGTCCCATCAAGGGTGGCGACGAGTTCGAGAGGCGCGTGACTCTGCTCGAACTCTGCCTGGAATCGTTCCTTTAGATTCCGCACGGCCTCGTTCACTGAGCAGGCCCCATCGGCAAGATTGCGCTCCGCCTGATGCAGCAAACTACGCAGCACCCTCTGGTGCTCTTCATCGGTGGAGTCCCAGGACCAGGCCCCCTGCAGTTCGGGGACGCGAGTGCTGAGAGTATTGAGGAAGGCTTTCTGCCTCTCGCCTTGCCGCTGGAGGTCCGCGCCGAGTTCATCAAGGCGAAGCCTTGCGACTCCCTGCGCAAGCGGGAGCGCGGAACGCACCTGGATGGCTGCCCCACGCACGAACGCGGCAAGATAGAACTCCTTGGCGCGGCGCTCGAACGTCAGCACCTGCTCTTGAGCCGCACCCGAATGCTCCTTGAGCCCCCTCCCGGTAAGAGTCATCCGCTTGGCCTCAACAAAGCATTGGTCAAGGGAGGGCTCCAAGGACGCCATGCTCTGCTGCACTTCGCGCTCGATAGACTCAAGCTGACCAGCGAAGGCGAAGATGTCCGCCTCGGTGAGGTCGCTTCGCTGAGCGGCCTCTGCCAGATGCCTGAGGTAAGCCAGGCTCCCCTGGAGACTTCCGAGCCGCTCCTGCTCAAGCCATTCTTTCAGGTCCGAGATACCGCGCTCGATGGAAGCAAGGCGCTTATTGATGTCCGCAAGGAATTTCTGAGCAGTGATGATGGCAAGTCCCTGCCATACCGCCAGGGTCACTGCCCCAGCCTTCGACACAGCGTCGAGGCTCGCCTGCGAGACGACACGGCTTTTCTCGTTGATGACGTTGGCTCGGATGCCACCCAGCTTCGAAGGCATCATCCTCAAAGAGCCATCAGCCAATCCCCTGGATGCCTCGGCGGTAAAGCGAAGCGTGTAGCTGTTGGTAAGCATCTGCCCTATCGAGGAGGCCAGCGCAGGCGCGCCCTGAAGCAGCACCTCCACGCCGTCGCGCAGCGCAGGGTTGATGACCATCTCCTCACGACGCATGCCCGCCGACATGGAGAGGCGTGTCACCGTGCCGAGCTTCATCGGCCCCATCGACCACTCAATCGCGGTGCCTGACTCGGTCTCCACCGCGGCCACTTCCGGCGCGGCTACGATCTCGGGGGGAACACCTGCGCGCCCCACCTGGGCCTCCGCAGTCCCATCCTCCCTCCACCTCCTTGGGGGCCCGGCAAGGCGCCCGCCTGATCCCCTACTTCGTCTCCTCAAGATTGCCCATGCGACAAAGCCTGTGATGCCTGTCCCTGCGAGCAGCCCGACGACCAAGTACATCCAGCTGTGCATTGGATCCCCACAGTAGCGTGCCGGTTTCCTTCCTTACCAAGAAAGGCAGGCTTCACGCGCCCCATTGGGCGCATCTTCGTGCGCTTCGTCCACCGGAGGCTTTGCCCCTGGCTGCATCCTGGTGACATATCGCCGTGGATTCTTGCCGGGCGAAAGCGTCGTTGCCTCGACAGCATTCTCACTGCAGGCACGGAGTCGACGAGAGGAAAGAGTTCGTGAGTGTCGTGCACGTTGGCCGTCGTCACCGACTCGGTGAATGCAGCATCGAAGCACGAAGACGATGGCCTCAAGCTGTGACTGGCCGCTGCCTCGGGCGCCAGGCTCGTCTACTGTAGGCGCATGAGGACCGTCGCTGAATGGAAGGCAGCGCTGCGTGCCGCGCTGAAAGACGCACTGCGCACTCGCAATGCACCCGCCTCCGCGGTGCTTCGGGAAACGCTCGCCGCCATCGATAATGCCGAGGCTCCCGACGTGAGCGTCGCTTCTGCCCCGGCCGGTGGCGCCATCGCCGGCAGCGTGGAGGGACTCGGGAGTGGTGAAGTGGCTCGACTGCTCTTGTCTCCAGAGGCGGTGGATGCGCTCCTCCAGCGGGAAGTCCAGGAGCGGCGCGACGCGGTGGCGCTCTACATCCAGCTTGGCAGGCACGAAGAGGCCCGCACGCTGCAGGCGCAAGTCGATGTGCTCCTGGCGCTTTGAGCGCGGCCGACCCGGCATGCTCCAGCGTCGCGAACCCCTGGCGTCTGCCTCCGGTGGGGAGACAGGCGCGGGGGGACGGTGCCCGGCGGGGCCACCTCAGGGGTGGGCAATCACCATGAGGGCAGGTGCGCGGCGGACGACACACTCCATGCAGCGCTTCAGGGTGATGGGGTCGAGCGCGGCGAAGCTCTCATCCAGGATGACCATGGAGGGCCGCTGCAGGAGGGCACGGGCGATGAAGAGCCGGCTGCGCTCTCCATGCGAGAGCCGCCAGCCGGTCTCTCCCACCACCTGCTGTAGCCCGCCCGGCATGCGCTGCAGCAAGTCCCCCAGGCCCAGCTCCTGGCAGAGCGATTCCGCCTCGCGCAGGTCCTGCGCGTTCGCCGGCCAGCTCCGTCCCATCAGCAGGTTGAAGGCGAAAGCCCCGGTCAGCACATGGTTCTCGTGGAACTGGGGCACCAGCACGATGCGTCGGCGCCAGCCCCGGAGGCCCAGCGTCGCGTGGTCCAGGCCCTGGGAGAGCAGCAACCCCTCCGTGGGGATGCGCACCCCGCTCAGCAGCGCGGCCAGGGTGGACTTGCCGCTTCCAGAGGGCCCCTCCAGCAGCGTCCGCTCTCCGCGCATGAGCGACAGCTCCGCGCCCTGAAGCACGGGCCGGGTGCGCCCGGGGTACTGGAAGCCCAACCCCCGCGCCTCCACCACCTTCTCGGGCCCCTTCTCGGCGGAGTCCGTCAGCGGCGCCACCAGCGCGCCCGGCGCGCACTCCTCCTGGCCTCGCGCCGCGGCCCGGTACAGCGGGCCGACCTTGTCCCAGGCGAGCACCGCGTCAATCAGGCGCGACAGGCCCAGGTTGGCCCGCACGAGCGCCTGGCGCGCCAGGAGCATGCCCCCGATGCCCACGGCAAGCCCCTCTGGAGAGGCGGGCGCCGAGACGAGGGTGTGCAGCAGGCCCAGCAGTCCCAGCACCATCCAGACCCGCGGCAGCGTGCCCAGCAGCACCTGGACTCCATCCATGCGCCGCGACACGGAGAGGTATTGCGAGAGCCCCTGGTCCTCGTCGTGGTGCCACTGCTCAAGCGTCTCGTGCATCAAGCGTGTGCGGTACCCCAACATGCGCTCGCTCAGCTCATGCGTGAGCAGCAGCCGCAGCCCGGTCCACTGGGCCCTCAGCCGGGCGTAACGCCAGCCCACCAGGGCCCCGGCGGCCAGCGCCACCAGCAGCAGCGCCAGATGCACGCCGCCCCCCGCGCCAACCGCGAGGATGGCGCCCGCGAACACCAGCTCCAGCAGCGCCAGCACCGCCTGGACTCCGCCTCCCATCGTCAGCGACTCCACCGCCTCCGCCTCCAGCACCCGGCTGAAGGTCCTCCCGACCCCCTCGCTGCGAATCTCCTCCGGCTCCAGCCACAGCGCGCCCGCCAGCAGCCGCTGCTTGAGCAGCCCTCCGCCCTCGACGGACATGCGCCCCGCCATCCACGCCATCAGCATCCGCAGCGGCACCAGCGCCACCAGCAGCGCCGCCCACCCCAGGATCACTCCCGGGTCGAGCCGCCCCGACAGCGCCCCACGGCCCAGCAGCCACCAGGCCAGCAGCCACCCGCCATAGGAGAACGCCTGCGCCGCCACCAGGGTCAGCAGCTTCAGGTGCAGCTTCCGCTGCTTCACCTGGTTCCAGAAGGAGGCGCCCGGGGGATACCGCAACAGCCAGCAGCCCCCCACCCACCTGCTGCGCAGCTGGTTGCGCAGCAGCGCGGCGCGGACCCGGGCGCGCCGTCCCTCGGGCACCTGGGTCGCGGAGAGCATCCGCTGCAGCACGGGCTCACGGGCCCGCTCCAGTTCCTGGCAGAGCACTTCATGCAGCCGCTGCAGCGGCAGGTGGACGCGCCGCAGCTCAGGGGTCAGCAGCTTCACCTTCCGCCGTGTCCCTCCCACCAGCAGGATGAAGCGGGGCTCGCCCTCGCCGGGAAGCTGGATCAGCGCCGGGGCGGCGCCGGCGAGCATCTGCTCCACCTCCGGATAGAAGGTGCCCACCAGCTCCAGCTCCAGGCCAAGCCAGCTCGCGGCGTCCTCCAGCCAGGTGCTCCAGGCGGAGGCCGGCGCACCGGCCTGCGCCACCGGCGAAGGCAGCGGCGCGTTGCGGTACGTGAGGCCGCAAGCCTGCGCAAGGGCGGGAATCGCCTGGCCCAGGCTGCGGCCAGGCCAGGAGAGGGCCTCCCAGGAGTCACTCACGAGGCCTGCCTCCGGGAAGCGGGCTGGCCCCGAGAACGCTCGAGCCGGATCTTCCGCCATTCCGGGCCGCCCCAGAGCTCCTCGCGCGCAGCGTGCTCCGCCTCGAGCAGCTCCCGGTAGAGCGTGCCCGGACGGTCCAGCTCGGCCGGCGTCCCATCCTCGACGATGCGCCCGGCGTCGACCACCAGCACCCGGGGGAACGACCGGGTCTCTCCCACGTCATGGGTGATGCACACCAGCGTCGCCTCACTCCAGAGCTGCCGCGCGCGGGACAGCAGCTCCCGGCGGTGCTCGCGATCCAATCCGCGGAAGGGCTCGTCCATCACCACCAACCGCGCCTGGGGACGGTAGGTGGCCCGGCCGAAGCGGACCCGCTGCCCTTCTCCTCCCGACAGCAGCGCCCCGCCTTCGCCCAGGGGCGTCTGCAGCCCCCGGGGGAGGGCCTCCAGGATGCCCAGCAGATCCGCCTGCCTCAGCGCGGCCTCGTGGTTCGAGGTGTCCCGTTCGGAGGCGCCGTAGAGGATGTTGTCCAGCAGCGACCGGTTCCACAGGTGGACTGCCGGGTCCACCCAGGCGGTGTGCTGCCGGAGCCACTCGATGCGCGCGCCTTCCAGCGGCTGCCCCTCCACCCGCACGGCTCCGGCCGAGGGCGCATGGAAGCCCAGCAGGACCCCCGCGAGGCTTGACTTGCCGGCCCCGGACGGGCCCACCACGGCGACGTGGTCTCCCGCCGCGAGCGTCAGATTCAGCTCCCGCAGCACGGGCTGGCCCCCCAGGCAGATCGACATCTCTCGCAGCTCGACCCCCACGCCCCGGTCCTCGCCGGGGTGTGACGCCAGCGGACCGGCCACGGAGGGCTGCTTCGCGTCCGGGGAGGGAGGAGCCCCCAGGGGCTCCAGCAGCCGCAGGGTCGCATTGCGCTGCGCGGGGTACTCGAGCGCGAGCTGCGTCAACTCCCGGCCCAGCAGGGAGAGGTTGAGCAGCCAGTAGGCGAGCAGCAGCGCCGTCCCCGTCTCCTGCACCGTCCCCAGATGGCGCGCGAGCAGCCAGGCCGCCAGCGAGAAGCCGACCAGCGTGCACAGTCCCTCGGCGAGCGTCACCCACCCATGCAGGCGCAGCCCCGCGGCCATCCACTTCACCAGCAACCCCTCATGCTCCCGCCGCATCGAGCGTTCCGCGCCATGGGCCCGCAGGGGCATCAGCCCCAGGAGGCTGTCCAGGTACATGCGCGCGAGCGCGCCGTTGTGGGTCCGCACCCGCATGTCCGCCTGCACGAGCAGCGGGCCCACCCCCAGCGGCAGCAGCAGCATGGCCGCGCACAGCGCCAGCAGGAGCGTGGCTCCCTCGGGCGCGAGCAGCAGGATGCCCGCGGTGGTCACGCCCAGCTCCAGCACCACCCGCACGGCCCGGTCCGCCAGGTCCGGCAGGAGCCGGAGCCGGTGGATGTCATGGCTGCGGTGGGCCATGTCCGAGCTGAGTCGACTCTGGAAGTAGCGGTCTCCCA
Source organism: Corallococcus exercitus (assembly GCF_003611585.1). Taxonomy (GTDB): domain Bacteria; phylum Myxococcota; class Myxococcia; order Myxococcales; family Myxococcaceae; genus Corallococcus; species Corallococcus exercitus. The sequence goes on along the minus strand of NZ_RAVW01000253.1, from coordinate 1,601 downwards.
GGTACGGCAGCTTGCGCAGGAAGGCGATCCGCAGCCGGCCCTCCAGCTCTCGCCCCAGCCTGCGCAGCCGGTAGGAGACCGGGAGCTCCAGGCACAGCAACCCGAGCGACAGCAGCACGAGCACGCTCAGCGCCCCCAGCCGATGCCGGGGCAGTGGCAGCATGCGGCTCAGCTCGAACACGCTGCGCAGCAGCAGCACCTCCAGCGCCGTGAACAGGGCCACGCAGACGAGGCCCGCCAGCAGGGGCCACAAGGCCAGACGCCCCTCGTCTCGCAGGAGCCTCCAGAGCTGCCGCGCTGGCTGCTCCGGCGGTTCCTTGAGTGCCGCCTCCAGCTCCACGCCCAGCTGGGCCGGGGGCTCGCCATCATGCAGCCGCGCCTCGCGCTTCAACCCCTGGATGCGGATCAGCACGGCGCCCCGCACGGCCACCCGGTCGTCCGAATGCGCCAGCGGCCGGGCCGACCAGTAGATGGGGGGAATCAGCTCGACGGGGTCCGGCGCCTGCCGCAGCAGTTCGAGCAGGGACTGGAGCACCTGGCCCGCCTCGCGTCCCCGCTGGAAGGCCCCTCCGCGCAGCAGGTCATGCATCATCCGGGTGGCGGCATCCAGCTCCGCCATCCGCCGCCAGCCCGGGTCGGCCAGCGCGGAGTCGATGAGCGCCTGCGCTCCGGAGGACTCCAGCCCCAGGCGCACCAGCTGCGTGTGCACGGCCCGGGTGAACTCAGGAGCGGTCGCCCAGCCGCGCCAGGTGAGGCCGTCCAGCTCCATGACGTGGGCGTAGAGCTCGCGCAGGAACTGCTGCTGGCTCAGCCAGCGGCGGCCCGTGGCGGGGTCCATGACCTGCACGAGCGGCCCGTGGCGCCGCCAGACCACGACGAAGTGGGTGTTTCCATTGGGCAGGCGCACCACGACGATGGCGGGCAGGGACTGGGTGTCCGGCAGCAGCAGGTGATCCACCGGAAGCAGGACCTGCTCCGCCTCCAGCCCGAGCCGCGCCGCCACGTCCTCCAGGGTGTCGATGGACGTCCCATCCACGTCGGTCTGGCAGGCCTCGCGCAGCCGGCCATAGCTCACCGGGACATGGAAGCCCTCCAGCACACACTTCAGGGCCGCCGGACCACAGTCCATCGCGGAGGTCTGCACGACCTCCGGGGCCAGCAGCCGGCGCCACCCGCGGCGGGGCCCGGAAGGCAAGCTCATTGCGTCATCCCCAGCGTCGTGCGTACCGGCTCGGGGCGCGGCCCATCCAACAGGGCTCCCGCCGCGCGGAGCAGCGCGCGCATGGGCGAGGTGGACTCCACCTCCACCACCGCGGTGCAGGGCAGCCCGTGCTGACGGGGCAGCATGGAGCCCCCCTCCTCCTCGATGTCCAGCTCCACCCGGACCTGGCCATCCCGTGCCTGGCTGGCGACGGCGGATACCGTCGCCACCAGCCCGCCGTACTGGGTCCGGGGAAAGCCATCCAGGTACACGTGGGCCCGCTGCCCTACGCGGACCCGGCCCAGCGCGGCCTGCGGCGCGAACTGGGCCAGGACCCGAACGGAGCCCAGCGGGATGATGGACGCCAGCACCTCCCCCGCCCGCACCGTCTCCCCAGCCC
>NZ_RAVW01000252.1 GCF_003611585.1 Corallococcus exercitus | reverse complement strand
GGGCAGGGGAGTGCGGTCCCGGATGCGGGCATGGAGGGGGCGCTGCCTCCGGGAATGCTCCGGACGCCGGAGCTGCCGTGGTGGAAGCGGGCGCTGAACAAGGTCGTGGGTGAGGCCCACGCGCAGGCGCTCCTGGGCTACGCGGCGGCCGTTCCGGTCCTGGATCAACTCATCCAGACCTCGGTGCCCGCCAGCGTCAGCGGCAAGGTGCGTGCACCGCAAGACCAGCAGCTCACCGTCCAGCTATCGAAGGAACTGGAGACATTCATCTCCCTCCCCCAGGAGGTGACGTTCCCGTACGCGCTGCCAGTGTCGCTGCGGGCGTCGCGGATCTCAGACGGCTCCGGCGTGGAGCGCATCGAGGCATTCATTTCGGCGAAGGCCGAGGGTGGGGCGGAGATCTCGCCTCCGGCGGGAGAGAACTGGTCGGTCAGCGCGCAGCGTAACGACGATCAGGAACTCACGGTCGCGGGCACCGTCGAACTGGTTCGCGGGGGCACCACCGTCATTGCCCTGAACGCGCGGATGGGCACCGAACTTCGCACGGTGACGCTCACCGTGAAGGCCGTGCCCGCGGCGGACGCGGGCATGCAGACGTTCCGGCTCCTCTTCACCCGGGACGACCAGTCCAGCTCCAGCGGGAAGGAGCTCCCGTCGGTCGTGCGCTTCCCGGGCGTGCGCGTCACGGTGACCGGTCCAGGGCCGACGATGAGCGGCGTCACGGGCGACACGGGCCAGTACGGCATCCCCGTGCTTGTGGCGGGGGGCGAGGGCATGGGTATCGCCTGTGCGGACCTCCCGCTGGGGCCCCGCCCGATTCTGGGCCATGATCCGGAGACAGGCGCCGCCGTCGTCCAATCCATGGTGTCGGCGAGCTATCCGGCGTGCTCGCCCACCTTCACGGCGGCCTCGGGCCGGCAGACGCGCGCGGACATCCTCGTGGATGCCCGCCTGCTGCATGGCGCGCTCTACTTCGTGGACCGCGAGGGCCGAGCGCTGCGGCATGACTGCGGCGCGAAAGCGACCAGCGAATACGACGCGCAGAAGGGGGGCTTTGCCTCCATCGCGGACGTGGACATTCCCCGGACGGAGGTCCACTTCTTCCGCGCGGATGACCTGGAGCGGCCCATTGCCCAGTTCACCGTGGGGGTGCCTGACACCCAATGCGGGGCCCCGCAGCCCGGCCAGCGCTTCGCGCAGGGCCGGTACGCCCGCGTGAGGATGGGGCCCACGACGCCCTTCAAGCGCGTCATCCGCGAGCGCTGCCGCGAGCTCAATCCCGCCATCGAGCAGGATCCGGGCGCGCCCACGCCCACCACCCTGTCTGACGAGGACCGGGCCTTCTACGAGGCGGAGTGCCGGGACAACCGGACCAACTTCCTGCGGCTGACGGCAGGCGAGCCCCTGGTGGTCGTGGCGGTGAACCACGCGACGGGCCACACGGGCATGACCCGCATCCAGGTGCCGGCCATCAGCAAGATGCAGCTCGATGCGAACGGTCGTTGCGCCCTGGATGATCAGCTCGGGCCCCTGACGGTCGACGACTTCGGCACGTCGGCGAAGCTGTCGCGCTGCTCCGTGGCGTCGCTGGGCATCGAGGCGCCGGTGTACCTCTACCCGCCGGAGATCGACGTGCGGGTGTGGCGCAGCGCGGATCCGGAGGGCATCCAACAGGACGCGCCGCCCACGCTGGTGCGCACCGGTGGCGCGGCCACCACACGGGACACCTACGTCCACATGGACACGCACTGGCGCGTGCGGACGCTCGCCCCTGCCGAGTGGCGCCTGCCGGACGGAGGCGTGCGCGAGTCGCCCGTGGACGCGGGCCAGCCCGCGGACCGGGTCGTCGGAGGCATCTCCGAGTGCCGGGTGCCGAACCCCGACGGTGGCACGGACCCGTGCCCCCCGGAATTCCTGCGCGATGAAGGTGTCTCCGGGCGCCTCCTGGAGACCTGCTCCGCCTATGGGCCGGGCGCGGCGAGCCAGAAGACGAAGGCCGCGGCTTGCTTCCGCGAAGGTGACCTGGAGGATGTCCCGGCGGGTGTGCCTCCGTTGGCGGGACGGGTCGTGCGGGTGACGGGCTCCGCGGTGGAGGAGCCCGCGGTGGCGCAGTTCGGCGTGGTGCCCGGCCGTGGCTCCGCCGCGCTCCAGGCGTCGATGCGCATCGTCACGGCCTCGGGCCAGCGCCAGACCCTGGGCAGCCTGCCCAAGGCCAACTATTACCTGCACGTCGTGGGACACGAGGTGTTCCCGCGCGACCAGGACGGTGACGGCATCCTGCGTCCGGCGGAGCGCAATGCACCGCCCCCCGACTTCAGCGAGGCCACGGACGATCATCCCGCGGGGCTCCCCAAGCGGGCCCTGGGGCTGAAGAACGTCTACACCAGCCTGGATCCGGATGGTTTCAAGGTGCTGCGCTACGACCCGGCTCGCGAGCACGAGTTCCGGGTGGTGGATCTCACGGATCCGAAGGTCGTCGCCCAGGGCTCGCTCGACTCGCGCGTCCTGGACGACAAGACGGCGGAAGCCGACGCCGATGACCTGGCCTACCAATTCCTCGCGGGATTGATTCAGCCGGGGACCGGACGCGCCACCACGCCCACGGGTGACTACGTGGTCCGCTTCGGAAGTGATGAGTACGGCGTGGAGTGCGAGGTCGACGTCACGTCCGACTCCATCACCGGCAATTGTGACAACGAGTTCATCGAAGACGTCCTGTCCGCCAATGACCTGCTGTACGTCGAGCTGTACCTCAGCGGCAACGCGGACAATGTCCTCTATCGCTTCAACCTGATGGGCATCTCCCCGCGCGTGGACCTGCTGAAGGCAGGCAGTGCCTTCACGGCGCAGCGCTCGGTGGAGACTGGAAGCGGAGGCAAGGCTGTCACGGACCGCGCCATCTCCTTGCCGGCCTCCGCGCACTTCGCCTTGGACCCCGCGGTCATCCAAAACGGCCGGGTGAAGGTCTGCACGTCCGAGGACTGCGGCACCGGCACCCTGGTGAAACAGGCGGATGTGGAGCTGCTGTCGGATGGCACCTACCGCGTGGACAAGGTGGACGGCGGCCTGGCGGAGGATGCGCTGGAGCAGCTGGATCAATCGGGGCTCAATGGGGCCCGGCTGTTCCAGCAGTCCATTCCCGCGCAGCTTGTCTCCATGCCCGGTTCGGGCGTGGTGGCGAAGCCCTTCTACCTGGTGCAGGAGGTGTTGCTGCCGCAGGAGCGACGGCTGGTCCGGACGCTCGGCAAACCGCGCGGCACCTTCGAAGGCTTGCACGCGCGCGCACCGGGACAGCTCACCGTCCAGGGCATCAACGTGGCGGACGGGCACCTGTCCTTCGAGCACGAAGACTTCTCCGTGCCGCAACTCGCGGAAGTGGTCCGCTTCGCGCGCACGTACAACAACCAGAGCAGCCTGGTCAGCCCCACGGGGGTCGGCTGGACGAACAACTACGACGGCTACGTGCAGGAGGAGCGGCTGGGCCGCTACACGGTGGTCATCGCGGGGCAGGCCTATGACTTCCCCACGTGTGCCACGACGGACCCGGTCGAGGGAACGGCGTCCGGCTGTGTCAGGGATGGCTCGCACGGCATGGAGCTCTCAATCGAGAAGCGGGATCCCGATCCGATCGTGGCCCGCGTGCGGACGGCGGAGGGCTTCGTCTACGAGTTCGAGACGCGGGCGAAGGGCTTCCCCCAGAAGGAGCGACGCCGCTGGCTGCTGAACCGGTTCCACGACGGACACGGTCGCGGAACGGAGGGTTGGACCCGGTTCACCTACAAGCCGGGAAGCAACCTGGTGTCGACGGTGGAGCGCACACCGGGCCGGCTCCAGCTCACGATGACCTATCAGGACATCGACACCGCGGATGAAACGGTGGCGTACCGGCTGCGCAACATGGCGCGCAACCAGGGCTTCGCGCTGCTGGAGACAGTGGAGGTGCGCCACAAGCAGAGCGAACAGGTCCTGCACCGGTTGGTTCTCGCGCACGACAAGCGCGGCAACCTGCTCAGCGTGACGCGGACCTCCGCCCTGCCCGCGACGCAGATCTGGGAGTACGACTACGCGCCGCTGCCTGGCGGATTGAGTGGCCGCGCGCTGTGGAGTGTCTCCAATGAGGTGACGAACGCGCGGTTGAAGCTGAACACCGCCACGCCGGGCAGCACGCCCTTCATCCAGTGGCAGGCGACCTACAAGCGTGAGGCGGAGAAGCGGATCTACGCGCACGAGGAGTCGAGGGAGGTCGTCACGTCCGTGGTGGGGACGGGCATGCCCGAGCCGGGATGGCGCATCGTCGCCGCCAACGAGGGGACGCGCACCGTCAAGCGGCCGGACGGCGTGGACGTGACGCTGGATCTCAACCAGTACGGCAATACGCGCGCCACGGAAGTCCCGGGCCTGGGGCCGAGCACGGTCTCCTGGGGCAGCGAGGTTCGCGGCGGCCCGGTGCAGGTGAACTCCTCCGTGTCGTCCATGGGGCGCGCGGTGAAGAACACCGTCAACGACCGGCTCCAACTGGACGGGGTGACGCTCATGGCGGCACCCGCGAACAGCCAGGACGTGCCGGGCGCGAGCGGGGGGCCGCTCTGGTCGGTGACAGGCCGGCAGACCCAGACCGGTCGGGTCACGGGGATGTCGGTGGCTTCGGGGCACGGCCAGGTGCGCGTGAGCCGTCCGCTGTCGGATTCGGGTGACTCGCAGGGCGTCACGGTCACGGATACGAATGACGAGCTTGTCTTCACCGCGCAGCAGTTCCCGGATCCGGATGGCGTGGTGCAGGGCGGCCAGGATCCGTCAGGCAATACCCTGACGTTCTCCGGGCATGAGACGCAGGCGCTGGGGTTGCCCCGGTTCGCGGAGGTGACCCGAGCAATTCAGAGCCCCGGCGGCCGCGCGACCTATCAAGTGGAGTATGGATACGACGCGCTCGGAAATCGCATCCTGGAGTGGAATCACACCACGGGGGCTCGGGTCGATCTTACCTATGACGCCGTCGGTCGCCTGCTGACGCGCACGGTGGCGGGCAGTCCTCCTCAGGCGTGGACGTATAGCTATGAGCTTGGCGATGACACGCTCAACGTCACTGAAACACTGAATCTCGCTCGGTGGGGGCGGAGTCAGTCGACCAAGACGGAATATCGGCAGGGGCTCAAGCGTGCGGAGCGCTTTACGTATGGGTTGAACGCCCAGCAGGGAGCCATCCTGTATGACGTCTATCAGGGCTCACGGCTGGAGTCGTATCTGGATGCCCGGATGCACCGGCACACGTTGTCGTACGACAGCGCGGGCCGGTCCACCGGCGAGACCGTGGATGGCAAGACGGTCTACGCGAACGCCGTGGATGCGGATGGTCACGTCATCGAGGTGACGGACAGCAACGGTCTCAAGACAAGCATTGGCTACGACGCGCTTGGGCGTGCGGTGCGGTGGGCGTACGAGACCAAGGGCTCCGGCGAGTCGTGCGATGCGGACTGCCGATTCGCGGATGTGGAGACGGTGGTCCTGGATGCGGCGGGCGCGGTGGTCCAGCGCACCTTCGGCTCGTTGGAGAAGAAGCATGTAGTGGACTCCGCGACGCTGGGGCGCCAGTCGTCGGTCCAGAGCAATGCGCAGAGCCACGGCGGCATCCATTCCCAGACGACGTATGACCTGGCGGGGAGGGTGCTCACCCGCACCGACCATGTGACGGGTCTGGCGGAGGCCTATGCGTACGACGATGCCCTGGGCCGGGTGACGCGCTACGTGCGGACGGTGCAGTCTCCGGATGGTGAGCGGACGCTGACCGAGACCCGCGCGTATTCGGACAGTCCCGCGGGGACAGGGTCGGTCGTGGTGACGCGAGTCCTCTCCGGGGAGCCGTCCACGGTGTCCACGGATCGGACCGAGGTGCGGACCTACTCGGTGGATGCCCAGGGCCGCGTGCTGAGCATCACCGAGACGGTTGATGGACAGACATCGGTCCGTACCCGTGAGTACGACGCACTCGGCAGGGAGTTTGCCTCCACGGATCCCCTCGGGCGGCGAACGGAACGTGAATATGACACGGCCGGCAACCTGGTGTCCGTGACCCAGCTGGCTTCGTCACGCAACGTCACGACAACGTTCACCCATGACGCCGAGGGCAATGTCCTGACGCAGCTCGGGCCTCGGGAGGATGAAGCGTGGGGGATGACCTACGACTCACTGGGGCGGATGCTGACCCGCACACTCGCGGGGTCTCCCGCGGCGCAGTGGACGTATGCCTATCCGGGGAATGGCGTCGAGACGGAGACCGAGCCTGAAGGCACGGTCATCGAACGGATGCGCAACGCACGGGGGTTGGTGGAGCTCGAGGTCTGGAAGGGCGACCAGAATCGCGAGCGCTCCGTGCGGACGCGTTACGACGGCTCCTGGGTGAAGCGGCAGGAGTCCATTGAAGGCACGTCGGTGAAGCTGCTCCGGCGGGACTCTGCGAATGCGATTGACGACCGGGGCCGCACGCGCAGCGAGGTGGAGACCTGGTCGTCCCCTGGGTACAGCTATTCATACACGACGAGCACGGTCTGGGTGGACGCGGAGCGCAGTGGCACGTCCACCGAAGCGTGGCTGATGAATGGGCAGAGCCAGGGCGGCCGGACGGTGACGGCGCGGGTCGACAGCCTGGGGAATGTCGTCCGGAGGGTCCAGGCGGGCGCGGAGGACCAGTGGAGCTATTACGCGGACGGCAAGCCGATGTGGTCGCACGCGTATGGCTTTGGGGCCAACGAGCGGACCCAGTGGGCCTACGACACCAGTGGCCGGGTGAAAAGGCTGCACGTCGGCCCGACGGAGAAGACGACCTATTCGTACTTCCCGGATGGCCAGTTGCACAAGGAAGAGACACCTGACACCCGGGTGAGGACGCTGGCGTACAACGATCGAGGCCTCCTGGAGGTGGAGACCTTCGGGCGGGAACTGCCCGAGCAGGAACCCGACGTAAGCCGCACGTATTACGGCGATCACGACAATGCGGGCCGTGCCAGGGAGGTCAAGCAGGCTTACGGGATGCCTGACGAGTCCGTCTGGCATTACAAGTACGGGCCCCGTGACGAGTTGCTCGAGGTGACGCCGCCAGGGCTGGGAACCTTCGTCTATCACTACGATGGTCTGGCGAGGCTAGATTCGATCAGGGCACCTGCGGGATCGGTGACGCCCGAGGTGACGTATGATTATGACTTCCTGGGCCGCGAGAAATTGCGCACGCGGGGCACGTCCTCCTGGATTACGACGTGGACGAACGGGAACCCTGAAGTCTCGAACGAGCTGAACGAGAGGGTTCAGCGAATCGTGGACGGTCGAGGCCGTGTCGTCCACGAGGAGTTCAAGGCGGGAACGCCGACGTTGGATGCGTCGGGAGCGCTGCGAATTTTCAAGGACCTGGACTCGGTCGACTACGAGTTCAACGGCCTCGACCAGCTCCGGAAGGCAACGGAGCACCGGGGCTCGGTTCAGACGGTGCGCGCGCTGGACTACGACGGGCAAGACCGTTTGGAGTTCGTTGACAAGGACGGCTCGGACCCGATCCGCTACCACTATCACAACAGTGGTGCGCTGGAGTGGGTGCAGTCGCCGTCGGGAACAGTGAACTACGACGTGGGGGCGCTGCAGCGCCTCAGCAAGGTGACGCTGGCGGACGGCAGGCAGTTGGACGTCGCGTGGGAGGCGGGAGGCCGCCGTGTTGCGTCCGTAGGCGACAACGCACTCAAGCATTCCTACTGCTATGACAACCGGGGCCGCATTGCTTCCGTGACGCACGATGCGCGTCTGGAGGACTGCGCCTCCGCGATTGCATCACCGTACCTGCGGTACAGCTACGAGTACGACAACCGTGGAAACCGGCTCAGGGAACTCGTGGACCGCACCCCGACGGGGACGTCTACGGTCACGGAGACGACGCAATACGGCTACGACCCTGCGGACCGCCTGACGGGAGTGACGTATCCAGATGGCCAGTCCGTCCTCTATGCGCTGCACAACGACGGTTCGCGCAAGGCCGAAAAGAAGGTCGCGGGCTATGCAGGTGCCCTGGGCGAGTCTGCCTTTGGTTCCGTGACACAGCCCCAAGAGCATCTTGCGTATGTCTATGACGCGCTGGGTGGTCTGAAGGAGACGAGGAACAAAGTCGCCGCTGACGCGGTGGTTACGCAGTACCAGACGGACCGCGTTGGCCGATTGGTACGGGAACAGCGTGGAAGCCTTACGAAGCTGTTCCACTTTGATGCTGCGGGACGTCTGGTGGAAGTGGAGCAGACGGAAGGAGCCCAGCAACGGCAGGCCACATATCAGTATGACTACGCAGGCTTGCGTCGTTCCCGCACCGCTGATGGCTCTACCACAAGCTATTTGTGGAGCGGCGAAACGCTAGTGGAGGAAAACCTCCCGAACGGCACACGCCAAGTTTATCAGCGAGGAGCTGGCCTCACTCTCGCTGTAGCAACAGAAAGAATTCTCCAGGATGGGCTGGGAAGTACAGTGGCCCGGGTCCCGCTTAACAGTGCGGCGGTTGTACACCGATACGACGCATGGGGTAACTACCGCGACGAAAACGCGCCGACTGCAGCAGAAGCCAGCATTGGATTCACAGGACACGCCTGGGATGCAGAATCAGGTCTAACATATGCTCAGCAGCGCTGGCTCGACACAAGCACGGGGCGTTTCCTGTCGGAAGATCCGCTTGGCGTGGATGGTCGACTGGCTAAGCCAACTGGTGTTCATCCATGGAGCTACTCGAGAAGCAATCCGCTTCGATATGTTGATCCGGATGGCAGACAGGGTGTTGATCTTGGTGTCCCTAATAGCTGCGGGAAGCAGAATCCGGTTGCGCTCGAAGTATGTAACATAGGGCTTGTTGACGCCCCGCCTCCATCCGCATCCCCAATTTCAAATGTGGCGGATACTGCTACCAAGGCGGTCTCTGCAGCTGGACGTGTCGTACCCAATGTCACCGGATATATTGTCGGTGCCGCAGGGATGTTTTTTAACTCAATCGGGAAGGCGGTTTTTGAGTCGAGTGAAGACCGAGCAAGAGCAGAGGCTGACAACCTGGCCGCTGCGCACGAACAAGAGGTCAGGAATGCTGCTAAGCGATCTCGCGAGATTGATGCGATTGCTCATCGGGACCAGCAGCCGAGAATTGCTCCCGGTGCGGATGATGCAGCCAGTCCGAGAGTTGAGCCCGAGCCGGCGCGATCGCCTATAGCTGAACCTGGCGACAGACTTGTTGTGATTGGTGAGCCTGACGTGAGTGCTCATCCTGTGATGGCTCCCGGCGCCAATGAAGGAACTGGTGTCCTGCGCGCCAGTTCAAACTGGTGGCCAGCGGGTGCTGCGTACAAGTCCGTTGAGCTTGCTGACTCTACTGACAGATCGCTTGGTGAGTTTGATGAGGTTCGCGAGGATCTGTTTATTGAGAATAAAGACGCCGGCGAGCTCGGAAAGATCAATCCCAAGACAGGTCTTCCATGGAATGATCCGATGAAGTGGGTGGAAAAATCCGTCGTTGTGAAGACGCGAGTCCGCATCGCAATGTTGAAAGCTGCGCACGCGAGTCGTCCCCACCCGGATGGAAAGGGGAGTCCGGTTGTTCCTCCGATTGAGGTGCTCCGAAGCAACAAACAGAGACTGCGGTTTAGGACTGCCGCAGACTCACCCTTGGTTCGTACTTATCTCCAGAAGGGGGTTGAACAGTTGGCAGCTGAGTTCCCGGATTGGGAGTTCAGTGCTGAGTATGGAGTGCCGGAAGCTGCGAAGGAGCCGACACCAATGAAACGCCAAAAGGTTAAGTGAATATCATGTCTGTTTCGTTGATTTCTGGGGCTGAACCTGGGGGAGGGCCTGTTGTTGAGGTTCCTGTGGCGACGAATATAATTTTTAATCAGTACTGGCGTCCTGCTGCCGAGGAGTTGGGGTTAGAGTTGATTCGGAAATTTCCGGGAGGACTGAGCGTGACGCCTGAGATTATGCCTGACTTGGTGGTTGAACTTGGGGTGATTGAGAGGCGCTTTCTTGAGTTGAATGAGCCGTGGTTGGCTGGGCGTGCAAGCACCCTGCGGCAGTGGCTTGTTGGGGCGATTGAGAGAGGTGTTGATGATGTGTATGTTGGCTGATGCTTCTAGGGCTGTTCTTGGCCCTGTAACTGTAATTTGAGTCGCGCTCCTCGGGCTCGATAGTGACACTGCATGGCCACGGCTTGGTGGTGGCGACGCCAGCGACTCCAGGTTAAGATGTGCTCAAGTGGAGCCACGGCCCGCCGTAGGAGGGAAAGCAGAAGCCCTCTCAGTTTCTGGACGGAGTAGGGGACAAGAGCCGTCAGTGAAGGCCGCGCCGGGCGAGAAATGTGGTCAGGGCATTTCTTCGCACCTGCAGGCCGAGGGCTTTGGGGGCAGCTTCTCCTTAGATAGAAGGTTGGCCAGGGCACGCGCGCTGTTGGGCTGGCTTCGTTGGAGTCGGCAGGACCGTGGCTGTGATGGCCGCTGTATGGGACTGGATGGAACCTGATTGGTTGGGGATCAAGAAGCGGTACCGCTCAGGCCCTGGACAACCTGGATCTTCCTGCGCGCTGTACGTAAAACTCGGGGCATGGCCATCCGCCACCCGTCCTACGTGCTGGCGGATGACGAGCCCTCGAGATGGCTCCATTGGCTGCCTCTCGAGCAAGCGCTGCCCGTGGAGTCGAAAACCGCGATGCGGCGGCGTCACGAGAAGGATGTTCAAGACGAATAGCGCTGCGATACTCGTGCTGAAGGCTTTGGAAGGGTAAGGTGTGATGGGATGATGGCCATTTCGGAGAGAGAAATGAGTTCACGACTAGGGTATGAGGAGTTGGTGGCTCGATTTAATTCTGTCTCGATGGATGTTGCGCGACTGCGAGAGATGATGGGGTTGATTGACGTTGAATTGGAGCTGGCGCCGCTTGACGCGAGGCTGCACTCGCTTCGCGGTTGGGCTCGAACGGTGGCGGGAGATGGGAGGGATGCTATTGCCGATTTTGATCGAGCCATAGAGCTCGATGGTAGGCATGGGGCCTATTATTATAATCGCGGATTGGCGTACGAGATGTTGGGGGAATCGGATTTGGCTCAAGAGAGCTTTGTCGCCTGTGCGCGGTTGGCTGTTGAGTCGGGGGATGGGAATTTACTGGATGCGGTGGCAAACCACATCTCAGTGGATGCCCTGAAATGACAACGCTCGGGCCAGCGCATCCTTCGCGCCAACCCGGGCTCCAATCCCATCCAGATGAATCAGCGGACTACGGCTTCTTGACGTCGTAGGAGACCAGCTCCTCCAGGCGCTCCCCGTCCTCGCGGACCTTGCCCACGCCGGGGACCAGCCAGTACAGACGCTGCTTCTCTTCCTTCACCTCGCCGCTCTTGTTCAGCTTGTCGCGCTGGACCTTGATGGCGTTGGTGAACGTGCCCGCGGGCGTCGTCACCGTCACGTCCTTCTCCAGGACCTTCCAGACGTAGGTCGGATCCTTCCCCTCGGTACCACCGGCGGAATACGTGATCAGTTCCCGCACCTTGTCCTGGTGCTCCCAGGGCACGGAGGCCGGCGCCGCCGCCAGGGACTTCATCATCGCCGGGGACCAGGTCGTCGCCTTCGAGGCCACGCCGTCCAGGATGTCCTCCTCGCGCAGACGCACCACCACGCCGGTCGTCAGCTCCAGCTGCCAGGAGTTCTCCTCGTAGACCGTGCCCGTCTGCGTGCGGTCCTGCTGGCTGTGCACCTTGACCGCCGTCATGGTCGTGCCGGGGACCGTCTCCGGGCCCTGCACCGTCACCACCTTGTTGAAGACTCCCTCCTGCGCATCGGTGATGCGGTAGGTCCACGTGGAGCCTGTCGTCAGCGGCCACAGCGTCGTCAGCTCCGCCTGCTGATCCGGCTTCGTGCCGCCGCCCGTGTTCGGGTCCACCGGGTTGCCCGGGAGGTCCACCGTGCCGTCCGGGTTCGTCGTGGGCGCGCCTGGATCATTCCCCGTGGGCAGGCTGCCCCCGCCACCACAGGCGGCCAACGCCCCACACGCTGCGAACAGCACCGCCAGCTTCCTGAACTTCATGCCAACTCCTCCCGCGCGCCCTTCGCGCTCACCGCCGTCCACCGCAGCCCCCGCAAGGGCGCCCCTTCCGTCCGTCCCAACGCCGCCGCCAGGCTTCCAGGCTCCGGCTCCTCCACTTCCAGCTCCACGCGCCGCGCGGAGAAGTCCAACGCGCAGCTCTTCACCAGCACGTTGCGCTCCCCCAACGCCGTCCTCAGCGTGGCCTCCGCGCGCACCAGGTCGTCCGCCTGCGCGGACACCACCAGCCGCTGCTTCGGCTCCTTCGCCGCCACGGCCTTCTTCTCGAACAGGTCCAGCACGAAGAGCAGCACCGCCACGAACCCCGTGCCCACGAACGCCAGCACCAGGTTGCCGTGGCCGCACGCCATGCCCAGGCCAATCACCAGGAACAGGATGGCCGCGTCACGCGGATCCTTCAGCCCGGAGCGGAACCTCACGAACCCGCCCAGGCCCACCAGCCCGAACGCCTTCGCCACGCTGTTGCCAATCACCGCGGTAATCACCGCCGCCGCCGCGCAGAGGAGGATCTGCGCCTGCACCATCTCCACCTTCGGCAGCGGCTTGCCCAGCACCAGCCGCCAGGGCCGCGACGACAGCAGCGCGCCAATCAGCGCCGACGCCACCAGCCGGGGGAGGATGGCCCCCATCGACAGCGCCTGAAGCTCCTGCTCCACGTCCTGGAACAGCGCCCCGAATGGACCTTCCATGGGCGTCATGCCTCCTGCCGCCCGGCGTCCACCCCGGCCGTCTCCACCGAGGACCGCACCGCGCGCTGCGTCTGCTCCAGCACCCGCGCCTGCGCCACCACCGCGTACGCGTTGCGCAGCACCGGCAGCTTCCCGGCCTGCTCATCCAGGATGCGATCCAACAGCGCCCGCGTCTCCGCCACCAGCGGCAGCCCGCGCATCGACGACACCACCGTCGCCGGCCACCGGCGCGCCGCGGAGGCCCGCAGCTTCCACGCGCGCGGCGTGTCCATCCCGTCCACGGAGTCCAGCGCCTCCTTGGTGAGCGCCGCGCCGCGCTCACGCATGGCCCAGGCGCGCGGCGTATCCACCCCCGTGAGCGAGCGCAGCACCAGCTTCAGCGCTCCCTTCTCCAGCTGCTCGCGCAGCCCCACCGCCACCGGCGTCTCCAGGCCCGTGGTGCTCTTGAGCACCGCCAGCCGGTCGTGCGGAATCAGCGCCTCGCGCAGCGCATCCGCGCGCTCCGTGGCCAGGCCGCCCAGGCTGCGCGCCACCTCCGAGTACAGCTTGCGCTGCATGCCCGCCTCGCGGACCACCCAGGACTCCTCGCCGTCCACGCCGGCCAGGCCCAGCAGCACCGCCCCCAGGTGTCCGTCCTTCATGCCGCGCTCGCGCAGCGCCCACGCCTCCGGCGAGTCCTGGCGCTTGAGCCCCTCCAGCACGGCCTCCGGCGCCTGCGCGTACAGCCGCTGCCGCAGCGCGTGCGAGCGCGGGGACGTCACGAACCCCAGGCCCTCCGCCACGTCCACCGGCACGCTCGCCGACAGCACGTCGCGCAGCGTCCACGCCGTGTCGTCATCCAGCCCGTTCAGGCTGCGGGCCACGAGCCCCGGCAGCCGCTCCGCGTACGCCACCCGGCGCTGGTGCGCGGGCAGGCCCGGGATGCCATTGAGCAGCCACGCGGCCAGCTGCGGCTCGCGCGCCTCCAGGCCGTCCACCGCGTGGAAGAAGCGCTCCTCCACGTCGTCCACGGACGCCACGCCCGGCGGCGGCGGGGTGGGGG
>NZ_RAVW01000251.1 GCF_003611585.1 Corallococcus exercitus | reverse complement strand
CCACCACCGTCCCGCCCTTCAGCTTCTTCCACGCCGAGAGCGTCACGCCGAAGTCCGGCTCCCGCCCCAGCCGCGCCGCCGCGATGCCCGGGGCCAGCGGCGCCTTGAAGCGGTGCGGGCACACGGCGTCCACCGGGAGCGTGCTGCCCGCGGCCTCGCGCATCGCCAGCGCGTCCGACGGGGCCTTCAGTGACGCGCAGCCGCTCTCGTAGGGCTTGAAGCCCTGGGGCCCGTAGCCCGCGTCCTTCAGGAGCGACAGCAGCGCGCACGACACCTGCGTCTTGCCCACGCCGGTGTCCGTGCCGGTGACGAAGAACTGGAGGGTTTCAGGGGCCACAGGAGACTCCCACCCGGCGCAGGGTCTCCAGCGCCAGGTCGATGTGGCCCGTCGTGTGGGCCGCGGAGAGACAGAAGCGCAGACGGCTGGTGCCGTCCGGCACGGTGGGTGGACGGATGGCCTTCACCAGCAGGCCCGCCTCGCGCAGGCGCTTCGCCGCGTCCAGCGCGCGCGAGGGCTCGCCCAGGATGACCGGGAAGATGGCGCTCCGGGGTTCGGCGGGCAGCCCCAGGGCGCGCAGCCCATTGGTGAAGCGGTGGATGTGGCCCCACAGCCGCTCGCGCGGGGCCGGGTCGTGCTCCACCAGGTCCACCGCGCACTCGGCGCCAGCGCACAGGGCGGCGGGCAGCGCGGTGGAATAGACGAACGGCCGCGCGCGGCTCACCAGCAGGTCCGCCACCGCGCGCGAGGTGGCGACGTACGCGCCCAGCCCGCCCAGCGCCTTGCTCAGCGTGCCCATGCGCAGGTCCACCCGCTCCTCCACGCCCAGCGCCTCGCACAGCCCCGCGCCGCGAGCCCCCAGGACGCCGGTGGCGTGCGCCTCGTCCACCATCAGCGCCGCGCCGTGGGCCTCGCACGCGGCCACCAGCTCCCGCAGCGGCGCCACGTCCCCGTCCATGGAGAAGACGCTGTCGGTGACCACCAGCTTGCGCCGCGCGGGCGTCTGTTCCAGCGCGCGGGTGAGCGCGGCCACGTCCGCGTGCGGGTAGACGACGACGCGCGCGCGCGACAGCCGGCAGCCGTCCACCAGCGAGGCGTGGTTGAGGGCGTCGGAGAACACCGCGTCGCCGGGGCCCACCAGCGCGGGCAGGATGCCGGTGTTCGCCGCGTAGCCGGAGTTGAAGAGGCGCACGGCCTCCGCGCGCTCGAAGCGGGCGAGCCGCGCCTCCAGCCGCTGGTGCGGCACCATGTCCCCCACCACCAGGCGGCTGGCGCCGGTGCCCACGCCGTAACGCTCCAGCGCGGCGGCGACGGCGGCGCGCACGGCGGGCGACGCCGCGAGCCCCAGGTAGTCATTGGAGGAGAAGTTGACCAGCCGCTCGTCCCCCACGCGCACCTCCGCGCCCTGGGGTGAGTCGAGCGGCTCCAGCACGCGGCGGAGGCCCTTCGCGGACAGGGCCTCCAGGTCCTCGCGCGCCCAGCGGTCCGCGACCTGCGTGACGGGGCTCACCGGTCCTGCCGGGGCTCCAGGGGGCGGATGCCCGCCTTCTCCAAGAGCGCCATGTCCTGGGTGTACTCGGGGTTGCCGGTGGTGAGCAGCTTCTCCCCGAAGAAGAGCGAGTTGGCGCCCGCCATCATGCAGAGCAGCTGCGCCTCCTCGTTCATCTGCATGCGGCCCGCGGACAGGCGCACCATGGCCTGAGGCATCAGCAGGCGCGCGGTGGCGATGGTGCGCACCATGTCCACCGTCTCCACGCGGTGCTGATCCGCCAGCGGCGTGCCCTCCACCGGCACGAGCGCGTTGATGGGCACCGACTCCGGGTGGACCTCCTGGTTGGCCAGCGTGCGCAGCAGGTTGCAGCGGTCGTCCACGGACTCGCCCATGCCGATGATGCCGCCGCAGCACACGGAGATGCCCGCGTCGCGCACCCGGTTGAGCGTCTTCAGCCGGTCGTCATAGGTGCGGGTGGAGATGATGTCGCCGTAGTGCTCCGGGGACGTGTCCAGGTTGTGGTTGTACGCGGACAGGCCCGCCTCGCGCAGGCGCTTCGCCTGGCTGTCGGTGAGCATGCCCAGCGTGGCGCACGCCTCCATGCCCAGGGCCCGGACGCCCTTCACCATCTCCAGCACGCTGTCGAACTGCGGGCCGTCCTTCACCTCACGCCACGCGGCGCCCATGCAGAAGCGGGTGGCCCCGGCCTTGCGCGCCTGGGACGCGGCGGCCAGCACCTCCGGCACCGCCATCAGCTTCTCCGCCTTGACGCCCGTCTTGTAGCGCGCCGCCTGCGGGCAGTACGCGCAGTCCTCCGGACACCCGCCCGTCTTGATGGAGAGCAGCGAACACAGCTGCACCTTGTTCTCCACGAACACCTGCCGGTGCACCGTCTGCGCCTTGTGCACCAGATCCAAGAGCGGCAACTGGTACAGCGCCTTCACCTCCGCGAGCGACCAGTCGTGACGCACCGTCACCCCTTCCGGGGCGGGGGCGGCGTGGTGGGCGTGGCCGTGGAAGGACTCGGCGGTGTCGGACATGCGGGCTCCTTGGGGAGGCGTCAGGAGGCCGACGGTGCGTGGCCCGAAGGCCATTGTCAACGCTCTCGCGACAGGGGGTTGACGATGCCCGCAAAGACAGAAGGGACGTCCGTACGTGACGGACGTCCCCAGGCTGTCTCCCGCCTCATCGGTCGAGGAGCCCTGCGATTTAGACGTGGACGCGACGGCCGCGGCCGGCGAGGCCCACGAGGAACAGCACGACCAGTGCGCCCAGGACGGAGAACAGCAAGCCCGTCGGGTGCAGGTCGAACATCCGGCCGTCACGCGAGAAGAGCGAACCCACGAAACCGCCCACGAACGAGCCGGCGATGCCCAGCAGCGTGGTGGCGATGAGCCCCATCGACTGGTTGCCCGGCATGATGGCACGAGCGATCAGACCCGCGACCAGACCAATCACCAGAAACGCGATAATCCCCATGACAACCTCCCTGTGTGGGGGGCTCGCTCTGTGCGACGCCCGTGGTCCAGAAAGTGGGGTGCCCCCCCCTGTGGGGCAACCCGCTACCTGATCCACGACAACCTGCCTGCCTGCTCTGCTGGCATGGCATGCGCATGGGGCGGGGAAACGTCAGGGGTCTGGGATAGACACCTCGACCCATGGCGAAGGCGAAGACGCACTACACCTGTCAGGCCTGCGGCTACCAGACGGCGAAGTGGCTCGGGAAGTGTCCGGACTGCGGGGCCTGGAGCTCGCTCCTGGAGGAGACCGAAGCGAAGGTGGACGACAAGCGCCCGGCGTGGGGCGCGTCGGGGGGCGCTTCACGGCCGGTGAAGCTCCAGGACGTCACGGGGGAGACGGAGGTGCGCCGCAGGACAGGCATCGCGGAGTTCGACCGCGTCCTGGGCGGCGGCGTGGTGGGCGGTTCGCTGGTGCTGCTGGGCGGCGACCCCGGCATCGGCAAGTCCACGCTGCTGCTGGCGGCGCTGGACAAGCTGGCGCGGCACGGGCCGGTGCTCTACGTGTCGGGTGAAGAGAGCCTCCGGCAGACGAAGATGCGCGCGGAGCGCCTGCGGGTGGAGAGCGAGGCCATCCACCTGTTCGCGGAGACGGACGCGGACCGGGTGCTCCAGGCGGCGGAGGCCCTGAAGCCGCAGGCGCTGGTGGTGGACTCCATCCAGACCATGTACCTGCCGGAATTGGGCAACGCGCCGGGCAGCATCACCCAGGTGCGCGAGGTGGCGGGCCGGCTGATGGCGTTCGCCAAGCGCAGCGGGGTGCCCACGTTCCTGGTGGGGCACGTGACGAAGGAAGGCTCCATCGCGGGTCCCCGGGTGCTGGAGCACATGGTGGACACGGTCCTCTACTTCGAAGGCGAGCGGGGCCACCCGTTCCGGCTCCTGCGCGCGCACAAGAACCGCTTCGGCAGCACCAACGAGATTGGCGTCTTCGAGATGAAGGGCGCGGGGCTGGTGGAGGTGGCGGACCCCTCCGCGCTGTTCCTCTCCGAGCGGCCGCAGGGCAAGTCCGGCAGCGTGGTGACGAGCACGCTCAACGGCACGCGGCCGCTCTTGGTGGAGGTGCAGGCGCTGGTGGCGCCCACGGGCTACGGCACCGCGAGGCGCACGGCGATTGGCGTGGACGGCAACCGCGTGGCGCTGCTGGCGGCGGTGCTGGAGAAGAAGGAGGAGATTCCGCTGGTGGGCTGCGACCTGTTCGTCAACGTGGCGGGCGGCATGCAGCTGAGCGAACCGGCGTGTGACCTCGCGGTGTGCGCGGCGCTGGTGAGCAGCCTGCAGAACCGGCCGCTGGACCCGAAGACGCTGGTGCTGGGGGAGGTGGGGCTGGCGGGCGAGGTGCGCGCGGTGGGCCAGGTGGACTCGAGGCTCGCGGAGGCCGCGAAGATGGGCTTCCAGCGGGTGGTGCTGCCGGCCGGCAGCGCGCGGCGCGTGGAGGAGACGAAGCTCCAGGTGGTGGGCGTGGAGACCCTGAGCGAAGCGCTGTCCGCGATGTTCGACTGACGCGAGGGGCGTCAGTGCCTGGACCGCATCCAGGACACGTCCGGCACGCGCGTGGGCTTGCGCAGGGTTGGCAGGTCGAAGAAGGCGTCAGGCCCCAGCGTGGCGATGAGCTGGCTTTCCGCGGCGTCGCCCTCCGGGGTCATGGCCTGGGTGGGCAGTTCGTAGGGCTGGACGAGGACGAGGCCGCCGTCGAGTGACTGGCGCTGGGACGCGGGGATGGCGTCCAGGCGCGGGCCGAAGAGGTCCACGAAGGGGGCGCCGAAGACGTTGCGCCAGTAGAGGCCGGAGAGGCCCTCGCTGTAGTCGCGCACGTTGAATTCGCGACTGGAGCCGAAGCCGTCCTCGTGCGGGACCAGGCGCCAGTTCTTACGGTCGAAGTCCTCATCGAGTCCGGACTGAGCGAGGGGTGAGCCCAGCAGGTGCATGATTTCGACGACCTGACGCAGATGGGCCTCGCGCCAACCCGCCTTCCGGGACTCCACGACGGATGTCATCCAGGAGAATGCTCCGGCGAAGGGGTACTCCCCGAAGCGCTCCGGAGAGAGCTGGATGAAATCCCGATCCGTCTTCGCCCCGATGAAGAAGTGTTTGAACTCGTCGTAGAAGGCCGCAGGGGCATCCGGATTGAAGGGGCCTGAATCCAACCGTTCATCCATCCCAACGCCCCCGTAGCGTACGGGGTTGAACCAGCGCCCCTGCGAGAAGAACCGTCGGACGAGCTCGCGGATGGTGTTCGTCGGCGGAACACCAGGGGGCAGCGAGAACCGGGTCTTCAGATAGCGCAGCGCCATGAACCGCCTTCAAGGGAAGTACCGGATGTTGGCACGGCCCAACTGCTTGAGTTCCTCGAAGTCCGTAAGAAGCGGTTTGGTGAGCCGCGTTGCCCCCTCGGGATGTTTGGCGGAACGGATCCAGAGCTCGATGGAGCCACCATACTGCCTCACATACAACAGCATGGCTTTCAGATTGCCCGTGAGCGCCATCTCCGCGCGTCCCTTCACCTCGACGAAGTCGTAGGGGCTGCCCCAGACGAGGTCCCCTTTGTGCCCAGTCACGGCATCCGGGATGAAGCCCTCGGCCTTGCTGCCGGGCGGAGGCATCAGGAGGCTTGAGTTCTTCGGCAGCTTCCGGCTCTGGAGCACGGACTGCTCGAACGCGCTGCCCGCGCCCTTGTTCTTGATGACCGTCTGGTAGAGCCGCTCCCACTCCGGATCCACCACGTACCGGAAGCTCCGGTACTTCTCCGGGTGACGGAACTGGTAGTCCACCCACGCCTGCGCCAGGTGCTCCGCGCTGCCCGGCACCAGCCGCGCTCCCTCCGCCGTCGCCCGTGAGCCCACCAGCGCCACGCGCTTGCCCTGGGCCAGCACGCGCCCTGCTTCCGCGAGCGGTGCCTCCAGCCGCTTCGCGAGCGCTCGCAGCCGCTCCACGTCCTCCGCGGACACGGCCTCACCGCGCCCCGCCGCGCGCAGCACCCGGCGAAGCTCCTGCGCTTCCTGCGGCGACAGGTGCTGCACCACCCGCTGCAACACCTGCACCTCGCGCAGGCTCCGGCCCGTCAGCAGGGCCACCCGCTCCACGCCCTGCGCGCCCTCCGACAGCAACCGTCCCGACACGACCGGCAGCGCCACGCTCACCGCGCACAGCAGCCGCTCGCCGTCCGTCAGCGGATATCCCAGCAGGCTCTGCCCCAGCACCACGCCGCCTACGTCCGCCACCTCTCCGGTGACGGGCAGCAGGCCCAGGGCGATCTCCAGCACCACTTCTTCCGGCGGAATGCCCGGAGGCTCGCGGGCCGGGTCCCACGTCGGGGGCGCGAAGCGGCTGGCCTCCACCGCCGACGCCAGGAAGCTGTCGCGTGCCAGCAGGTAGAGCGCCACCTCACTGGGGCTCTTGCGCGGGAAGTCCGGGTCCTCCGTGTGCGTGTAGGCCCAGTCCAGCACCGCATCCAGCAACGCCAGCTGCATCTCCTCGTAGAGCGGGCTCTCGGTGAGCAGCCCGTCACTCCCGAGCCTGCGGAAGTGCGCCTCCGCCAGGACCTGACGGCGCGCGTCCGCCCAGCGATGGAACTCCTCCAGCTTCGCCTCCGCCCGGGCCGAATGCTTGCCATCCTCGAGCAGGGCCTCCGCGTGCTGGGCCTTCAGCCGCAGGTACACCTCCAGCGGCTCGTCCTTCGCGAGTTCCTCCTCCGTCCGCGCGGAAGCCCAGAGCAACAGGTCATTGAGCGCGGCATGGCCCACCTGACGCTCCACCTCCATCACGGCGGGCTGCTTCAAGGCGGCACGCTTCTCGCGGATGAACGCGAGGTAGCGGCCCAATTCCTCTCCACCCACGGTGCCGCCCGAGCCCGCGTTCCTCCACGCCGTGTCCCGCGCGAACGAAGCAGGTGAAGCGCTGCGATAGCGGCCGTAGCCGTGCATCCCCACCGGCAGGGTCCGGGAGCCCGGCGTACCGCAGGCCGTGAACGCCAGGACCAGCATCAGACTCGCGCTGAATCTCCCCAGCGTTCCTTCCAGCATGACGCGCCCCCAATCACTCACATCTACCAGCCGGGACTGACGTGTTTCGCGAGCCCCTTCCTGACGTGCGTGACGACCGCGACGACAAGACACCAGGCGCCAGAAGCAGGTTCCGAAGCGTGTTCTCCACGGCTTCATCCGGGCGCCATCAACGCCACACCCGGCGGCCACCGCCATCACCCGTCAGGGGGATTCCGCTCGCGTCCCACCGCGCTGGAACGCGGAACGAGGACTGGCCAGGGACCGGGGCATGCCGTTTGATGCGGGAGTGCGAGGAGCACCGCCCGGATGACGCATCGCCCTCATTCCTCCCGTCTGCGGGACGCGCTGGGCTCGCTGTCCGCGCGGCTGCTGCTGGCGTTCCTCCTGCCCACCCTGCTCTTCCTCTCGCTCGCGGGCGCGTCCGTGTACGCGCTCGCTCGCGCGAGCCTGGAGGACGAACTGGGCGCCAGCCTGTCCGCGCTCGCCGCCGCCACCTCCACCCAGGTCAGCGGCGAGCGCATGCTCACCATCGAGCCCGGCGACGACGTGTCCGGCACCCGCACGTGGCGCAACCTCGTGCGCCTGCTGGACGGCGTGCGCACCGCGAGCGGCGTGCGCCGCGTGTACGCCGTGGATGCCCGGGGCCGCGTGCGCGCGGACGCGGGTGGCAACCTGCCCGTGGGCACCGAGGTCCCGGACCTCGCGCGCGACCGGCTGGAGCTGACGCGGGTCCTCGCCGGCAAGCGCGCCGCCAGCCAGGTGCTCTTCACCGGCTCCGACGGGCTGCTCTACAAGACGGGCTACGCGCCCGTGGTCCAGGACGGACAGGTGGTGGGCGCCATCGGCGTGGAGGGCAGCGCGGCCTTCTTCGGACCGCTGCGGCGGCTGTGGCGCACGTTCGTCATGGCCAGCGCGGTGGCGCTCGTCGCGCTCGCCCTCATCGCCGTCATCACCGCGCGAGGGCTGGCCCGTCCGCTGCGGCGGCTGATGGACTCCGCGCTGCGCATCGGCCGGGGGGACCTGACCACGCCGGTGCCTCCGGAGCCCACCCGCGAAATCGGCGTGCTCGCGCGTGAACTGGAAGTCATGCGTGGCGCGCTGGAGAGCCGGGACCGGCAGCTGAAGCTGATGCTCGCGGGCGTGGCCCATGAGGTGCGCAACCCGCTGGGCGGCATCGCGCTCTTCTCAGGCCTGCTGCAGGAGGACCTGCGCGCGGGCGCGCACGCGGACGCGAACAGCCATGTCGACCGCATCCAGCGCGAGGTCACCTACCTCCAGCGCATCGTCGAGGACTTCCTGGCCTTCGCCCGTGAGCAGCCGCTGGCGCGCGCGCCCATGGAGGCGCCCGACCTCGTCTCCAACGCGTGCGAGCTGCTCTCGGCGGAGGCCCAGGGCAAGGGCGTGTCCCTGGACATGTCCGCCGCGCCCGCGCACCTGGAGGCGGATGGCAGCCTGCTCACCGCCGCGCTCGTGAATCTGGTGAAGAACGCCGTGCAGGCCGCGCCCGCCGGAAGCCGCGTGCGCGTTCGCGGCGAGCTGCGCGACGGCCGCTACGCCATCGACGTCCAGGACTCGGGCCCCGGCGTGCCCGAAGCCGAGCGCGAGCGCATCTTCGAGCCCTTCTTCACCACCCGCGAGCAGGGCACCGGCCTGGGTCTGCCGCTCGCGCGAAAAATCGTCCGGGCCCACGGCGGAGAGCTCGCCCTGCGCTCCACGCCGGGCGACACCGTCTTCACGCTGACGCTGCCCTGTCCCGCTCCCGGGCCGGAGGCGGCGGCGGCGCGGTGAGCGGCGCCACGTCCTGGACGTCGAACTGCAGCGCCATCTGCCCCACCTCCCCGGAGACGACCTGCAGCGTCCGCGTGGCCTCCTGCGTGGAGGACAGCCTGCGCAGGGTGCCGTCCATCAGCTGCGACAGGTCCGCGATGGCGGTGGAGATCTGCGCGAAGGCGGCGTTCTGCTGCGTCACCGCGTTGGCGATCTTCCTCGCCGCCTCGGAGCTCTCCTGCGAGCTGTGTGACAGCGCGCGCAGGGACTCGCCGGAGGCGCGCATCTGATCCAATCCGGCGGCCACCTGACGGCCGCCCTGCTCGCTCATGGCGGCCGCGTCGCGGATGCCCTGGCCGATGTCCGTGAGGATGGTGCGGATGCGCCGCGTGGCCTGGACGGATTGATCCGACAGCCCGCGGATCTCCTTCGCCACCACCGCGAAGCCCTTCCCCGCCTCGCCCGAGCGCGCCGCCTCGATGGCCGCGTTGACGGCGAGCAGGTGGGACTGGTCCGCCAGGTCCTTCACCGCCTCGGTGATTTCTCCAATCTGGACCGTGCTTTCATCCAGGCGCGCCAGCCGCTGCTGGATGCCGGACACCACGCTCCGGATGGCCGCCAGCCCCTCCAGGCTCAGGACCACCGCGGCCTCGCCCTGCTGGCCCAGGGCCTCCGCGCGCCGGGCCACGCGCAAGACCTCCTCCGCGGAGTCCGCGGCAATCCTCGATGCACGCCGCAGCTCGTCCGACGTCACCTGCGTCTCGTGCAGCGCGGCCGCCTGCCGGGTGAGGCCCTGCTGCTGCTCGTCGTTCGACACGCGCAGGTCCGTGCCCGCCTCTCCCAGCCGTCGCGCGGAGGTCTGGAGCAGCCGGGGAAACCTCCGCAGCCGGGACAGCGCCCCGTTCATCCCCGACGCCAGGTCGCCCATCTCGTCCGTGGACACCCAGCGCGGCGAACGGATCCGCCCGGACGCCAGGCCGGAGATGGCCTCGTGCACCGAGCCCGCGCTCGCGGCCTGCCGCCTCGCCAGCATCCACGTGGTGAAGGCCGGCAGGACGAACACAAGCGCGCCCACCCAGGGCAGCGCGAAGCCCAGGTCCGCGAACAGCGAGCTGCCCACGTCATCCAGCCGAGACGCGGCCCGCATCGCGCCATCCGCCACCAGCACCTCCTTCAGCTGGGTGCGCACGCCCAGCAACTTCACCACCACCACGCACGCGCTCAGCACGACCGTGGCGAAGATGGTGGACAGGAACGTGAACGGCAGGAACCACGACTGCCTTGGCCAGAAGAGGCCCGAGCCCGTGGGAGATGTCTCCGGATGCGCATCCTGCTCGCGCAGCGCCCACGGCAGCGCCAGCCGCTCCAGGCCCAGCGCGATGGGGAACGCCACCACCACGCCGAAGCAGAACGCGACGAGCGTGCCCAGCCCCAGCCGGAACCAGTCCTTGCCGAACCACAGACACACCGGAAGGCTGAAGAAGAAGCCGCCCAGCGTCCACGCCGCGCAGGTGGTGAAGACCATGGAGCGCCAGGGCAGCTCCAGGATGCGCCGCAGCCGGTCCCCCGGCCCGTCCCCGTCGTGACGCCGCAAGGCCCAGGCCGCCAGCCACCGCAGCGTCACGTAGGGATGGACCAGCCCGAACACGAGCACGATGAACGGCAGGACGGTGGCCGTGACCAGCAGCCCCTCCTGGCTCGACAGCCCCATCGACATCGCGATGAGGTAGGCGCAGACGATGGACGGCGGCAGCACCCACCGGAGGAACAACCACATCCCACGCCAGGCCAGCTGCCGGATGTCTTCTGCTTCATTCATGAGCGTACGCCCCCCGTCCGGTCCGACGGAAGCCGGGCCGGCATGTCTCGCGACTGCGTCATCACCACCGGTGAGAAGACTGCTTTCAGCCCGCGCGAAGGCTCACGCCTCGCCGCAGGACTCGAACACGCGCGCCAGCAACACCAGGGACCGGTGGGCCGCGATCTCCACGCGCACCGGCTCTCCCGTTGTTACGTCCGCGGTCAGCTTGAGGATCTCCAGCGCCTCGTCCGGGTGCGCGTCGTCGTAGCGGGCATGCGCGCGCAGCCAGCGCAGCGCGGGCGCGTCCATGCGCACGCCGTCCCGGGCATAGGCGGTGAAGGGCTCCACCACGGCGCGCGTCCAGACGCCGGTGACCCCCTCGATGGCCCAGTTGGACGCGGCGATGCCCTCCGCCAGCGACCCACCCAGGCAGGTGGCCAGCAGGTGCTGGTGGAGCGCCTGGACCTCGGGCGTCATCGGCGCTTCGAAGGTCCTGGGGACGTCCACGCCCGCCGCCTGCATCCAGTCAATCCACCACTCGGCGTGGCGGGCCTCCACGCCCAGGTTCTGCAGCAGCCAGCGGCGGATGCTCGCGTCACCGGGACGCAGGCCGTAGGTCGTCTTCGCCAGCGACAGCCCCATGTACTTGGGGAAGTGCTCGACGATGGGGAAGCAGCGCTCCAGGAAATGCTGCCAGGCGCGCAGGGGCGGATGCCGTCCCTCCGCGGTTTCACGGAACAACGGGGCAGTGCATGCCGCGTCCCACGCGGGCTTGAGTGAGCCCAGCATCGCCTCCATCCAGGGGGGATGCGGCGTGCGTTTCAGCGCGGCGGGCTGATAGCGCCTGAAGACGTCTTCCTGCTTCAGCGAGAAGACGGAAACCCCTTCCGAGACAGGGACCTGAGACACTCCGGCCGGAGACGACACGAGACGTGCTCCTGCTCACGGATGGACGACAAGCCGTCATGGCCGCCCCCCTCCACCCCGAGCGTCGCCATAGTGACCGGACGTCTGTGTCTCCTCCAGCCCCCCCCTGCGAAGGGTGACGGGTGTCCAATCTCTATCTGTCTTAAACCCTGCGCACACACCATCAATTTCTTGTTTTAAGGATATTTTCATTTATCCATTGGACACTCTCCCAGTCAAAGTCACTCACGACCCGGGGTGAAGACTCTCACGCGCCTTGAGCAGCATGCGGCGCAGCGGCGCTTCGTCCGCGCGCGCCAGCGCCTCCTCCCAGCCCAGCCACTGGATGCCGAACGACTCCGCCGGATCATGCGTGAGCGACTCGGGGTCCTCCGCCACCACCAGGTAGCGCACGTCCAGGTGGCGGTGCTCGGGCTCGTCCTTGCGCGCGGGGATGACGTGCACGTCCACGTCCAGCGGGCGCGGCGCGGTGGGGTGCAGGTGCACGCGGCAGCCCGTCTCCTCGCGCGCCTCGCGCAGCGCCGTGGCCTCCATGTCACCGCCGTCCCCGGCCTCCGCGTGTCCGCCCGGCTGCAACCAGCGCTTCAGCTTCGCGTGGTGCAGCATCGCCACCCGTCCACCCGCCGCGTCCACCACCACCGCGCTGCCGGTGAAGTGGGCCTCCACCTGCGACCGGGAGAAGGGCTCCTTCAGCGACGCGGCGAAGTGGCGCATGCGCGCAAGGTCCTCGCGCTCCTTGTCGTCCGTCGGGACGTGGCGCGCGAGCAGGTCAGCGAGGGCAGCGGAAGCGTGGGCCATGGGCCCGGATAGACACCCACCGCGCCCGGGACGCCAGCCCTTTCACGGAAGGCCCGGCGTGCGCCCCGGTCGGTCCGGTGTAGGGTGGCCTGGCGTGTGCATCGCGCCGCGAGCCCACACCGGCGACACCCCACCCTTCCTTCCCGAGCAGGCGCATGGCCCGCATCCTCGTCATCGACGACCACGACACCCTCCGCGAGGGCATGACCGTCACCCTCACCCGCTCCGGCCACACCGTGTCCGCGGTGAAGAGCGGGGCGGACGGGCTGGCCGCGTACAAGAAGGGCCCCTTCGACCTGGTCGTCACGGATTTGAAGATGGACGGCATGGACGGCATCGCCGTGACGCGCGCCCTCAAGCAGGCGGACCCGGGCGCCGTTGTCATGGTGGTGACGGCGTTCGGCACCATCGAGACCGCCGTGCAGGCCATGCAGGAGGGCGCCTACGACTTCATCACCAAGCCCTTCCCCCCGGAGGTGCTGCGCGCCAAGGTGGACAAGGGCCTGGAGCTGTCCGCCACGCGCCGCCAGGTGGAGCGCCTCACCGCCCGCACGGACGCGCACGACGCCGACGCCGCCCTCACCCACCGGGACATCGTGGGCGACAGCGAGCCCATGCAGAAGCTGCTCACCCAGGTGCGCAAGGTGGCGGCCAGCGACGCCACCGTGCTCGTGCGCGGCGAGAGCGGCACCGGCAAGGAGCTGGTCGCGCGGATGATCCACCAGCGCTCCCCGCGCAAGGACGGCCCCTTCGTCGTCGTGCACTGCGCGGCCCTGGCGGAGACCCTGCTGGAGAGCGAGCTGTTCGGCCACGAGCGCGGCGCCTTCACCGGCGCCGTGAAGCGCAAGCTGGGCCGCTTCGAGCTGGCCGACGGCGGCACCCTCTTCCTGGACGAGATTGGAGAGATTCCCGCCTCCGTGCAGACGAAGCTGTTGCGCGTGCTCCAGGAGAAGGAGCTGCAGCGCGTGGGCGGCGAGGAGACGCTCAAGGTGGACGTGCGCGTGGTGAGCGCCACGCACCGCGACCTCCAGGCGGAGGTGAAGGCGGGCCGCTTCCGCGAGGACCTCTACTACCGGCTGCACATCGTCCCGCTCACCCTGCCGCCCCTGCGCGAGCGCCCCGAGGACCTGCCCGCGCTCGCCCGCCACTTCGTCGCCAAGCACGCGCCCCGGGTCAACCGGCGCGTCACCGGCATCGACGACGCGACGCTGCACGCGCTCACCCGCCACGCGTGGCCCGGCAACGTGCGCGAATTGGAGAACGTGATGGAGCAGGCGCTCGTCTTCGCCGAGGGCGAGACGCTCACCCCGCAGGACCTGCCCTCGCACCTGGCCGGCCAGACGCCGCGCATGGACGCCGGGCTGCCGGTGCCCCAGGGCGACCGCCCCCTGCCCGACATCCTGGAAGACTTGGAGCGCCAGCTCATCGCCCGCGCCTACGAGAAGGCCGGCGGCGTGAAGACGGAGACCGCCCGGCTGCTGGGCATCAAGACCTCCGCGCTGTACTACAAGCTGGAGAAGTACGGCTTCCTGCCGCGCGGCGAACGCCCCGAGGAGGGCTAGCCCCCGGGAAAGGGGCCTGCCCCCGGGGGC
>NZ_RAVW01000250.1 GCF_003611585.1 Corallococcus exercitus | reverse complement strand
GGGAAGGGGCTGACGTCCGGCCAGCGCAAGGGGCTGGTCGTGGGGGGCGTGGGCCTGGTGCTCGCGGGGCTCGCGCTGGTGTTCCTGCTGCCCAAGGGCGGCGTGGAGGTGCGCAACGCGCAGGAGGGCGAGCGCGTCTACGTGTCCGGCGTGCTGCTGGAAGGCAGCAACGCCCTGCCGGAGGACCCCTCCGGCTGGCTCGTCTCCACGGCCGTGGAGGGCAAGCTGCACCGCTTCGGCAAGGTGCCGAAGTCGGAGCACATCGACCTGCGCACGCTCGCGGACGCCGCGCCCCAGGCGGACGCCCGGGGCACGCTCAGCGTCACCGGCGCCCAGGGCTGCCGCGTCGCGCTGGGCTCGCAGGTGCTCCAGGGCCAGACGCCGCTCTCCAGCCCCATGCCCGCGGGGCGCGAGTTCGAGGTGCGCGTCACCTGCGGTGGCAAGCCGGACGTCGTCCGCTGGGTGATGGCCATGCCAGGACAGGGCGTCGCGCTCGACGTGCCCTGAGCCGGACGCAATGACACGGGCCGGGGGCCTCCCCCGGTCCGGCGTCCAGTCCGCGCGCCCTACAGCTTCTTCAGCAGGAAGCTCCTGTAGGCGCCGTAGCCGGGCAGGTCCTCGCCGATGGAGCCGTCCACCTTCGCCTGGATGGCGAGGGTGCCGTCCTTCAGGTCCAGCGTGTACCCGGGTGCGTCCTTGTGCACGATGTGCACCGTCTGGATGCCCTCCCGGACGGCCTGCCTCCCGATGTCGTCGCGACACACGGACTTCAGGTCGTCGATGAGCCGGTCGAAGATGCCGTTGGAGAGCATCTGGATGGCGGCCACGGTGGTGAAGCTCGCCTCGTCCAGCGTCACCTGGAGGTCCGCGCCCCCCGCGGCCCGCTTCAGCTCCTCCACCTTCGACGCGAAGGACTCCTGCTTGAACGTGGCCCACTCCGTCCGCTCCGCCAGGCCCATGGTGCCGTGCTCCGTGCTGTGTCCAGGCCCGAGTGCCCGGCAGGGTGGGAACCGTCGTGGACGGGCCGCCCGTGTGTCAACGCCCGCACGGAGGTGAGGCTTCACGTCCTCAGTCGTGCGTCCCCACGTGCAGGTCGCCGTGTCGCACGCAGACCCAGTGGAAGGCGCACGAGCACGCCACCGCGCGGGCGTGCGTGCAGCAGCGGCCGCCGAAGTCCTCCGGCAGGGGCTCGCGCTCGGCGGGGGGCGGCTCGGGGAGCTCCCTGGGTGCGCCCCGTCCGGAGTCCGCGGGCACGCTGCCGCAGCAGCCGCGCTGGAGGCAGCCGGGACACAGCGACAATTCGCAGTGCGCGCACCAGTCGAACACCTCTCCGGCGGTGCCACGGCGCTCACAACCTCCACAGGCGTCGAACATGGGCGGCCTCCTCGCTCACTGGCGAACGAAGGTAGAGCAGGGGTCCGACATCACGGGTCGTGCGGGAACGCCTCGCGCTCCGGGAGGAGACAAGCGACGGCCAGGCGACGCTCGCGCCGCGCACCTTCCACGGGTGGACGGGACCGGGGCCGCACGCCGGTCCGTGAGCCCTTGCGGCGTTGGCCGGGGATTCGCATGGAACAGGGGCTCACGTAGTTCCGGTCTTTCGGGGAGGACGCAGTCATGCGCAGACACCGCCGCATCATCGGAGTCTTCGGCTCCGGCACGGAGGCCCACGAGGAGTGGGTCGTCCCCCTGGCGCGGTGGATTGCCGAGGCCGGCTTCGACCTGCTGACCGGCGCGGGCGGCGGCGTGATGAGCGTGGCCGCGGCGGCCTTCGTCCAGGTGGAGGGGCGGCGGGGGGCGTCCATCGGCATCATCCCCGGCACCGTCGGGGCGGATGGCCGCTACCAGCCCCGGCCCGGCTACCCGAACACGGACATCGAGATCCCCATCTACACGCACCTGCCCCTCAGCGGGGAGCAGGGCACGGACCCCATGAGCCGCAACCACATCAACGTGCTGACGCCGCACGCCCTGGTGGCGCTGCCCGGAGGGGCGGGCACCGCGGCGGAGGCCGTCCTGGCGCTGCGCTATGGCAAGCCGCTCATCCTGCATGGGCCGCCGGAGTCCTTCCGGCGCTTCCCGGCGGAGGCCGAGCGCACCACCTCCCTGGAGCGGGTGGCCGAGTTCCTCCTGGCCTCCACCCGCTAGGCGGCAGCCGGGCTGACGGGGGCCGGGCAGGGGGAAGGCGCCCCACGGGGAGGGAAAAGATTCTAGGATGGACGGCGTGGGGCAGGGTGCGCCCGGCAGCAGGACGCCCGGAGCCCTTGCCTCGCCCGCCATCATGATCAACCCCGACTATCCGCTGGCCAGCTGGTTCCTCGCGGTCTCCACCTCGGTCTTCGCGGTCGTCTACGCGCTGCCGCTGCTGTTCGTGCCGCTGCGCTGGGCGCGCTGGTTCAGGTGGGAGCTGCCCACGGGCAACAACGATTTGACGGTCTACTTCGCGCGCTGCCTGGGCGGCCTGGCGCTGTCCGTCATCATCGCGGTGGTGCAGTTCATCCCGGACCCCAAGAGCCACCTGGTCATCTTCGAACTCATCGGCCTCATTGGCGGCATCATGACGGCGGTGCACATCTGGGGCGCGGTGATGAAGCAGCAGCCCTGGACGGAGACGGCGGAGATTCCCCTCTACGGCGCCGTGTGCCTGGGCGCCCTCTACCTGCGCTACGCCACCTTGTCCTGAGCGGAAAGCCCCCGGGGAATGCCCTCCACGCAGCCCATCGATCCGGTTGTCGCGACGCTGGCGCCCTACATGCCGGCGGCCATCCTCGCGCGGCTCGGGAGCCAGGAGGCGGACGCGCTGCCCCGGGCGGAAGGGGTGCGGGGCGCCATCCTCCTGCTGGACATCGCGGGCTTCACGCCCATCGTGGTGGGGCTGAGCGGCGCGGGCCCGCGCGGCATCGACGCGCTCCAGCGCCTGCTGACGAACTACTACACGGAGATGATCGACGTGGTCCGCGACCACGGCGGGGACATCTACCAGTTCGCCGGTGACTCCATCCTCGCGTGCTTCGAGGCCGCGCCCGGAGAGGCGGATGGCGACGTCGTGCAGCGCGCGGCGGTGTGCGCGCTGGGCGTGCAGCGCAGGCTCGCGCGCTTCGCCCGGCTGGAGCTGCTGGGCCAGCGCTTCGGCGTGTCGTCGCGCATCGGCATCGGCTTCGGGGAGGCGACCCGCATCGTGATGGGCGCCACCGGCCTGTGGATGCACCCGGCGCTCGTGGGCGAGCCGCTGGCGCAGGCGGTGGGCGCGGAGAAGCAGGCCACGGTGTCGGAGGTCGTCCTGAGCCCCCGCGCGTGGGCGGCGCTGCCGGAGTCCGCGCGCCGGGGCGAGCCTCGCGAGGGGGGCAACCACCGGCTGGCGCTCGACGCGCCGGTGGAGGCCGAGCGACGCCCGCTGCCCGCGCCCACGGGCGGGGCGGAGCTGGTGGGCCGGTGCGCGCTGCTGCTGCACCCGGTGCTCTTCACGAAGATCACCACCGCGCACCAGGAGTTCGCGGGCGACTTCCGCGACGTCACCTGCTTCTTCGTGCGCTTCACCCACGCGTCGTCGGACGCGGATCCGGACGCCTTCACCCGCGACCTCAACGCCTACTACGAGTTCGTCCAGCGCGAGAGCGCCCACCACGGTGGCGTGCTGCTGATGACGGACTTCACGGACAAGGGCAACGTGCTCTACGTCCTGTTCGGCGCGCCCACCGCCCAGCAGAACAAGGAGGTGCTGGCGTGCCGGCTGGCCTGCAAGCTGCTCAAGGCGCGTGAGCAGTTCCCGTTCCTGGACGAGCTGCAGATCGGCATCGCCACCGGCCACGCCTACTGCGGCGACATGGGCTCGCCCACGCGCAAGGGGTACTCGGCGCTGGGCGAGGTCGTGAACATGGCCGCGCGCCTGATGACGCACGGCGGACGCCAGGGCGGGGTGCACCTGTGCGCCAACACCCAGACGCGCTCGCGGCAGGGCGGCTTCGCCACCGAGTTCGTGGAGGACGCGAAGCTCAAGGGCGTCTCGCGCTCCGTGCCGGTGTACCGGCTGCTGGGGGAGACGCGCCGCGGCCTCTTCATCAAGGGCCGGGGCGACATCATCGGCCGCAGCCGCGAGCTCAACCTGCTGCACGAGTCGCTCACCGCGTCCTTCGCCGGCCAGGGCCGCGTATGCGTGGTGTCCGGCGAGGCGGGCATCGGCAAGTCGCGGCTGGGCGCGCGCGTGCTGGAGGACGCGGAGGAGGGCGGCGCGCGGGCGCTGTACGGCGTCTGCTATTCCTACGAGGCCTTCACGCCCTTCTTCCCCTGGAAGGAGGTGCTGCTCCAGGCGTTCGGGCTGCATGACTCGGACGACACGGAGGCGCAGCTGACGCGTCTGCGCCAGGGGCTGGAGGGCCTGGAGGACGTGGGGCCGGAGTGGATCCCGGTGATGGCGGGCATCCTCGGCATGTCGCTGGAGGAGACGTCCGCCACGTCGGGGATGGACGCCCGGCGCAAGCAGCAGAAGGTGTTCCAGATCGTCTTCCAGCTCCTGGAGAACTTGAGCCGCGCGCAGCCGCTGCTGCTCTTCTTCGAGGACCTGCACTGGGCGGACTACATCTCGCTGGACCTGCTCCAGTACCTCGCGGTGCGCGTGGGCTCGCACCGCATCATGGTGCTGGCGACGATGCGCCCGGGCGACCAGGTCCGGGCCTTGCGAGAGCTGCCCGAGTTCCTCCCCGTGGACCTGGTGAGCCTGGACGAGGAGGACACGCGGGCGCTGTTGCGCGTGCACCTGCGCCTGTCGCCGCCGGACGTCGCGCTGGAGGACCGGCTGCTCGCGAAGGTGCAGGGCAACCCGTTCTTCATCGAGTCCATCGTGGAGGGCCTGGCGGAGCAGGGCTACCTGGGCCTGGCGGAGCCCGGCTCCACGCGGATGGAGCTCAAGCGCGGCCTGCAGGACCTGCTGCTGCCGGACTCCATCCAGGACGTGGTGCTGTCGCGCATCGACCTGCTCAGCGAGACGGAAAAGCTGGTGGTGAAGGTGGCGTCCGTCATCGGGCGCATCTTCACGCTGGACGCGGTGTCGGCGCTGGTGCCCACGCTTGGCGCACAGCGCCTGCGCGAGGCCATGGACACGCTCCAGCGCCTGGGCCTCATCCTGCTGGAGACGGAGGAGCCGTACACCTGCCTCTTCAAGCACATCGTCATCCGGGACGTGGCCTACAACACGCTCCTGGTGTCGGCGCGCGAGGACCTGCACCGCCGGCTCGCGCGCTACCTGGAGGTCCGCGCGAACGACAACCTCGCGGCCTCCGCGGGTCTGCTCGCGTTCCACTTCCTCGCGGGCAACGTGGAGGACAAGGGCCTGGAGTACACGCTGATGGCGGCCCGCAGCGCGCGCGCGCAGTACGCGAACGACGACGCGCTCTACCACTACAACCGCGGCGTGGAGCTCTTGGGCACCGTCGCCCCCGTGGACCCGGAGGCGATGCTCCTCAAGATGCGCCGGGTGATGCAGGAGCTGGCGGAGACGCTGCTCCAGGCGGGCCACTACGCCAACGCCATCCTGATGTTCGAGCAGTGCCTGGTGGACGAGGAGGATCCCCAGCAGCAGGCGGAGCTGCACCTGGGCCTGGGCCGCGCGCACCAGGAGAAGGGCGAGTCCGCGCTCGCTACGCAGCACCTGGAGAAGTCCCTGGTGCTCCGGGGCCGCAGCCTGCCGGGGAGCCTGGCCGCGCTGGGCCTGCGCACGCTGGCCAACCTGCTCTTGCGGGGGCTGGCGACGCTGCTGCCGTTCATCCTGCGGCCGCTGCCGGCGGCGCGGCTGGGCAACTACCTCCAGCAGCTGTCCACGCTCAACTCGCTCATCCGCATCTACTACTTCGCGGACATCATGAAGCTCACGTGGGCGACGTTGGTGTCCACGAACATGGCGGAGCGCTCGCGCAGCGACTACGCCATGAGCCTGGCGCGCGGCTACTACGGCACGCTCTTGTTCGGCGCGGGGCTGCTCAAGCGCTCGCGCTACCACTGCGAGAAGGCGCTGGAGTACGCGCGGCGCTCCAAGGACCCGGTGGCGGAGGGGCTCGCGCTCAGCCGCCTGGGCATCCAGGCCTTCTTCGCCAACGAGCTGCAGCGCGCCAGGGAGTTCCAGGAGGAGGCCGTCTCCACGCTGCGCCAGGTGGGCGAGCGCTGGGAGCGCCAGACGTCCCTGATGATGCAGGCCACGGGCGAGTTCCTCCACTCGCGCTTCCGCACGGCGGAGGCACTCTACGAGCAGATGAAGACCATTGGCGTGGAGCTCAACGCGCTGATGCACCAGGGCTGGGCGCACTCGTGGGCGCCCATGTGCCGCTACCTCTTGGGCGAAGGCGACGTGGGCGAGCTGTGCGCGCAGCTGGAGCAGGGCCTGCGCATCAGCGAGGAGGTGGCGGACCTGGCCAACCAGTGCGCCAGCCTCAACCACCTGGCCAACGTCACGGTGCGCGAGCACCAGGTGGAGGAGGCGGCGCTCGTCGCGGTGCGCTGCTTCAAGAGCATCTGGAGCTACCAGGTGCTGGTGCCCTTCCTCCAGGTGGGCCTGGTGGACGCGGCGGAGGCCGCCCTCTTCGCGCTGGAGGAGGGCGCCACGGTGGTGCCGCGCAAGGAGTTGCTGAGGATCGTGCGGCTGTCCTGCATCAAGGCGCGCGTCATCGCCCGGCTCTACCCGTACCTGAAGGGCCCGGCGCTGCGCGTGACGGCGCGCTCGCTGGCCCTGCGCAAGGGCCCCAAGGCCGCGGAGCCGGTGTTCCTGGAGGCCATCGCCGTCCTGGAGAAGAGCCCCAACCGCTGGGAGACGGGCGTGGCCTACTTCGACGCGGCGGTGGCGCTGCCGCACCGGCGCGAGGCCTTCCTCGCCCGCGCGCGCGCCATCTTCACGGAGGTGGAGGCCCGCGCGGAGCTGCGCCGCGTGGATCGCTTCCAGGCCGCGACCCGGCTTCCGCCCGCGGAGGTGCTGCCACTGCCCCAGGCTTCAGGTGCCCGTGACGCCCGCGTGATGTGACGCGCGGGGCGCATTCCTTGTCCCGTCAGGCAGGGCCCCTAGACTCCAGTGCTTCTTCCTCGCATCCGCACCGGGCCATGATCACCGCTCCGCTCCGTTACCAGCTCAGTCCCGTCATCGTCGGTTACATGCTCGTGGTGCACGCGCTGGCCGCGCTGGCGTTCTTCCTGCCCTGGCCGCCGTACGCGCTGCCGGTGGCGCTGGCCGTGTACGTGTCCATTGGCCTGGGCACGACGGTGGGGCTGCACCGCCTGCTGTGCCACCGCGCCTTCGCGTGCCCCCGCTGGGTGGAGTACGCGCTGGTGACGGTGGCCATGCTCACGGCGCAGGGCAGCCCGCTCCTGTGGGCCGCCAACCACCGGCTGCACCACGCCAAGGCGGACGCGGAAGGGGACGTGCACTCGCCGGTGCGCGGCTTCTGGTACGCGCACATGGGGTGGATCCTCAACGCGTCCTCCACGGAGGAGGACGGCTGGCGCACCTGGTGCCGCGACATGGCGAACGACGGCTACTACCACTGGCTCCTGCGCTACCGCATCGCGCCGCAGGTGCTGACGGTGCTCTTCGTGGGGCTGACGTTCGGCTGGCGCACGGTGCCCGCGTACTTCTTCCTGCCGGTGGTGTGCTGGATGCAGAGCACCTACGCGGTGAACTCCGTGTGCCACGCGGCGTTCGGCCACCGCGTCCACGACACGCGCGACCACAGCCGCAATGTGTGGTGGGTGAGCGTGCTGGCGCTGGGCGAAGGCTGGCACAACAACCACCACGCCTTCCCCGCGTCCGCGCGGCACGGCTGGGTGTGGTGGCAGTGGGATCCGGGCTGGCTCTTCATCCGTGCGCTGCGAGGCCTGGGTCTGGCGTGGGACGTGCGCCTGCCGTCCCGGGTCCAGTCAAGACCTGCGGCGTGAGGCCCAGCCGGGCCATCTGCTCCGCGTCCCAGGCTTCAATCGCATCCAGGCCCGCGATGTAGCGGCGCTCCTTGTTCTTCAGCGGGTTGCGGATGCTGACGATTTCGGGGCCGGAGAAGAGGATGGTCTGCTTGTAGCGGGGCAGGTCGCTCATCATCAGCTTGGACGCGTAGTGCCGAGCGATGTTGGGCAGGCTCCCCAGCGTGTTGCACAGCCGCTGGAAGTGCTCCACCACCTCCGACGCGTGCAGCTGCTTGGGCCGGTGGCACAGCGTGTAGCCGTCGTAGTCGCGGCTGATGGTGCCGGGCAGCAGCCGGTCCTCCGCCTGGAGCTCGCGGAAGAAGGGCGTCTCCGGGTAGGGGCACACGATGCCCAGGAACGTGACGGAGAAGTACTTCAGGTCCGCCAGGTACTCCGGCAGCCGGTGCAGGTACTCGTTGGTGTCCCCGTCCGAGCCGACGATGAGCCCGAAGGACAGGAGGATGCCGGCGGAGAAGACGCGGCGGATGACGGCGTCCACCTCCGACAGCTTGTTCTGGCCCTTGTTCATCGCCTTGATGGAGTCCGGGTTGAGTGACTCCAGGCCCGTGTAGACGTAGCGGCAGCCCGCCTTCGCCATCAGCTTCACCAGCGACTCGTCCTTGAGCACGTTGAAGGTGAGCGCGCAGCCCCAGGTCTTCTTCAGGGGGATGAGCGCTTCGCACAGCGCGCGCAGGTACTTGGGGGAACCGCCCAGGTTGTTGTCCAGGAAGACGAACGCGTCACCCATCAGCCCCAGGAAGTTCGGGTTCCAGCGCATGCGCGTCTGGATCTCGTCGATGACCTCCGGGATGGGCCGGAAACGGTAGCGCTCGTGGCCGGTGAGCACGCAGAAGTTGCAGGTGAAGGGACAGCCGCGCGACGCCTCGATGCCGGGCAGGCGCACCTTGTTGTGCGTGAAGTCGATGAGCTCGTAGCGGTACGGCCGGATGGCGGCGGCGCCCTGGGACGGCAGGCTGTAGCGCGGCTTCAGTTCGCCCTTCTCGAAGTCCGCGATGAGCGCGGGCACGTTGGACTCCGGCTCCCCGGTGATGACCGCGTCGAAGTACTTCGCCGCGTCGTCGGGGAAGTGGCCCGCGTGCCGGCCGCCCGCCACCGTCGTCATGCCGCGCTGGCGGAAGAGGGTGGAGAGCACCTTCGTGTGCTCGTAGTACGAGTGCAGGTACGAGAAGAAGACCAGGTCCCAGTGCCGGTCCAACGGCAGGTCCGCCTCCTTCTCGTTGAAGATCTCCACCTCTGCGTGCTCCGGGCACAGGCCCGCGATGAGCTCCGGCACGGAGGACTGCATGATGGAGGGTTCCTTGATCCGCAGCCGGGTCGGATGGGTGTACGTGGCGATGATGGCGATGCGCATGCGTGCGGGCCCGGCGACGGAGCGGAAGGAACGGGCCGAGCCCGTTCGTGAATGCACCTGCCGGACTGCGTCCCCCTTTCGTCGGCGGAGGATCACCCGGAGTCCGGGCAGTGGCAAAGGATCTCCGTCGCGCGCGCCGCACTCGGCGTGTTTCCGGTGGCAGCGGACGACCCAGGAGGACCTATCTCGCTTGGGGGGCGTGCTGATAGATATTTGAAACATGGATACTTCTTCCCCGCCAGCCGCCCCGGGTTGGCCGTTTAAACGTTACTTCTGGATTTCCATCGCGTTCGCGGTGGTGCTGGGCGCGCTGGTGCTGCGCGTGGGTTTCATGCCGGATGACTTCATCTGGCTGGGCGTCTGGGACCACGTGCCGCCGCCCGCGCCGCTGGGCAACACGCCCCTGGACGTGTACCGCACCGCCACGGGCATCCCGGAGCACACGCTGCGGCTGGCGCACGTGGGTGTCTTCCCGTGGTGGGTGGAGCCCTCCGTGCGCGTCGCGTTCTTCCGGCCCCTGGGCAGCCTGCTCTACGGACTGGACCACCTGCTCTACAACCGCGTCGCCGTGGCCTATCAGATGCACTCGGTGCTCTGGTACGTGGGCATGGTGGTGCTGGCGGGCGTGCTGCTCAAGCGCGTGCTGCCCACGGCGGTGGCGGGCGTGGCGATGTTCCTCTTCGCCATCTGGGGCTCGCACTCGGCGGTGCTGGGCTGGCTGTCCTACCGCAGCGTGGTGATGTCGCTGCTCTTCGGCATCCTGGGCATCTACTTCCACGTGAAGTGGCGCGAGGAGAAGCGCACGGGCTCGCTGGTGGGCGCGCTGGTGTCCTTCGCGCTGGCGCTGCTGTGCGGCGAGACCATGGTCATCCTCAGCCCGTACGTGCTGGCCTACGAGGCCTTCTCCGGGCCGGGGCAGGCGAAGGACAAGCTCAAGGGGCTCATCCCCTTCGGCGTGTTGA
This sequence comes from Corallococcus exercitus, assembly GCF_003611585.1. Lineage (GTDB taxonomy): Bacteria > Myxococcota > Myxococcia > Myxococcales > Myxococcaceae > Corallococcus > Corallococcus exercitus. Next base: position 3,729 of record NZ_RAVW01000250.1, on the reverse strand, counting down.
TGGCCGGCTACTTCGCGCTGTACCGCGCGCTGGGCTACGGCGCGGGCGGCTCGGACATGTACCTGGACGCCGTGGGAACGCCGGTGGATTGGTTCAAGGCCATGCTCACCCGCGTCCCGGCCGCCATCGCGGGCCTGACGCTGAACGCGCCCCCGGACTTCATCTTCGACCAGTCCATGGTGCCCCTGTTCACGGTGCTGGGCGCCGTGGGGCTGACGCTGTTCGCGCTGCTCGTGTGGGGCGTGTGGCCCCGGCTGGAGGCCGCGGAGCGGCGCACGGTGGGCTGGATGCTGACGGGCGCGTTCGTGTCCACGTGGCTGGCCAACTCCGCGTTCGCCGGCTCGCGCACGCTCATCGTGCCCAGCCTGGGCATGGCGGTGGGCCTGGCTGTGGTGCTGCGCCACGCATGGCGGGGCAGGGCGCGCACGTTCCGCGCGGGCGCGGTGCTGGCTGGCGCCGCGGTGCTGGCCCTGGTGCACGTCGTGGGCGCGCCCTACATCTGGTGGCAGACCACGGAGGCCTATGCGCAGGCGGACGCCCTCATGGCGCGCGTGCAGATGCGCTACGAGGAGGCCCTGGACGAGTCGAAGCTGCCGGAGCAGCGGCTGGTGGTGCTCAACGCCCCCAACGGCATCATCGGCATCTACGGCTCCGTGCGGTGGTGGTCCACGGGCATGCCGCTGCCGAAGGCCTGGTGGGTGCTGTCCTATTCGATCAACGAGCAGAAGGTGACGCGCACCGGGCCCAACTCCCTGGAGCTGTCGTTCACCAAGGGCGGCCACTTCCTGGACTCCGTGGAGGAGCGCATCCACCGCGCCGCGCGCCACCCGGTGGCCCAGGGACAGGAGTTCGACATGAAGGGCCTGAAGGTGCGGATTGAGGAGATGGACGGGCAGTTCCCCACGCGCATCTCCTACACCTTCGACGTGCCGCTGGAGGACCCGTCGCTGAAGCTGGTCCAGTGGCAGAACAAGAAGGTGGTTCCCTACATCCCGCCGCCCGTGGGCGGGCCGCCGTCGGCCCTCAACGTCCGGTAGGGAAGGGCCGTGGCGCGGGGGCTCTCCCCGCGCCACAGGGCTTTTTTCAGCCCACCATCCGCACCACCGCCAGCGTGAGTCCGTAGACGATGACGGACACCAGCGCGGCGGCGGGGATGGTGAACACCCACGCCCAGATGATGCGGCCGGCGGTGCCCCACTTCACGGCGCGCCAGCCGCGCGTGGACCCCACGCCGACGATGGCGCCCGTGATGGTGTGCGTGGTGGAGACGGGGATTCCCAGCTCCGCCAGCGCGATGATGGTGACGCCGCCGCCCGTCTCCGCGCAGAAGCCGCCAATGGGCGCCAGCTTCGTGAGGCTGTGGCCCATGGTGCGGATGATGCGCCAGCCGCCGAAGAACGTGCCCAGCGCGATGGCCGCGTGGCAGGAGATGATCATCCACCAGTCGATGTGGAACGGGCGGTCGCGCCAGATGGTGCCGAAGAGCACCACCGCGATGATGCCCATGACCTTCTGCGCGTCGTTGGTGCCGTGGCTGTAGGAGAAGATGGCGGACGACACCAGCTGCAGCCGGCGGAACCAGGTGTCCACGCGCAGCGGCGTCTGACGGTGCACCGCCCAGGTGCTGGCCACCATCATCGCGATGCCCAGCGTCATCCCGATGAGCGGCGACAGCACGATGAAGGCCGCGATGCGCGCGATGCCGCTGCCCACCAGCCCCTGGAAGCCCAGCACCGGCAGCGTGGCGCCAATCATCCCGCCCGCCAGCGCGTGCGACGACGACGAGGGCAGCCCCCACCACCACGTGAGCAGGTTCCACGCGATGGCGCCCATGAGCGAGGAGAAGATGACCATCAACACCGCGGTGGGGCCGGCCGCGCGGAGCATGTCGAAGTTGATGATGCCCTTGCCCATGGTGTTGGCCACGTGCACGCCGCCCGCGAAGGCCGCCACGAAGTTGAAGAACGCGGCCCACGCCACCGCCAGGTTCGGCGACAGCACGCGCGTGGACACCACCGTGGCGATGGAGTTCGCCGCGTCGTGGAAGCCGTTGATGAAGTCGAAGACGAGCGCGACGATGACGATCAGGACGACCGCGGCGAGCAGCATCTCAGGAGTGCTCCAGCACGACGCCTTCGATGACGTTGGCCACACCCTGGCACTTGTCGGTGGCCGTCTCGATGAGGTCGAGGATCTCCTTCCACTTGATGATGGTCAGGGTATCCACGCCGCTCTTGAACAGCCGGCCCATGCCCGCGCGCAGGACTTCATCCGCCTGCGTCTCCAGGTGCTTGATCTCCTTGCAGCCCGCGAGGATCTGCTCCGGCTTCTTGATGAGCCGCAGCGCCGCGACGACCTCCTGCACCTTCTGCGTGGAGAGCACCAGCAGCCGCGCCAGCTCCGTGGCGTCCGGCCGGCTGGATTCAATCTCGTAGTACAGCAGCCGCGCGGCCGCCGCGTTGGTCAGGTCCAGCACGTCGTCGATGCGCGACAGGAGCGTGTGGATCTGTGCCCGGTCGAACGGGGTGATGAACTGCTGGTGGAGGCGGTTGAAGGCCGCGTGGGTGACGTCGTCGCCCTTATGCTCCACGTCCTTGAGGGCCTGGACGCGCGCGGGCACGTCCCGGTAGTCCGCGAGGAGCTCGTGCAGGAGCTTCGCTCCCTCGACGGTCCTCGCGCATTGCGCGTCGAAGTCGTCGAAGAACTCGTCCGACTTCGGCATCAGCTTTTCGAGCATGGGATCTCCCTCGGCGCCTGGAGGGACAGGCGCGGTCCGCCGCGGGAGGTCGGTGGCGCTTGGGTGTGACGCTCCCGTGACGCGGGGAGTGACTACCCTACCTGGAGAGATTCGCCAGTGTTCCGTGCGAAAACGTACGGATTCCAGGGGGTTGCGCTTGACGCAAGGGGCCGCTCAGACGACGCGGTTGCGCAGCTCCTCGAAGAATCCCACCCACAGCTGCCACATCTCCTCGGCGCCGCGGGTGATGGTGGCCAGCTCCTCGTCGGTGTACTGGAGCCCCACCGTGTGGCCGGCCGTCTCCACGTGGTCTGGCTCCTGCTTCACGTGGATGTCCACCCAGGGCAGGGCCTTGAGGCCCGTGGTGCGGCGCACCAGCTTGCCCAGCTTGGCCACCATGGTGAGGTCCGCCACCTCCGTGCCGTAGAGGAAGCCCAGGCCGGTGAGGTGGTTGTCCGTGGAGCGCTGGTAGCCGTCGATGAGCCGGCGCGTGGCGGGCGTCATGTCCGCCTCCGACACGCCCGCCTTCGTGAAGCCCGCGTCCGTCATCGTCTGGATGAAGAAGCGCTCGTGCGCGCGCGCCGGGTCTCCCTCGCCTACCTCCTGGTTCAGGATGTGGGTCACCGCCGTCTTCATCTCCATCTGGGGACAGACGGCGATGAGCTTGCTCAGGAAGTTGGGGAAGTAGTGCAGGGGGTGCCACCACTGCCCCAGCACCATCTCCGCCTGCTCGCGGCTGAAGGCCTTCTCATCCACCACCTCGAAGAAACGATGCTTGATGAGCTGCTCACGGTGGGGGTTCTTCGCGAGCGCCGCCTCGATGGTCTGGTTCCGCATTGCCGCCTCCAGGTTGGGTCCAAAAGGGCTGGGTCGGCGTTTATCACAAGGCAGTACTGCGATTCTTGGAATAATGGAAAGACAAGTTCAACGAGACTACGTGGTTTACCGTCAGTGTGGAACGTGCAGGCAGGCGTGGGTGGGCTGTTCGGGGT
>NZ_RAVW01000024.1 GCF_003611585.1 Corallococcus exercitus | reverse complement strand
GGGGAAGGGGGCCTGCTCCACCTGCCCGGCTGGGTGCGCGACGACGGGGAGGGCTCCACGGCCGTCGTCACCGGCCCGGCGCTGCGGGGACTGGAGATGGACTTCGCCGCCAGCCTCCTGCCGGACGCGCCGGAGCGCTGGCGGCTCTCCGCCAGACGGTAGGGAGGGCGGGTGCCGGGCGCGGTCCTGGGCAACTGGTCCGACTGTCGGACCAGTTGGGCCGCTTCGCCTCCGGCAGGGGGCTACCTCATGGCCCCCTCACGGCTTGATGCCGTGCCTGCGCAGGAGCCGGTAGAAGTGCACGCGGTCCATGCCCGCGGTGATGGCGGCCTGGGCCACCTTGCCCTGGTGTTTCTCCAGCAGCGCGCGCAGGTAGCGCCGCTCGAAGTCGTCCACCACGCGCCGGCGCTGCTCCGCGTACGGCCGCGACAGGTCCACCTCCAGCGGGCTGCCCTCCGGACGCGAGTCCTCCTCCGCCAGCGGTAGCGCGTCCTCGAACACCAGGCAGCGCTCCAGGTGGTTGCGCAGCTCGCGCACGTTGCCGGGCCACGCCGCGTGCCGCAGGCGCGACAGGAACTCCTGCGTGCGCAGCGCGCCCGTGCGCTCCGGGTCGGCGCCCAGCGACTCCAGGATGCCCGACACCAGCAGGGGCAGGTCCTCCGGGCGCTGACGCAGGGACGGCATCGCGATCTTCAGCACCGCGAGCCGGAAGAACAGGTCGGAGCGGAAGCGGCCCGCGTTCACCTCCGCGCGCAGGTCGCGGTGCGTGGCCGCGATGAGCCGCACGTCCACCGGCTGGTGCGTGTTGCTGCCCACCCGGCGGATCTCCCGGTTCTCCAGCACGCGCAACAGCTTGGGCTGCAGCTCCGGAGGCAGCTCGCCAATCTCGTCCAGGAAGACGGTGCCGCCGTCGGCCTCCTCGAAGACGCCCGCGCGCCGGCTCACAGCGCCGGTGAAGGAGCCCTTCTCGTGGCCGAACAGCTCGCTCTCCAGGATGTGCGGGGGGATGGCGCCGCAGTCCACCACCAGGAACGCCGCGTCCTTGCGCCGGCTGGCCTGGTGGATGGCGAGCGCCGCCTGGCTCTTGCCCGTGCCCGTCTCTCCCTCCAGCAGCACCGTGACGTCGCGCGCGGAGGCCCGCTCCATCATCGCGAAGCAGCCGCGCATGGCCACGGACGTGCCCACCAGCGTGCCGAAGCGCGTCAACTCCGACAGGGGCAGCCGGTTGCTCTCCGCGCTGAAGTCGAACCGCAGCACCACGCGGCCCAGCCGCAGCAGGCTGCCGCTGCGCAGGATGCCCTCCACCACCTGCACGCCGTCCACGATGACGCCGTTGAGGCTGTCCAGGTCCTTCACCTGCGGGCCCTTGGGCCCGATTCGCACCTCGCAGTGGAAGCGCGACACGGTGGAGTCCTCCACCGCGAAGTCGTTGAGCGGGTGCGAGCCCACCGAACAGGTGTCCGCCGTGGACTCCCACACCGTGCCCGCGCCCGGGCCCTCCACCACGGACAGGCGGAAGCGCCGCACCGTGGGCAGGTCCCCCGGACGGCGGGCCTGCTCATAGGGCAGCGTCACATGGAGCGCGGCTTCCGCCCCCTCTTCGTCCGGGCGGGCGCCCTTGTCCTTCGACTCCCCGGGGGGCCCGTCGATGCGGGTTCGATCCGACACAGACATGCGCTCGAAACTACCACGTCCGGGCCACCCGGGGCGGGGCAGCCGGGTGTCCACCAGGACACAGACGTGGCTCGCGCCCAGGGCAGCGCGTCAGCTCAGCGTCACGTCCAGGAACATCATCAGCACGAAGCCCACCATCAGCCCGGCAGTGGCCTCCTTCGCGTACTCCTGGCGGTGGCTCTCGGGGATCATCTCGTCGCTGACGACGTACAGCATGGACCCGCCCGCGAACGCGAGCGCCCAGGGCAGCACGCCCGACGCGAACGACGTGGCGAAGAAGCCCACCAGCGCGGCCACCCCCTCCACCAGCCCCGTGTAGAGCGCCACCAGCACCGCCTGCTTGCGGCTGTAGGCCACGCCCATCAGCGCCAGCGCGACGACGAAGCCCTCCGGGATGTCCTGCAACCCGATGCCCACGAGGATGGGCACCGCGATGGTCATGGAGCGGCTGCCCACGCCGGTGCCCACCGCCAGCCCCTCCGGGAAGTTGTGCAGCGCGATGGCCAGCACGAACAGCCAGATGCGCTTCAAGTTCACGGCCTCCGCGTTGCCCTCCTGGCCCTTGATGAAGTGCTCATGCGGGATGAAGCGGTTGCACAGGTGCAGGAAGAGGCCGCCCACCAGCATGCTGCCGCCCACCACCACCGCCGGAAAGAAGCGCGACGGGGTGCGCTCCTCCACCAGGTGGATGGCGGGCACGATGAGTGAGAAGGCCGTGGCCGCGAGCATCACGCCCGCGCTGAAGCCCATCAGCACGTCCTTGGAGCGCTGGGAGATGCTGCGCGCGGCCAGGGCGGGCAGGGCGCCCAGGCTGGTGGAGAGGACGGTGACGGCGCTGCCAACGAGCGCCAGGGCGAGGGTGGACGAGCCGAAACCGCTGTCGGACATGGCCCTCCCAACCTGTCGCACTCCCTGGCGCCCGGCCACCTTTTCGGCGGTGGCCGGACGCGGGGATGCCCGCCATGGAACAGGACGTCCCGGCGGGCACGCACTCAGGGCGACAGGCGCTGCTTCTCCCGCAGGATGAGGTGCCACTCCTGGAGGTTGCGCTTCAGCGCGGACAGCCACGCGTCGATCTCCGGATCCAGGCGCGGATCCACGCCGCGCAGGGACTCCAGGAGCGGCCGTGCGCCGGACTGCCCCAGCCGCGCCAGCCCCTCCAGCGCGGACTTGCGCACCGCCAGGTCGCTGTCGCTCTTGTACAGCGACGTGAGCGACCGGCGCGCGCCCGCGGACTCGGAGCCCGGCACGCCGCCCAGCGCCTTCGCCGCCGCCGCGCGCAGGCCCGCGTCCTCCGAGCGCAGCTGCTGGGTGAGCTTGCGCACCGCCTCCGGGCTCGCGGCCTCCATGGAGACCTCGCCGAGCAGCCGCTTCGCCACCGCCGGGTCATCCGAGGCCGCCGCGACCTTCACCGCCGCCTCCGCCAGCTCCGGGTTGTGGCCGAAGTAGATGCCGGCGCTCTCCGTCACCAGGTTCTCCACCACCGCCTGGCGCACCTCCGGCGCGCTGTCGCGCACCAGCTGCTCGTAGGTGACGACGTCGCCGTTCTTCGCCATGAACTCCACCGACGGCGAGCCCTGGAGCGCGCGCACCGCCGCGGCGCGCAGGCCCGGATCCACGTCCTGGCTCGCGCGGGAGAGCAGCGGCTGGAGCAGCTCCGGCTTCTGCGCGTTGCTCGCCTTGGTGGCCAGCGCCGCGCCCACGGCCTCCAGCACGGCGGGGTCGCGCTCCTGGCTCACCGCCCGGCCCAGGGCCTCCGGCGGCAGGGCGATGGCGGCCTCCTTCAAACGCAGCCGCGCGTACTTCCGGTACGCGGGCGAGCCCGTCTTCATGGCGACGCGCACCTCGTCCAGCATGCCCTCCACCGTGCAGGCCGTCTGCGTGGGAGCGGCGACGGGCGCGCCCTGCGCCAGGGCCAGCCCCGGCAGGAGCGACAGCCAGAGCGACAGCCGGAGCGACAGCCGGAGCCCAGGGGCCTTGTTCATTCGCGAGCCCATCAGTGCGGCGCTCCTTCCTCGACCACGCAGTCGTGGTGTTCCTTCTTGCCCAGCCAGATGCGCGCGAAGTCCGTCGTGCCGGTGGCGTACAGCGCCTTGAAGTCCAGGTAGTCCTGCCGCAGGCGCGGGTCCTTGCGCGCGAACTCCTCCACCAGGGGCAGCGCGTCCGCGCCGGCCGCGCGCACCGCGAAGCGCAGGAAGGCCCATCTCACGCACAGGTCGTGCTCACCGTCGAAGGCGGCGCGGTAGGCGGCCAGGGCCTTCTGCGGATCCTCGGTGACGGCGAGCCGGAAGGCGGCCATCTCGCGCACGTCGCGCTCCTTGTCGGTGCGCATCACCTTCGCCAGCGTGTCGATGGAGTCCGAGTCCAGCAGCGGGTCGGAGTACGACGGCATCTCCAGCGCGAGCAGCCGCACGGCCGTGTCGTCCGACGTGGTGCCGATGTCCAGCAGGTCCTTCCAGTACGGCGCATACGTGCCGGTGCGCTCGTAGTCCTCCTTCATCACCCGGCCCAGCGTGCGCGTGGCCACCCACGCGGCGGAGTCCGCCGAGTCATCCAGCGCGATGGCCTTGAGCCGGCCCCGCGTCTCCGGCGTGAAGCGGTGCTGCGTCTCCAGCGCGTCCAGCGCGGAGGCCCGGTCCGGCGTGGCCAGCGACTTGTCCTCCGCCACCGCGACCAACTTCTCCGTGACGCGCGGGTGGCGCACGGCGGGCGCGGCCTTGAGGGCCTCCAGGTAGATGGCCGGCTCCGGCGGCGCGGCCTTCACCGCCCACTCCACCAGTTGCAGCGCGCGGTCCGGATCATTCCCCACCAGCTCCGTCAGGCGCTCCTGGAGATAGGCCACCAGCGCGGTGTCGCGCGCCTGGATGGCGGCGGACACGGCGGCGTGCAGCGAGTCCAGCGTCGCGGAGCGGTCCAGCGCGGCCAGCCCGTCCCAGCACCCGGGCATGGGAATCTCCTCGCGCGGTCCGGCGCGCGCGGCGGGCGGAGGGGCCGTGGCGGCGGCGGTGTGGGTGGCGGCGCCAGGCGCGGAAGGAATCGCCGCGACGGACGGCGGAGGACCGGCGTCATCAGGCCCGGCCGAACCCCGCCACCACACGACGCCCAGGGCGACGAGGAGGACGAGGCCGGCGAGCACGACCTTGAAGAGGGGACGGGAGGTCATGTCGAAGGGAAGCTCACGCGGGAGGAGAAGGACGGGCGCGGGCGCGCCAGCCGTCGGGGACGTGAAGCCGGGCAGGGGACGTGCTGCCCCCGCCCGGCGGACACGCGGACTACAGCGTGGGAACGCCCAGCCGGTTGTTGCAGTAGGCGTTGGTGCCGCACGTGGTGCCGACGCTGGTGTACCAGGCCGACTTGCGCGTGCCGTACTGCCGGTTGTCCGAGTGCGAGTGCGGGCCGGTGGCGCTGCCCGTGCCGCCCACGAGCCCCAGCGCGCAGCGGTCGCACGTCTTCGTGCCGGAGCTGACGTTGGCGTAGAAGTGCAGCTGGCGGAAGTCCCAGCCGTTCGCGCCGGACACCACGTAGTAGTTGCCCGCGCCGCCGTTGCAGGTGGAGCCGTAGCAGGCCGCCGCGCAGCCGCCGTAGTAGTAATAGTAGTAGTTGCCCACCAGCATGCCGCGGTGGTTCCACTCGCCGCAGGAACTGTTGCCCACGTCGAGCGCCGTGTGGCTGCTCCCGGTGCAGTTGTAATAGGTGGTCGAGTTCACGTAGGCCGCCGTGTCGCAGATGGGGCCGTTCGCCGTGGCCGCCGTTCCCGGACTGGCCCACGCCGCGGCGGCCAGCGCCACCCCGGCGGACAGCAACGTCTTCAGCTTCATGCGGTGCTCCCTCCCGTCATCCGCCCTCCGTATCCCCGCGAATGGGGGGTGGGCGGTGAAGCCGTAATACATGAAATAACCGTCTTGATCTCGAAATTCGAGAATTGAGAAGTACAACGATTCCAGGGACTTCCGTGCCGCGCCGTGTCGTTCTGGGCCGGGCGACGCAACTGGCGGCAAACGTTCACGACAATCTGGAATGTCGGCGTTCGTCCGACCCTGGCGCCCCGTCGCCGGGACCTCTGGCCGGGTGTCCCCGTCACCTGGGAGTAGCGACATGACCACGATTGGAAAGCCCGGCTCGCGCAGCACGTCCCCTGTGTCCTCGCAGCCGGCGAAGACGCCCGCGGCGCCCGCGAAGCCCAACGCGGTGAAGGCCGCCGTCTCGCAGCGCATGTCGGACGGCTTCGACGCGGGGCCTCGCACGGCGGCGCGGCCCCAGGTGCTGAAGGAGGTCCGCACCACCGAGACGGCGCTGAAGAAGGACGGCGGCGGCATCCTGGGCGACATCGGTTCGGCCCTGGGTTCGGCCATCAGCAAGATCGGACAGAGCGTGGCGAAGGCGCTCGCGCCGCAGGTGAGCACGAACGCGCAGGGCCGCACGGTGGTGGACCTGGGCGCGGGCAACAACACCGCCACGGTGTCGCAGAACAAGGACGGCGGGCTCACCATCAAGTCCGGCAGCGACACGGTGACGCTCACCGCGGAGCAGGCCAAGGGCGCCATCATCAACGGCGGTGACGGCAACGACTCCATCACCGTGGACGCGAGCGTCACGCAGGACCTCACGCTGGACGGCGGCGCGGGCGACGACAAGCTCACCGGTGGCAAGGGCAACGACACGCTCGTCGGCGGCGCGGGCAACGACACCGTCATCGGTGGCGAGGGCAAGGACACGCTGCAGGGCCAGGACGGCGACGACTACCTGGAGGGCGGCGCGGGCGATGACCGCATCCTGGGCGGCGAGGGCCGCGACGTGCTCTACGGCCTGGACGGCAACGACTACGTGTCCGGAGGCAACGGCCGCGACTACATCGACGGTGGCGCGGGCAATGACCGGGCCTACGGCGGCGCGGGCGATGATCAGGTCATCGGCGGGCGCGGCGACGACACGCTGAGCGGCGGCACGGGCAACGACGCGGTGGCGGGCGGCGCGGGCAAGGACAAGGTGACGGGCGGCACGGGCACCGACAAGCTCTACGTCGAGGAGAACGAGACCACCGCGGACGCTGCCGCGGGCGAGCGCGAGATCGTCGACATGACGGACGCGGACCAGCGCGGCCGCTCGGTGACGGTGTCGGGCAGCGCGGACTTCCAGGCGCGCGTGCAGTCGGACCTGGACGCGATGCGCTCGCTGCCTTCGGGCCAGGAACTGCTGCGCACGCTGGACGACAGCGGCCACACGACGACCATCCAGCAGACGGCCCAGGGCAACTCCGCGTCCGCCCAGAACAAGGACGACGCCTGGCTCAACGCGGACGGCACGAAGAACAAGGGCACCAACGGCACGGTGAACTACAACACCACGCGCATCTCGCTGGGCACCGAGGACTGGCAGAACCGCCCGCCCGTCGTCGGCCTGTTCCACGAGCTGGTGCACGCCTCGGACTACGCCAACGGCACGCTGGCGCAGGGTGCGAAGGACGGCGTGAACAACCGCGAGACGTCCGCGGTGGGCCTGCCCATCGACCTGGACCAGAACCCCGCCACGCCGGACGTGGTGCAGGGCGGACGCCCCGGGGAGAACGTCCTCCGCGACGACCTGAACCTGCCCACCCGTCCGCACTACTAGGCGCTACCCCCGCGCGGCCTTCTGGATGAGCTCCAGCAGGGAGCGCAGGTGAGGCTCCTTCACCGGCTCCACCATCTGGACCGAGTGCCGCCGCCCACCGTCATCCTCGATGGTGACGGTGTAGCGCGTCCGGTCCGCCCCCGCCGTGGGCCCTCCGCCCACGGTGGCCGGCTGTTCGAAGAAGCGCGCCTCCCGCACCTCCCGCTGGAGTGCCTCCGCCGTGGCGGGAGGCAGTGCCGCCAGGTCCACGGTGCGGGGCCTGGCGAGACCCGGGAAGAAGGCGATGCCTCCCTCCCGCTTGAGTTCGATTCGCATTCCGTCGACCCCAGGGCCTAGTGCTTGCGCTGCACCGGCTGAGTGGCCTGCTTCGGCAGCTGCGGAGTCCAGGCCGGCGCGCCCGCCCGCTCCTTGGAGACCTTGATGCCCACCTGGTTCCAGGCGTCGCGCACGATCTGCTCCTCGTCGCCGCTGCCGTAGAGCCGGACGGCTGCCGTCACGGTGAGCCGGGCGAAGGAGAGGAACGAGGCGTTGGGCTTCAGCCGGGAGTCGCGCAGCGTCTCCAGCCAGATGAGGCCCGCCTTCTCCCACGCGTAGCCCTTCAGGTTGATGGCCGCGAGGCAGAAGGCCTTGTTGGGGATGCCGGAGTTGATGTGCACGCCGCCGTTGTCCTCCCACGTGCTCACGAAGTCCTTCATCAGGGCCGGCTGCGGATCCTTGCCGAGCACCGGATCATCGAACGCGGTGCCGGGGTCCTTCATGGAGCGCAGGGCCTTGCCCTGGACCTTGTCCGTCAGGAGCCCCGCGCCGATGAGCCAGTCGGCCTGGTCCGCCGTCTGGTTCAACAGGCGCTGCTTCACGATCGAGCCGAAGCAGTCCGACATGTGCTCGTTGAGCGCGCCCGCCTGGGAGAAGTAGGCAAGAGGGCCCTCGTGCTCCGTCACGCCGTGGGTCAGCTCGTGCCCGATGACGTCCACCGAGATGGTGAAGCGGTTGAAGAGGTCGCCGTCGCCGTCGCCGAACACCATGCGCTCGCCGTCCCAGAAGGCGTTGTCGTAGCCGCTGCCATAGTGGACGTGCCCGTTGAGGGGCATGCCGTTGCCGTCAATGGAGTTGCGGCCGTAGACATCCCAGTAGAGGTCGTAGGTCGCGCCCAGGCCGACGTAGGCCTCGTCGACCGCCGCGTTGCCGGTGTCGTTCGCTCCCTCGCCGCGGACCTCCACTCCCGGAAGGGCCTCGGAGTTCTTCACGTCGTAGATGGTGCGGCGCTTCTGGCTCTCCACGATCATGGGGCCCGGGATGAGGCGCTTCGCCGCCTGGGGCGCGCCGCTGGAGGACAGGCGGATGGCGCGCAGGGTGTTATCGATGGAGAGCGTCCGCAGGGCCTGCGCGCGCTGCTGCGGCGAGCCGTTCTGGGCAATGTGCCGGTGGATGTACGGCGGCAGGACGCAGTGGTGGGAATGCCAGATTCGAGTGTTGCAACACATCATCCATCTCCTTCTGTGGGGGTACACGAAGACGATGGTGATGACGGCAAGCCGGATTCGGGACACGGGACGGCAGGGGCTCCCCGGTCGCCAGGGAGCCCTTGCGGCACCTCGCGCTCAGGCCTGCTCGCGTGGCGTCACGACCAGCCTCTTCAGCGCTTCGCGCAGCCGGTCAGGCATGGCCACGGCCCTTCGCGTCTGCCGGTCCACGAAGACGTGCACGAAGTGGCCATGCGCCGCCGCCTGCTCGTCGCCCTCCTTGAAGATGGCGATGCCGTAGGTGACCGAGCGGTTGCCCAGCGTGTCCACGCGCAGGCCCGCCCTCAGGCGGTCCGGATACGCGAGCGGCGCGCGGTAGGCGCACTTCGACTCCACCACCAACCCGATGACCGCGCTGGTGTGGATGTCCAGGCCGCCCTCGTGGATGAGGTAGTGGTTCGCGACGGTGTCGAAGTAGCTGTAGTACGTGACGTTGTTGATGTGGCCGTACACGTCGTTGTCCATCCACCGCGTGGTGATGGGCAGGAAGTAGCGGTAGCGGTCGGCCGTCTCTGCGTCGGGCACGGGAGGGTCCTCGTCGGGTTCGGGTTACCAGTAGCGCAGCGCCTGGCGGAACAGCTCCGTGAGGACGGGGCGGGTCATCTCCCGGGGCGCGTTCTGGAGCAGGCGCTGCTGCGGGAATGCGCCCTCCGTGAGCGCGTCCACGTCCGCGCCCGTGTAGCCTACGCCCTCCAGGCCGTTGGGCACGCCCACCGCGCGCATCAACTGGACGACGCGGCCCGCGAGCACCTCGCCCGCGTCCCCGCTGCCCGCGCCGCGCACGTCCGCGCCCAGGAAGCCCGCGGCCTCCAGGTGGCGCTCCGGGTTGGCGGCGGCCGTGTAGCGGAACACCGCAGGGGCGTTGACGATGACGGCCAGGCCGTGCGGCACCAGCGGCTCGTCCTGGGGATAGCCGGACGGGCGGAAGTCGCGCACCCGCCCCGCCACCGCGTAGGCCATGCCATGCGGCGCATGCACGCCCGCGTTGCCGAACGCGATGCCCGCGAGCGTGGCCGCCCACATGAGCTGCTCCCGGGCCTCCGTGTCCCGTGCGTCCTTCACGCCGCGCTCCAGGTACAGGCCCATCAGGCGCAGGGCCTCGCGGCAGCCCAGGTCGCTCCACGGGTTGGCGCCCTGGCTCATCGGCCGGAGGCTCGGGCGCGCGGGGGCGGGACGGTGGACGAAGGGCCGCGCCGTATAGGACTCCAGCGCGTGCGACAGCACGTCCAGCCCGCTGGCCGCGACGACCTCCCCGGGCAGGGTCGCGGTGCAGTCCGGGTCGATGAGCGCCTCGGTGGGCCGCAGCGCCGGTGACGCAATGCCCGTCTTCGCGGACAGCGACAGCAGGTCGAAGATGGTGATGCCCGTCACCTCGCTGCCCGTCCCGGACGTGGTGGGGCACGCGATGTGCGGCTTGAGGGGCCCGGGAACCGCACGTCCCTCCCCCACCGGCGCGTTCACGTAGGCGAGGAAGTCCGCCGGATGCGTGGCGTAGAGGTTCGCCGCCTTGCAGGTGTCGATGACGGAGCCGCCGCCCAGCGACACGTAGCCGTCCGGCCGGGCCTCGGTGGCGAAGCGCGCCGCCTCCAGGAAGGACTGGTCCGTGGGCTCGACGTGCACGTCCGTGAAGACGACGACGTCCAGCCCGGCGGCGAGCAGCGACTGGCGCACCTTCGCGAAGTGCGGCAGCCCCGCCACGCGCGCGTCGGAGAACAGCGCCACCCGCTTCATCCCGAGCGCCCGAGCCCGGTCGCCCACCTCCAAGAGACAGCCCGGGCCGAAGGTGATGCGGGAGGTGTCCACCGTGAAGGCGCTGTCGCAGCCTTCCTTCACGGCGGGGTAGTGACAGCAGCCCATGCGCGCTCCTTGGCGGACGTGTCCCGCCCCAATCTACAGGGCGGGAGCGCGCCGGAGGTCGCGGTGAACGGCGGGTGTCAGGGTCTGTGCAGGACCGCCGTGTCCCCCACCATCCACAGCTCCGAGGACGACGGCGCCCACACGCCCCGGAGGACGCGGCGGGTGCCGGTGGTCTCCGCGGTCCACTTGCCGCCGTCGAAGCGCAGCAGCGTGCCGTTGTCCCCCACCGCCCAGACCTCGGTGGCGGAGCGCCCCATCAGGCCGTTGAGCTGGGACGAGGTACCACTGGCGACAGGAAGCCAGAGGGCCCCGTTGTAGCGCAGCAGCGTGCCCCCCGCGCCCGCGGCCCAGACGTCGTTCGGGCCGCTGCCCCATACGGCCTTCAGGGACACGGTGACGCCGGAGTCCAGGGCGGTCCAGGCGGCGCCGTCCCAGCGCATGATGGTGCCGGCGTCGCCCACCGCGATGGCCAGCGAGGCGCCCTGCACCCAGACGGCGTTGAGCGTCGCGCTGGCCCCCGTGGGCATCCGCGTCCAGGTGGCGCCATCGGAGTGGATCGCTTCGCCGGACTCACCCACCGCCCAGAGGTCCGTCGCCGACGCGCCGTGGATGGCGTACAGCTTCGGCGTATCCGACTTGAACTCCTCGTTGAAGCGGGTCCCGTCGAACCGGAGGATGCGGCGGAAGAACGACGTCGTCACCCAGACCGCCGTCGGAGAGGCCGCGTACACGCCCGACACATTGTCGGTGGTGAAGGAAGCCAGCGAAGGCTCGATCCAGCCGCCGCCGTTCCAGTGCAGCACGCGGCCCGAGTCCCCTACGGCCCACATGTCCGACGGCCCCGTGCCATGGATGGCCCGCGCCGCGCTCAGCATGCGCAGCGGCGCCCTGGAGCTCCACGCCTGCCCGGTCCACTTCTGCACCTGCCCGCCCGGGCCAAAGGACCACACGTCGTCAGGCCCGCTGCCGGTGATGGCCCCCACGGCGTCCTCGTCCGTGTCCGTCCACTTCGTGCCGTTGTAGACGTAGCCGAAGTCCTCTCCGCCGGTCAGCACCAGCGACGGCGACGCGGCGTACACGGAGAACAGCTGATCCGACGAGCGCAGCGACTGCTCGACGCCTGCGGGCGTGGTGTGGAACACCTGGCCGAAGTCGTCGCAGAAGATGCAGGGGTCATCCGAGGCCACGGTCCAGACGTCGTTCGGGCCGGTGCCCGTCACGTCGTGGAAGTCGATGTCCGTCGTGCCCGCGTCGATGCTGGAGACGGTGTTGCCGTCGTACCGGCGCAGCGTGCCGGACTGCCCCACCATCCAGACATCCGAAGGCCCGCTGCCCCACACGCCGTTGAGGTCCTTCGTCGAGGCCACGTCCACGCCCTGGAAACCGCTGCCCCGGTCGCGCCGCACGGTGCCGCCCGCGCCCACGGCCCAGACGTCGCTCGGGCCGGAGGCCCACACGGACCGCAGGTCGCGCGTCGTCCCGGAACTCACGGGGGAGAAGGCCCCGCCCGTCGTGGAGTGGAGCACGGTGCCGCCCGCGCCCACCGTCCACACGTCCGTCGGGGAGAGGGCGTGCACGTCGCGCAGCGACGTCAGCGTCCCGCTGGCCACGCGCGTCCACCGCGTTCCATCCCAGTGCTGGATGAAGCCGTCCTCGCCCACCGCCCACCCATCATCGGGAGCGCGGAAGTGCGCGCCCAGGAAGCTGTAGCCATGGGGCAGCGGATACTCCCAGCACCAGCCGTCGCTGCACTCGCGGGCGGCGGCGGGGATGCCGCAGGTCTGCTGCACGCCACGCCCCCCACACACCTCCGGCGCCGTGCAGACCCCACAGCTGATGGTGCCACCGCAGCCATCCGGTTCGACGCCACACTCCACGCCGGGGCTGCACTCCGTCTTCTGCGCGGTGCAGCCACAGACATTCTCCTGGCCGCCTCCACCACAGGAGGAGGGCGCCGAGCAGGTGCCGCACTCGAGCGGCTTGCCACAGCCATCCGTCGCCTCACCGCAGTTGAAGCCCTGCGACTCGCACGTCCGGGGAACGCAGTCCTCGTCGCCACAGCCGGCGGCGAGCGTCGTCATGAACAGGAGCACGGGTGGGAGGACCACCCTCCCCCACCGATGGAGGCTTGAACGCGGCGCATCCTGCCGGCGCGAAGTCCGCACCGCACCTGCCGCGAAGGAGTTGTCACGGGACATGGGCATCTCCAGACCGGACGCGGGAGTGAACCCCGCGAAACCACGTGGGGCGTGGCTCCGGTGCGCAAGGAGATTGCAATCAGCGGTCCGTTTGGATCGCCGCACCCCCACGAATGCTCCAGAGGACCGCATGTTGACGCGGCCCGCCGGGATGACGCGGCGGGCTGCGAGCGGGTGCTTAGCGTGAACGGAAGACCCTGGAGCACCGGCTCCCGACGACAGGAAGGCCCCCACGATGCCCGCCATCCATGGAAACACCCAAGGGCTCAAGCCCAGCCAGCTCCAGCGCCTGGAGGCGACCTGGGGCCTGCACGTGCGGCCCCAGGAGGTCGTGAGCCCCCAGCTCGCCGGGCATCTGTGCGCGCTCAGCCAGGAGACGGGCCGTCAGGTGGGCGTGCTCATCGACCGGCGCGGAGGAATCGAAGCCGTCATGGTCGGCGACGCGACCCGGCTGGAGCTTCCCGACGTGGGCCGCATGCGCGCGGGAGACACGCGGCTTCGCGGGCTGCGCCTCGTGCACACGCACCTGAAGGACGAACCGCTCACGCCCGACGACATCACCGACCTCGCACTGCTCCGGTTGGACCTCGTCTGCGCCATCGAGACGCGCCCGGACGGCCAGCCGGGCAAGGTCTACCTGGGCCACCTGGACCCTGAATCCGCTGGCCCCCGGGAGCGCTTCTGGAAGACGCGGAAGGCCCCGGACGTCCATGCGCTCGACGTCGACCCCGTGGCCCTGGCCGAGGAACTGGAGGAGGCCTTCGGCCATGCCATCGCGGGCCAGGAGGTCATCACGCAGGGGCGGGCCCTGCTCGTCGGAGTGGCCCTGGAGGGCCGCGCCGCCGCGGAGGCGTCCATGGCCGAGCTGCGGGAGCTGGCGCGGACGGCGGGCATCGAGGTGCTCGACGTCGCCTTCCAGGCGCGCAGCCAGCTCGACCCGCGGTTCGTCGTGGGCCGGGGGAAGCTGGAGGAGCTGAACCTGCGGGCGATGCAGCGGTTCGCGGACATGATCATCTTCGACCACGACCTGACGCCCGCGCAGGCCCGGCACATCTCCGACCACACGTCGCTGAAGGTGCTGGACCGCACGCAGCTCATCCTGGACATCTTCGCGCAGCACGCGCACAGCGCCGAAGGCCGGCTCCAGGTGGAGCTGGCCCAGCTGCGCTACCGGCTGCCCCGGCTCGCGCAGCGGGACGAAGGGCTCTCCCGGCTCATGGGCGGCATCGGCGGGCGGGGGCCCGGTGAGACGAAGCTGGAGATCGACCGACGCCGGGTGCGCGACCGCATCTCACTGCTGGAGAAGCGCATTGATGCGGTGGGTGCGGGCCGGCAGGTGCGCCGTCAGCGTCGCGTGCGGCACGACGTGCCCATCATCTCCATCGTCGGGTACACGAACGCGGGCAAGTCCACGCTGCTCAACCACCTGACGGACTCGGACGTGGTGGTGGAGGACAAGCTCTTCGCCACGCTCGACCCCAGCAGCCGCCGGCTGCGCTTCCCGCGCGACCGCGAGGTCATCATCACCGACACCGTGGGCTTCATCCGCGCGCTGCCGCGCACCCTGGTGAATGCCTTCCGCGCCACGCTGGAGGAGCTGGCGGACGCGGACCTGCTGCTGCACGTGGTGGACGCGTCGGACCCGGCGTACCGGCTGCAGATGGAGGCCGTGGAGAAGATCCTCCAGGACCTGGGCTTGCAGGACACGCCGCGCCTGCTCGTGTTCAACAAGAGCGACCTGCTGGAAGGCGGCGTGGAGGGCGTCATGTCGACCCTGGAGGCCCATGCGAACGAAGGCGTCCCCATCAGCGCGCGCACGGGCGAAGGGCTCACGGAGCTTTTGCTGCGCACGGAGGAGCTGCTCTGGCACGAGGGCAAGTCGCTCACCGCCAGCGGACGCTCGTTCCAGGAGGAACCCCTCCCCTACTGAGGGAAGGGGGCTCCTCAATCCAGGGTGGTGCGCGAACGCGCGAGCGCCGCGCCCGCCACCGCGAGCACGAACAGCCCCAGCGCCAAGAGGTCATTGCCCATGTCCGCGAGCACCTGCTCCTTGAGCAGCGCGCCCCGGACGATGCGCAGGAAGTGGGTGACGGGGATGATTTCGCCCAGGACCCGCGCCCACGGCGGCAGCCCCAGGAAGGGGAAGGCGAAGCCGGAGAGGAAGATGGACGGCAGCATGTAGAACATGGACATCTGCATCGCCTGCAACTGGCTGCGCGCCACGGTGGAGATGAGGTAGCCCAGCGACAGGTTGCCCACGATGAACAGCACGATGCCGCACGCCAATGCCAGCCATCCGGCGGCCGTGCGTGCCATGGGCACCGAGAACAACCCCCGCGCCATGACCAGCACGACGACGGTCTGGATCAGCCCCACGACGACGTACGGCGTGAGCTTTCCCACCATGATCTCCACCGGGGTGGCGGGCGTGGACAGCAGCGTCTCCATGGTGCCGCGCTCGCGCTCGCGGGTGACGGCCATGGCGGTCATCATCACCAGCGTCATGGACAGGATGATGCCCAGGAGCCCCGGCACGATGTTGAACGGCGAGCGGCTCTCCGGGTTGTAGCGCCGGTGCACCACCACCTCGAACGGCGGCGCGGTGGACCGGGGCATGCCCAGTCCCACCCGTTCGTTGCGCAGCGCCTCCGTGGGCAGCACGCTCACCGCGGCCAGCGCGCCCGCGGCGGCCTGCGGGTCGGAGGCGTCCGCCTCCGCCAGGATTTGAGCGCGCTCCCCCTTGAGCACCCGCCGGGTGAAGTCCGGGGGGATGGTGATGCCCAGCAGCACCTGGCCCCGGCGGATGAGCTGGTCCAGCTCTTCGTCGGAGCGCGGCAGGTAGCGCACGTCCACGTAGCCGGTGCGCTCCAGCGCTGAGACGACGGAGTTCGCCAGGGTGCTGGTGTCGTGGGACAGCACCGCGGCGGGCAGGTGCCGGGGGTCCATGTTGATGGCGTAGCCGAAGATGAGCAGCTGCATCACCGGCATGACGAGGATCATCGCGTACGTGATGCGGTCGCGCCGCAGCTGCGTGAACTCCTTGAGCAGCACGGCCAGGATGCGCGGCAGGGAGCCCCTCATGACGTGTACCGTTCGTCGCGCTCACGACCCATGAGCTGGATGAAGACGTCCTCCAGGGAGGGCGGCACCTCGCTCCACCGGAAGGGCTCCTTGCGCCAGGGGGCGAGCGCGGCCTCCAGGGCTTCGCGCTTCACCCCGCTGACGTGCACGGCGGCGCCGAACGCTGAGGCGCTGAGCACGCCGTCCGCCTGGGCCAGCAGGTGCGCCGCGCGGTCGATGCCCGGCCCTTCCCCCAGGAACGTCACCAGCCCCGAGTCACGGATGATCGAGTCCGCGGTGCCTCGGGCGATGAGGCGGCCATACAGGATGTAGCCGATGTCATGGCACCGCTCGGCTTCGTCCATGTAGTGCGTGGACACCAGCACCGTGAGGCCTCCCGCGGCGAGCGTATGGATTTCATCCCAGAACTCGCGGCGGGCCTTGGGGTCCACGCCCGCGGTGGGTTCGTCCAAAAGCAGCAGCCGGGGCTCGTGCAGCGTCGCTGCGGCCAGGGCCAGGCGCTGCTTCCAGCCACCGGAGAGCGCGCCCGCGAGCTGCCGGCGCCGGTCGAAGAGGCCCAGCCGGTGGAGCGTGTCCTCCACGCGCTCGCGCCGCTGCTCCAACCCGTGGACGCGCGCGACGAAGGCCAGGTTCTCCTCCAGCGTCATGTCCTCGTAGAGGGAGAACTTCTGCGTCATGTAGCCCGTCTGGCGCTTGATGGCGTCGCCCCGGGCGCGGAAGTCCAGGCCCAGCACGGTGCCCTCGCCGCTGTCGGGCGTGAGCAGGCCGCACAACAGCCGCAGCGTCGTCGTCTTGCCGGAGCCGTTGGGGCCCAGGAAGCCGGTGATGCGCCCGGTGTCCACGGCGATGGAGACGTCCCGCACGACGTGCCGGTCGCCAAAGGACTTGTTGAGCCCGCGCACGTCGATGGCCCGCTCGTTCATCGGTCGGCCTCCACCGATGCCTGCTTCAGCGGCGTCACGTCGATGGGCTGTCCTGGCAGCAGCCGCGTGGGCGCGGAGGGCACGGCCTCCACCAGGAACACCAGCTTCTGCCGCGTCTCCAGGCTGTAGATGATGGGCGGCGTGTATTCAGGGCGCGAGGCGACGTAGTCCACGCGCGCCGTCATCCCGGTGTCGCAGCCGTCGCAGGCGATGTTCACGGCGGTGCCCGGCGGAAAGGACGCCACCCGCCCCTGCGGCACGTAGAAGCGCACCTTGAGCTTCGCGTCCGGGATGATGCTGACGACGGGGGCGTTGGGCACGGCCCACTCGCCCGGCTGGAAGAGGACGTCCTCCACGCGGCCCACGACAGGCGACACGGGCGCCAGCTCCACGACCTGCTGCTGCGCGGCGGTGACGCCCGCGCGTCCGCTGGTGAGCTGGGCGCGGACGACCTCCAGCTGCGCCCCCGCCGCCGCCACGTCCGTGCGGGCCGCGTCGCGCTGGGCGTGGGCGCGGGTCGCGGTGGCGCGCAGCAGGTCCAACTGCTGGGGCGTCACGGCGCCCTCCATCGCCTTCTGGACGGCGACGAGGCGGGCCAGATCCGCGTCCGCGCGCTCCACTTCCGCCTGCGCGGCGGCGAGCGAGGCACGGGCGCGGGCCACGTCCGATTGCCGCGCGAGGAGCTGGGCTTCAATCTGCCCCACCTGCGCCCGCGCCTGGTCGGCCCGTGCCACCAGCGACGTGGGCTCCATGCGGAACAGCGGCGTGCCTGGCTCCACGCGCTGCCCGCGCACCACCGCGACGGACGCCACCATGCCGGCCACCGGGGAGGACAGGTAGACGTTGTCGCTGACGACGTAGCCGGTGAAGCGCGGCGGCGGTTCCGGGACCGGCCGCCGCAGCCAGAGGATGCCGCTGGCGATGACGGCGACCAGGATGGCCCCCGCGACGATGCCTCGCTTCGAGTGTTTCGACTTCCTGCCCGGTCCCGACACCCCAGCCTCCTGGCGCGGCCCATGCCGCGAATGAAGCGCCCCCGGAACGCGGCGGCTCCACGCTACGCCTGCCCGTTCCAGGGAGTCCGCGTCCGGCGCACGGGGCCGTCCTGGCCCTGTGTCCTGGCGTCACCTTGAGCACCGGACGTGCCAGCACTGAACGCCAGGGGAGCCCCCGGGGGCAGGGCCCTGCCCTGTTCGGATTTCCGACGCGGGCGCCGGGCCGCCGAACAAGAAGGGGGCGAAGCGGGAGCGGCGCCAGGGCACACGGGCTGGGGCATCCGCCTTGCTTGGGCATAGGGTAGCGCCCACGGTCCAGGAGGACGCGCCTTGCATTCCCTACCCCAGCCCACGGCCGCCGGAGTCGAGCAGGTCCAGCGCGAGGCGTTCTCGCGGATGTTCCGGCAGGTGACGAAGGTGCTGCTGTTCCTGAGCCCCCTCCCGGTGGTGATGGGGTCGCTGGGGCTCATCGGCGACACGGCGGAGTGGCGCCGGTGGTGCGTGGCGTTGGCGTTGGGGCTGGTGCTGGTGGGGTTGGGGGTCGCCCGGTCATGGCGGCGGCAGCCGGTGTTGTCACACGAGCAGGGCACGGCCTTGCCGCTGGTGGCGTTCCCCCTGTTCACGGTGGTGAACCTGTCGCTGGGAGGACTGGAGAGCCCGCTCATTCCCCTGGTGCTGCCGGTGGCCTTCGCCACGGCGATCCTCTTTCCACCGGCCAGGGCTCGCAGGTGGGCGGGCTACCTGCTCGCGCTGGTGGGCGTGCAGGCGGCGGTGACCTTCACGGGTGTGGTGGGGGACCTGGTGCCCGCGCTCTTTGGAGGAGGACAGCGCGCGGGGCACAGCAACGCACTGCTCGTGACGATGCTCGTGGTGACGACGTTCCTGGTGGTCTGGGCGAACTTCATCGGCACGACGATGCGGCACACGTTCCGGGGCATGGTGCGCACGGCGCTGGACGCGCGGGATGAAGCCCTGAAGGCCCACGAGGAGCGGGTGCGCTCGCTCACCACGCTGTCGGGAGAGATTGCCCACGAGCTGAAGAACCCGCTGGCGAGCGTGAAGGGATTGGCCGCGATGATCGCCCGCGAGGTGGAGGGCCGGCCCGCGGAGCGGCTGGCGGTGCTGCGCCGGGAGGTGGACCGGATGCAGGAGATCCTCGAAGGGTTCCTCAACTTCTCCCGGCCGCTGCTCCCGCTCAATGAAGCGCACGTGCCATTGGACGGCCTGTGCCGGCAGGTGGTGGAGCTGCACGAGGGCATGGCGGGAGAGCGGGGCGTGGCGCTGAGAGTCACCGAGGGGCCACCCGCGGAAGCGTGGTGCGACGCGCGCAAGGTGCGGCAGGTGCTGATCGATGTCGTGCAGAACGCGCTGGACGCCGCGCCCAGGGGAACCACGGTGGAGCTCCAGTCCTGGGCGCTGCCGGGAGGCGGGGGCCGCGTGGAGGTGCGCGACCGGGGCCCCGGGCTCGCGGAAGAAGTGAGGGAGCGTGTCTTCGAGCCGGGCATCACCACGAAGCCGCATGGCTCCGGACTGGGACTCGCGCTGTCGCGAGCGCTGATGCGACAACATGGCGGAGAGCTGAGCCTGCGCGCACGCGACGGCGGAGGCTGCGTGGCGGAGCTGCTCCTTCCGGCCGCGTCCCCGATGGTCGAAGCGCCGCGAAAGGAGGCCCTGTCGTGAAGGCGCGCGTGCTGGTGGCGGATGACGACGCGGGTGTGCGCTACACGCTGCGTGGCCTGCTGGAGGACGACGGACTCACCGTCGAAGAGGCCGTGGATGGAGAGGCCGCGCTGGCTCGCCTGGACACGGAGCCGCCCGTGGACCTGGTGCTCAGCGACCTGCGCATGCCGCGTGTGGATGGCATGGAACTCCTGCGCCGCGTCGCCGCGCGTCCGCATGCGCCCCGCGTCATCCTCATCACCGCGCATGGCTCCGAACGTCATGCCGTGGAGGCCATGAAGCTCGGCGCGCTGGACTACTTCCGCAAGCCGTTCGACGTGGACGACGTGCTGGCCGTGGTGCGCCGCGCGCTCGGAATGGTCCAGCTGGAGGCGGAGAACGAACGGCTGTCCGGCGAAGTGAACCTGCTGCGCTCGCTGGTCTTCGTGTCGCCGTCCATGGCCCGCCTGGCCCTGCTCATCCAGCGCGTGGGCCCCCGCGACGTCACCGTGCTCATCACCGGCGAGAGCGGCACCGGCAAGGAGCGCGTCGCCGAGGCCCTGGTGCGCGCCTCTCCGCGCGCGGACAAGCCCTACGTGCGCTTCAACTGCGCCGCCCTCACGCCGGAGCTCGCGGAGGCGGAGCTCTTCGGCCATGCGCGGGGCGCGTTCACCGGCGCCGTGCGCGCCCGTCCGGGCCTCTTCCGCGAGGCCTCCGGAGGCACCCTGCTCCTGGACGAAGTGGGAGAGCTCGCCCTGCCCCTCCAGGCAAAGCTCCTGCGCGTCCTCCAGGAGGGCGAAGTGCGGCCCGTGGGCGAGGACCGCTCCTTCCCCGTGGATGTCCGCGTGCTGGCCGCTACCCACCGCGACCTGCCCCAGCGCGTGGCCGAGGGCCGCTTCCGCGAGGACCTCTACTACCGCCTCAAGGTCGTGACGCTCCAGGTGCCCCCGCTGCGAAGCCGCCCGGAAGACATCGCCGCGCTCGCGAAGCACTTCCTCGCCCGCCACACCGAGCGCTTCCGCATGCCGCCGGTGCAACTGACGCCCACCCTCCTGGAGCGCCTCACGGCCTACCCCTGGCCCGGCAACGTGCGCGAGCTGGAGAACGCCCTGGAGAGCGCCGTGGTGCTGTCCCCTGACGGCACGCTGGACCTGGAGCTGCTGCCCGGCGGTGGCCCCAGCACGCCCCAGGTCCCATCCACCGGCGCCACGCTGCGCGAGAAGCTGGATGCGCACGAGCGGGAGCTCATCCTCGCCGCGCTCGCGGCGTCCAAGGGTCAGCGCACGGAAGCCGCGAAGGCGCTGGGCATCGGCCGCGCCACGCTGCACGACAAGCTTCGCAAACACAGTCTCCTGAACGAAGACGAAGAACCGGAGCGCTGAAGGCTCACGTCTCCGGTGCCACGGGCCCGCCAGGGTTCGTGGCTGGAAACATCGGAAGTCCCTTCCCGGACGCATGGCGCGGATGCGTCAGCGCCCGCATTGACCTGTCCGCCTGGAATGACAGAGAACACGAGAGGTGGGTGACGCAGGAAGGAGCGGGGGGCATGAAGCTCGACAGGTCCGACCACGAGTCCCTGGCCCGCTGGGCCGCCGACTGCGCCGAGCACGTGCTCCCCTTCTTCGAAGAGAAGTTCCCGGAGGACCTCCGTCCCCGCCGTGCCATTGAAGCCGCGCGAGCCTGGGCACAAGGAGCACTGGCCATGAGCGAGGCACGCGCCGCCGCCTTCGCCGCGCACGCCGCCGCCCGCGACGCCACCGCGCACGCCTCCGCCTGCGCCGCGGCCCGTGCAGCGGGACATGCCGCCGCCACCGCCCACGTCACGACCCACGCGCCGCACGCCGCCACCTACGCGGCGACCGCCGCGGCCCACGGCGCGGCCGAAGCCACCGACGTCGCGGAAGCCACCGCCCGCGAGCGCGCCTGGCAGCGGCAACAGCTCCCGGAGCCCCTCCACGCGCTGGCGTTTCCGGCGCGAACCAATCCCTGAGCGCACTGCGCGTACGCGACGCAATCCGGCCATGCCAAATGGCGGGCAATGCCATGGCCTCGCCATTTGACAAAGCAGGTAAAATAAGATTTCCATTTTTATCATGAACTTCCAAAAAGCAGTGATGTGCACCGTGGTGCTGAGCTCCGTCGCCTGTGGCGGCGAGGTGCTTGAGGGGGAGGACCTGGCCACCACGCGGCAGGCGGCCTTCTCCGGCGTGAACGGGACGGTGTGCGAGGAGAGCCCGTACAACTGCAAGCTGCGGCCCTCCGGCGGCAACCGCGTGGAGACCAACGACACGACCGACGATGATTCATGGGGCATCACCACGGGCGTGCCCATCCGCGACGGCAACGGCACCATCATGGGCACGTCCACCCGGACGCGCTCCCTCTTCAACTACGGCCAGACGCGCACCTTCGCGGGTGAGCTGCACGCGTTCGCGACGTCGACGTCCAACTCCAGCTCCGGCTGGCTGCCCATGTCCGCCATCCTGGGGCGCACCTCCTTCGAGGAGAAGGTCGGCCACGTCTCCGCGCTGAGCTCCGGGCTGAGCAAGATGGCGTGCTACGCCGTGCGCAACTCGCACGACCCGGCGCTCGAAGTGAAGAAGGTGGTCTACGACACGACGTCGTCCAACGAGCGCGCGGGTGACTACCTGCCGCTCGTGCGCGCCAACGGCCTGCGCTCGGCGAACCTCACCTTCAACGTGCCGGGCTTCGGCCTGGGCGGCGTGGCAGTGGACCACTTCCCCGCGGGCACGAAGTTCCAGCGCCTGGACGTGCCGACGAACTCGGGCGCGCCCTCCATCGACATCCCGCTCTGGGTGCAGGACAGCGCGGGGCGCTACCGCCAGCAGTCGGGAACCATGAAGTTCATCTATGGCTATGTCATCGCCGCCACCGGCACCCGCCGCAACGGCTGGATGGCCTATGACGCGCTCGAGGTCAGCTCCGGCTGCCCCTGAGCCCCCTGTCGCACCGGGGCGACGACCTTGCAGACCGTGCCGTTCACCGCGAGCACGTCCGCGTTCTACACGCTGACCCTCACCGTCAGCGGCACCTCCATCCAGGGCTTCGTGGACGGTGTGCTCCGCGTGCAGGGAACGGACACGAGCCTGACCGCGGGCAAGGTCGGCTTCTACGCCACGGGCGTGGCGACCTACGACGACGTGCGCGTCACCAGCCCGTAGAAGGCAGCCAAAGGGGCCCGCGTTCCAGGACGCGGGCCCCGCCCCTCAGCGGGCCTTCTTCGCGAGGGAGCTGACGACGAACCGGCCATCGACGTAGTCGACCGTGCCCAGCTTCTTCCCATACACGCCGGCCGGCTCGTCCACGTTCGCCTTGATGGTGATGACGCGGCCCTTGCGCGGCAGGGCGAGGGTGACGATGGAGCCCGCCCAGTCCTTGAGGGTCTGCTCGCTCAGGCCCTTCTTCGCGTTCGCCTTGAGGAGCCCCGCGTCCGCGTAGAGCTGGATGGCGTCCGCGTCGGAGAGCTGCAGGGCCGTGTTGTCGGCCTTCAGCCCTTCCGCGTCGCACTTGAAGACCGCCGTGTGGCTCACGGACGCACCCGACGACACCACCACCAGGTGGTAGCCGTTCGGGTTCTTGAACAGCGCGGCCTCGTAGGTCTCGATGAGGTCCGGGCTCTCCACCAGCGCGTAGCCATTCGGCACGTCGCGCACCTTCAGGGACTCCGCGATGAACTGGGGCGTGATGGGCTCGCCGGAGTCCCGGGCGACGTCCAGCGTCCCGCCGTCCTTGTAGCGTTCGAACAGGTGGCGGAGCGCGACTTCGATGTTCGTGGTCGCGCACCCGGGCTTCGCGGGCGCGGCTTCGGGGGTGGCTGAGGTCAGGGCCAGGATGAGGGCGGTCTTCAAGAGAATCACGGCGGCTCCTTTCAGCGGGGGGACTCCTCCAACCATGCGACGCCACGTCGTACCAACCGGCGCGCATCAAAGAGATGGGATGGTGCCTGGGCAACCGTTCCGGAGCGGCCGATTCCCTCCGTGAGGCATTGCTCTCCAATGAGCGTGAAGGGGTCCACACTGGACGCGCGCAGGGCGTCGGTTACCGGCTCGCTGGTGTCGAACTCCTCGAAGTCCACCCAGCGCCGCTCGCCGTTGACGAGGAGCGGCCGCTGGTAGCGGACCACGCGCTTGCCTGGGAGGTCCGCCAAGTGCTCCGCGTGGTGCAGCAGCGTGAGCTTCTCCAGCGGAGCTCCGAGCATCAGCACCTTGCCCCCGGCCTCCACCAGCCGGGCCAGCGGCGAGCCGGGGCCGTAGCCATAGCGGAAGGGATGGCCCGCGCAGAGCCACTCCGCCCGCGCGCCGATGGCGACCATGCCCGCGTCCGGATGGTCGCTGCGGACCGCGCCCGGCCACGTCCGCAGCGTCTCCGCGAGGATGCCGTGGTCGCGGCTGGCCCGCGCGGTGCGCTTGTCGAAGGTGGGGATCTCCTCCCGGAGGCGCGGGTCCTCGAAGTCCTCCGGCTCCACGCCCATCTCCCAGTCCAGGTACGCCATGAGCGTGCCCCGGGGGCCCACCGCGTCGAGCAGCGCCTGCACCACGGTGTTCACCCCGCCCAGGACGGGCCCCAGGCTCCGCAGGCCGGCATGGACCATCACGAGGTCTCCCGCATCCAGGCCCAGCCGCCGCAGCGCCTCCCTCAGGTCGGTCCGGGTGGCGGGTGCCCTCGTCATGGTGCTCCGTCCTTTCTGTCGCAGCGGACCGGAGGATAGCAACAGCCCTGCCCCTGGGGACGCCAGGACTGTCTCCCCCACGCAGGCGCCTGACACCGCTGGGCGGACTGGGGGGCGTGAAGCGGTGTGAGCAGCCTCCTCGCGCGGGGGCGGAAGGCCTCCAGCCAGGGGGAAGCACCATGCAACGGATTCGAGGTGGGGTCGTGACGTGGCCCCTGGCGTTGTTGCTCCTCGCGGGCACCACCGCGAAGGCCAGTCCCCAGGGGGAAGGGGAAGCCAGCGAGGCGCGTGCCGTCCGGTGCGGGGAGGTGCTGACCCGGAACACGCGGCTCACGCGCGACCTCTCTTGCCCGGGCACGCCAGACCCCGCGATCCGGATCGCCGCCCCGGGCGTCGTGCTCGACCTGGGGGGCCACACCGTGCGCCGCTCCGGGCCCGCGACCGAGGACTCCATGGGCATCGTGGCCGAGGAAGGGAGCACCGTGCGCAACGGCACGGTCCGTGGGTTCAACTCGGGCTACGTGTTCGACAGCGGGCCGGTGTGGCTGCACCAGGTCGCGCTGCTCGACAACCAGACCGCCATCTACCACCGCCAGGGCTACGCACGGATCCTCCTCACGGACTCCCGCATGGAGGGGAACGCCGTCGGGATGAGCAGTGAGTTCGACGCGGCCAATGGCGTCGTCGAGGTGCGGGGATCGCGGTTCACCGGAAACGGGACCGTGCTGTTCGTGGATGACCACGAGGTCAGCGTGTCCGGTTCGACCTTCACGTCGAACGCGAACGTCCTGTACTGCTTCTACGGCCGTGTCCGCTTCAGGTCGAGCACGCTCGCCTGGAACACCTCCGTGGCCGACCTGGCCTGGAACAACAGCGGCTTCGACAACTGCTGGGAGCTGGTGTTCGACAACACCGTCATCGCGAACAACACCGCGTTCGGGACGCCCGAGCATCCCAACTGGGAGCCGTTCGACTTCCAGCTGCGCAACTCGTGGGTGATGAACAACGGCGGCGGCCTGAACGTCGCGACCCGCACGGTCGACATCCGCGGCAATGTCTGGCGGGACAACGCGGGAGGACTGACCCTGGCCGACCTGCCGGAGTTCGAGCCCCCGCCGCTCGTCGGCGCCGTCCGCAACAACCGCTTCCTGTCGAATGACGGCGACGGCCTGCGCGTCCTCCCGGTCAGCACCCCCACCCTCGCCAACAACGTCTGCCAGGGCAACACGGGTTGGGGCATCTACGCGCCCACGGCCATTGACGGCGGAGGCAACGCCGCACGTGGCAACGGCACGGGCGGCTGTGTAGGGGTCGTCTGCGCCCCGTAAGGCGAGGAAGCGAACCGCGTCGTCGAGATGGCGGTGCCCAGCGCCTGCACCGACGCGTGCGACGCGAAGTACTACCAGTGCTACTTCGGTGGCGGCGACCCGTACTACTGCAACAGCTATCGCGCGTTCTGCATCTCGCAGTGCCCTCCCTGACAGCGCGCCACGCTGAAGGACTGGCACCGCCGGGCCCCGCGAAGCGACCGCTCAGGCCTGGCGTGGGACCGCTCGGAAACCGAGAGGACTTCCGGGCGGCTCCTGCCGCGATGCTCGTGGCATGAACGCCTCGCGGCATCCTCTCTCCCGGTGGGCCTTCGGCCTCGGGCTCGTCACGGCCCCCATCACCTGCGGTCTCTTCGTGCTGGCGGCCTGCATCGGCGCGTCGGCCTCCGGCTGGGGATACGCGCTGGGAGGCGTCCTGCTCTCGCTGGGCCTCCTGACGAAGCCCTGGCGGACGCGGCGTGGACTGGCCCGCGCGGGGCTGGGGCTCATCGTCGCGGTCGCGGCGGTCCGGCTCGCGGTGGCGGATGGCCCCCGGGTGCACACCGAGCGGATGCCGGCCCCGGGAACGCGCTACCTGAACCGGCTGGTGGACGAACGGGACGGGACGCTCGTCGCGGCCCATGCCCTCCTGCTCGCGCGGCGGCTTCCCGCCTCCGACACGGCCGGGTTCATTCCCGCGCTGGAGTCTGCCTTTGACCGGCTCGCCCGGGAGGAAGGGCCGGTGGCCACGCCCGCCATCGCGACGTGGCTCGGGCTCCAGTCACCCGAGTCCTTCGACACGGTGGTCATCACCCCGGAGCACCCCAGCCCCGACACGGCCGTGGTGATGCTTCACGGCTTCACCGGCAACTTCACCGTGTATTGCTGGCAGATGGCCAGGGCCGCCCGGGCCATCTCCGCGAGGACCGTCTGTCCTTCCGTGGGGCCCAGGGGAGACTGGTGGACCGCCGACGGGGCGAGGACGCTCGAACAGACCCTGGCATGGCTCAAGGGCCAGGGCATCCGCCGCGTGTACCTGGGCGGACTGTCCAACGGGGCCGTGGGAGCGCACGTGCTCAGCAGCCGGGTCGCTCAGGCGGGCATGGAGCTGCGGGGGTTGGTGTTGATCTCCGGTGCGGAGCGCCGCGCGTCGACCCCGGCGGTCCCCGTGTTGTTCGTGCAGGGGACGCGCGACACGATGATGCCCGCGCGCATCGCACGGGACGTGGCCGCGCGCCTGGGACGGCGCGCGACCTGGTTCGAGGTGGACAGCGGCCACTTCGCCTTCCTGGACCGCCATGCCGCCTGCGAGGAGGCTATCACCACCTGGCTGCTGCGGCTGGAAGGCCGGGCGTCACGGTGAGGGCTGCGACGACACGCGGTCCTTCCCCGCCACCAGCTCCTCGCGCCGCAACAACAGCCGTGCGTTCGCGTTGGGCAGGATGCGCACCTGGAAGCGCCGCTGGGTCATGCCCTCGGGGGTGAAGACGTTCCGGTCGCTCACGAGCAGCAGCGCCGTGGGCACCACGTACCGCGCCGAGTGGTTGCCGTAGTAGTGCACCACCACGTGGTACGGCCCCGGCGCGGCCTTCCGCGCGTGGTACAGCTCCGGCCCCAGGCCATCCGTGATGTCCCAGTACAGCCGCCCGCCCAGCGACGACTGCATGTGCTGGTAGAAGCACTTCTCCCCGTTCGGCTCGATGACCCACAGGTCGATGTCCGTGTTGTCCGAGTTCCAGTGCGTCGTGAGCTGGTAGTCGATGGGCCGCGCGTCCGCGAACGGCGCGTCACCGTCGGGGCTGCGCAGCCTAGCGCGGCGATCGCGGAGCACGGGGGCCACCTCCGCGAGCTGGGGCTGCCGCTCCAGCCCCGCCAGCATGCGCGCGTAGTGGAAGCTCGCCACCGTCCGCAGCTCCTCGCCATGCCGGGGCCACGGCCGCGACAGGACAATCTCGTAGTTCCGCGCGGCTTCCGAATAGCGCCCCGCCGCATCCAGCGCGAGCGCCTCCTCCAGGAAGGCCTGCGCCTCGAAGGGACGGTTGAGGCGCACGTGCTCGAAGAGCTCCGCCGCCGCCGGGTACTGCCCCAGCGCCAGCAAGCCGTACCCCACCAGCCGCAGCGCCTCCGCGTCGCGAGGCCGCAGCTCCACGGGCGACGACAGCGCCCGCACGGCGCCCCAGGTGTCGCCGGAAAAGGCACGCCTGCGGGCCACGGCCTCGTAGATCATCACGTCGTCCCGGTTCTCCCGCCGCGCCTTGCGGTAGGCCAGCTCCGCCTGGAGCCGCTCGTCACCGCCCGCGTAGGGCATGTCCCGCAGCGGCTGGCGCCGCAGGAGCGCGGGCACGCCCTTCTGCTCGGCGAGCCGGGCCACCACCGCGCGACCCGAGGAGTGCACGTCATCCAGCGCGATGCCCAGGAGCTTGTCGCGGCGCTGGTCCTCCTCCCTGCGCCGCAGCGACTCGAGGTTCTCCAGGTCCACCTGCTCGTCGCGCACGGCGTAGCGCGTGTAGTCACCCTCGGACTCCAGCACGAGCATGGACGCGCGGGCGTTGGCCAACCGGTAGTGCTGGCTGAGCGCCACCACCATCCGGTCCAACCGTTCGTCATCCAGGGACACCAGCCGGGATACGAAGAGCTCCGCCCACGCCCGGGGCGCGAAGGCGCTGTCCTGGTCGGACGGCAGGGGGATGCGCAGCGTGCGCTCGGGCCCGGTGCCCGCCTGGGTCACCACCTCCAGCGCCGCGTCGCCCTTGCCCGGCAGCCGTCCCGCCACCTGCAGCTCCTGCCCGGGGAAGACGAGCCGCGGCCGGCCCGCCACCACCAGGTCCTTCACGTCCGCGCCCACCACGGCCACACGGGACAGCACCACGGACGCCGCGCGGTGCGCCTTCGCCGCGGCGTCCACCTCCGCCGCGGACAGGACGTTCACGACGCGTCCCCCGCTGGAGCGCGCCAGCGCGTCGAAGAGCTCCGTGTTCACCGCCGCCTCGCCGAAGCGGTACGTCACCCAGCGCAGCGACTCCACGCACGGGTGTCGGGAGAGGAGCGCGTCCACGCGGCTCTGCCCCCAGGTGATGTTGCCGTCGGAGAGCAGGAAGGCCGTCACGCGCTCCCCGGGGGCGGAAGGCTTGAGCCATTCACGTCCGGCCCGGTCCAGCTCCTCCAGCGCGCCGTCCACGTGGGACGCGCCCTCCAGGAAGACGTGCTCCAGCTCCGCGAAGCTCGCCTGGCGGTGCGCGGCGTCATTCGGGCGGAAGCCCGGCCCGTGCAGCCAGCGGGGGCGCACGTCGAAGAGCAGCACCGCGTACTCCTTCAACGTCGCGTCCTTCTCCAGGAGGGCGCGCAGCGTGGCCGCCTGGATGGCCCAGGCGTTGCCGTCCTCGGAGGACAGCGAGGTGTCCACCACCAGCACCGCGCGGCCCGTGGGAGGGCCCTCCGCGCCGGAGGTGAGCTGTCCCGGCAGCCGCACCCGCGCGTGGAAGGCGCGGCCCGGGAGGCCTGCATTGTCAGCCCCCACCAGCACGTCCGCGTCCTCGCCGCGAGGCTTCAGGGCCAGCCCCAGCGCCCCATCCCCCGTGAGCTTCGGGAAGTCATAGACCTGCCACGCGCCCACCGTGCGGGCCTTCGCGCCCGAGTCGGGCTGCACCGTGACCTCCGGGGCCTGTCGCGGATCCACGTGGACGCGAGCCGTGACGCGCAGCTCCTTGCCCGCGCCCGGAGGCAGCGGCCACGTGTAGCGCAGGCGTGTGCCGTCGAAGAGGAGCGTCTGCTCGTACGCGATGACGACGCGCTTGAGCGACTTCGGAGGCAGGGGGAAGACGCGGGCACTGAAGGTGGACGCGCCCGACCATTCGAGCAGCGCGGGGTCCACGTTCCGGCGCACGACGTCCTCGTACACCTCCCGGGCGCGCTTCTGCTCCACGACGCGGGCCTCCTGGATGTCGCCCCAGGAGCGCTTCGACCCGCGGGCCGCCGGAGGCGCGGAGGCAGCCAGCCGCTCCGACTCCGTCGAATCGTCTCCGAGTGGCGGCAGCAGGTCCGACGACTGGAACAGCGAGGGCGTGTCCACCGTCACCGCGCCCGAGTACAGCGCGAAGCCCGCCACCGTCGCTCCACCGGGCAGCGGGTAATAGAACGTGCCTTCGAGGCTGCGGCCGGTGTCGTTCTCGAAGAGGTGGTCGACCACGGTGCGCGCCCGGGAGCCCTGGATGTACGTGACGACGCGCACGGCCCGGGCCTTGAGGGGCTGGTAGCGGCCGTCGTCGCTCATCACCAGCACCTTGGCGGCGCGAGGCGCGGCCTCCACGCGAGGCAGCACGGGCGTCGGAGCATCCGGCTCCGCGGAGCCACCGCTGCTGCCACCGCCACCGCCACCGCTACCCTTGCGGTTCAAGAGGGCCGAGCGGACGCGCTGATCCCCGATGGGAGCCGCTGGCGGCGCGAGCTGGCCACCCAGGACACCGCCAAGGACGCCTCCCACCACACTGCCCTCCACCGCGGGCGCTTCCGCGGGAGGCGCTCCCGCGGAGCGCTGCGCTCCAAGCCGGGCCCGGTCCGCGCGAACTTCGTTCTCGCGACGCGCCATGGCTCCGCCCATCTCGGCATCCAACACCTCCGCTTCTTCCAGCCCGGGAGCGTCGGCGCTGCTTCTGGGAGCAGGCGTCGCGACATTCCGTTCAGGCGTGCTCCCCAACGTGAGCTTTTGCAGCTCCTCTTCGGAGAGCACCTGCGGATCCGCCACGGAGTCGCGCAGCGCCGCGAGGTCCACCTCGCCCGTGTCCGGCGCTCCCGCGGCGGTCGCGGGGGCCACCAGTCCCGCCTGGACGAAGGGCGCCGGAGCTTCGACCGGAGCGGAGGCCGGAGCGGCGGCCTTGGGCGGAGGACCGTCCGGGTCCCTCTTGCAGCCCGCAGCGAGGGCCCCCATCAGCAACACGACGGCGGAAGCACGAAAAAGGCGCATGATTGGAACGCTAACCCATCCGCGAATGGCGAGCTCATGCCCGCCAAGACATGGACAGCCCATGACACCGCCGTGACGCGGTAGGTTCCCAAGAAAAGGGGATGCCCATGGACTGGTCAGCGGCGCAGTACACGCGATTCGAAGACGAACGGAACCGTCCCATCCGGGACCTGCTGGCCCGGGTTCCCACGTCCGAGGTGAAGCGGGCCGCGGACATCGGCTGCGGCCCCGGCAACTCCACGGAGCTGCTGCGCGCCCGCTTTCCACAGGCCGCCGTCACCGGAATGGACAGCTCGCCGGACATGCTCACCGCGGCACGCAAGCGGCTGCCGGACGTCCGGTTCGACCTGGGGGACATCGCGACCTGGAGCGACCCGGGCCCCTATGACGTCATCCTGGCGAACGCGGTGCTGCAATGGGTGCCAGACCATTCCGCCGTCATGCCCGCGCTCCTGGGCAAGCTGGCGGAGGGCGGAAGCCTCGCCGTGCAGATGCCGGACAACCTGGACGAGCCTTCGCACCAGCTGATGCGGGAGACCGCCAGCGAGGGCCCCTGGGCCGGCAAGCTGGGGGCCGCCGCGAACTCACGGACGGCCCGCCTCGGTGCCGACTGGTACTTCCGCGTGCTGCGCGACGCCGGTGCCACGGTGGACGTCTGGCGCACGATCTACTTCCACCCGCTGACCGGAGGCGCCGGAGCGGTGGTGGAGTGGTTCAAGGGCTCGGGGCTCAGGCCCTTCCTCGAACCGCTCGATGCGGACGAGAAGACAGCCTTCCTCGCCCGCTATCAGGCTGGGATTGCCCGGGCCTATCCTGCCCTGCCCGACGGGACGGTCCTGCTGCCCTTCCCCCGGCTGTTCATCGTCGCGACGCGCTAGCAAGGCCCGCGGCTTCCCCAGCGTGGCGACGGCATCACCTGTCCCCGCGTGTCGAAGGCCTTGCACGGGCGGGGACGCTCCGGACCGAAGTGCAGGTCGCCGTAGATGTCGTCCTCGGCAAGATTCTCCAAGTCTTCGCGCGCCGCGCCTGCTAGCCAGCGCGGATGCGCGCCTCCCTCCTGCACCGTTCGCCTTCCATCTCCGTCGTGGACTGCCGGTGCGACGCGAAGCCGGGCGAACGCCCGTTCGAGGAGCGGCATCGGGCTTTCTCGGTGTCGTACGTCCGGCGGGGGAGCTTCGCCTATCACTCCCGCGGCGCGGCGCATGAGCTCGTGGCAGGCGCAACGCTCGTCGGGTTCGCGGGAGACACCTTCCACTGCACCCACGAACACCACCTCGCGGGCGACGAGTGTCTGTCGTTCCAGCTCTCCGACGCGCTCGTGGATTCGCTCGAAGCCCCCCTGGACGTGTGGCGCGTGGGCGCCCTGCCACCGGTCCCGTCCCTGGTGACGCTCGGCGAGCTCGCCCAGCAGACCGCCGAAGGCAGGACCCACCTGGGCCTGGATGAGGTGGCGCTCGCGTTCGCGGCACGCGTCATGGGGACCGTCACCGGGAAGCATGAAGCCCCGGCGCGGATGCATGCGCGGGATCGCCGGCGGGCCGTCGAAGCCGCGCTCCTCCTCGACGCGCAGGCGAGTGAGCCGCTGACGCTCGAGGACCTCGCCGCGAGGATGGGCCTGAGCCCCTTCCACTTCCTCCGTGTCTTCCGTGGCGTGCTGGGCGTCACGCCGCACCAGTACCTGGTCCGCATGCGGCTTCGTCAGGCGGCGCGCATGCTTGCAACGGATGCCCCCATCGCTCGCATCGCGTACGACGTGGGCTTCGGGGACCTGTCGAACTTCGTGCGCACGTTCCACCGCGCGGCGGGCGTCTCACCGCGTGCGTTCCGGAAGGCATCGCGAGGCGACCGCAAGATCCTCCAAGAGAAGATGGCGATTCACTCCTAGAAGTGAAGCCTCACTCCAGGAGGCAGTCGTGTTCGATCACATCGGTCTACGTGTGAAGGATCTCCCTCGCAGCATCCGGTTCTACCAGGCGGTGCTCGCCCCATTGGGCTACGTGCTCTGTCACCAGGACGCGACAAGTGCTGGCTTCGGGCCCAAGGGGCAGCCGGCGCTGTGGCTCTATCCCGCGAGCGACGCCCGGAGCACCGGGCATGTCGCCTTCCAGGCCACCGAGCGCGGCGCGGTGGACCGGTTCCACGCAGCGGGCGTGGCCACGGGCGGGAGCGACCATGGCGCGCCGGGCATCCGCGCGGATTACGCGGACAACTACTACGCCGCGTTCGTCCTCGACCCGGATGGGAACAACGTCGAGGCCGTGTGCTTGAAGTGAGCGCGTCCGGCAACCGCCCGGGCCGGTAGAACGCCTCAGCGGGGTGGCCTGCGTTCCCGGTGAACGCAGGCCGCGGCCAGGGCTGACGCCGCGCCGCCCGTGCGGGCGATGCCTCCCGAGGGAGCGAGGATTGGCCCCGGGATTGCTCTCTGTCCGGATGCAGGGCCCATCCCCTCTTCCGCGAAGCGCGCCGTGTTCGCCATCACCCCGGAGGGGCGCTGGATGGTGGAGCAGGCGGGACGTCCGGAGGTGACCATGGACGCGGTGGAGACACCGCTCGTCGCGACCGGAGCGTTCCAGGCGCTGCCGGGCCAGATGCGCGTGGAGCGCATCCTCCCGAAGTACCACCGCTCCGTGCGCGGTCCGTCACGCGCCTGATTCCAGACGCCTCACCGCCCCGCGGCCGGCGTCACACGAGGTCGAGCCCGTACTGCGCCGCGGTCAGGTACTGGAGCATCACGAAGTAGACGCTGGAGGAGGCCTTGTGGCCGGAGGCCCCCTGGTAGGACTTGATCATCTCGTTGCGCAGCTCCTTCAACTTCGACTTGTTCTGCTTGCGGTTCTCCGTGAAGGGATTGCTCAGCTCCGCGACCAGCTCACAGGCACTGGCGAAGGCGTCGAAGGAGTCGCCGTCCGTGTCCTCCAGGACCGCGTAGTCGTCCTTCTTCTTTCCACTGCCCTTCACCACGTCCGCCCAGAGCTGCGCGCGCACCCGCGCCCGCTCTTCCGAGACACTGGTCAGGAGCGCGATCTTCAGGTGCGCCGTGAGCGCATCCACGCCCGGCCGCACCGACATCCCCCACATGCCCGTCGGGTTGAAGTCGAACGTGGGCCAGAAGCCCGGATCCTCCGGCAGGCGCGTTCCGGTCTCCTTCCGGACCAGCCCGACGAGGCCCGTTCGCACCTCCTCGGGCTCATGCGCGTCCGGGAAGGCCCGCGTGCAGTCCTTCAGGGGAATCTCCTGCCCCAGGTGGACGGAGGACGTGAGCGGATGGGTGAAGGTCCCCACGACCGAGTTCACGGCCGTCACCGCGGAGAGATTCACCTTCTTGCTGTTGTGCACGGCGTCGTGCGGCGAGAAGTGGTGGAACACCTGCGGCTCCCCGCCAAGGTGCACCGTGAGCATCTCCTTCGCCTTCGAGCCGAGCACGACGGGCGGAGCGGAGAGTGCGTAGCAGGAAACGTGCACCCGGCTCTTGATCTTCGCGTAGACCTTCTCCAGCAGCTCGCCGCCCACCAGGTCCAGGTAGGCGCACTGCGCGAGCGCGCCCCCCAGGCTGTGGCCGGTGAAGAGGATCTCCCGCGGAACCCGGCCGTGCATCGCCTCCAGGCAGGCTGCGGCCAGGGACTCCTGGCAGCTGTCGTAGGCGTACCAGAAGCCGGCGGAGAGCGTCGCGTTGCTGAACCGGCCGACACGGGCCTCCTTCAGGTGGTTCATGTCGGTGACCCAGTCCGGGCTCCCCGTGCTCTTGACCAGCGCCTGTCCCAGGGCACGTCCGCCGCTTCCGCTCCGGCTGCCGCGAAACACCACCACCAGCCGCTCGAGGTCGGGGTCGTAGATGGCGGCCCCCAACCAGCTGGGCCAGCCCGCCTTCGGGTGCGTCTGGGTCATCCCCGTCTTGCCCTGGAAGTAGCAGCACCGCTTCGAGCCGGTCGCCTGGGAGTGCTCGCGCCCCAGCAGGGTCTGCTCCCCGAAGAAGGTCTCGACCTTGATGGGGATGTCCTCGCCCTCCAGGTCCACGCCCTTCGAGAAGGAGATGGAGCGGTCGAGGTCCCGTGGCTGGAAGAGGATGTAGGGCGAGTCGCCGGTGCCACCCCGGTACACGACCCCGAGCGTGGGGTCTGGCGGAGTCGTCAGGTCGTATTCGATGGGGTCGAACTTGTGGACGTGCGCCTCGCTGCCGCGCAGCTTGTGCACCCGGGCCAGCACCCGGTCCCGCGCGCCCTGCCACATCCCGGCCCCGTGGGATTCGTAGAACGGATCCATCGGGTAGACGCAGGACTGGGCGTACGCCTTGTAGGCGAAACGGCAGTACTCCAGCATCTCCAGCGCCGTCTCGGCATTGGGGTGGGGCACGGGGTGACTCCTGGGGAGCGTGTGTCGGAAGCCCGGAATCAAACTGTCGACATTGATACAGAGTCAAGGTGCTCCCGGAGCGCGGGCCCCAGCACCTCGGGCGCTTCCAGCTGCGGGAAGTGCCCCACGTCCTCCAGTTCCAGCACGCGCGCCCGGGGCAGGGACTGCTTCCACCGGGACAGGTGCTCGGGCTTCACGATCTGGTCCGCCCTACCCCAGACGACGAGCGAGGGCACGGCCGCGAGCCTGCCCAGCCCCTTCCCCTGCTCCTCCATCCACGGGCCTTCATGGGAGATGGAGCGCGCGAAGCCCCACGTGCCCATCCGCGACGCGCGGTCCGGGAACCGCGACAGGAAGGACTGGTGCAACTCGCGCGTCAGCTTCGTGCGGCGTCCCCAGGACATCTTCACCAGCACGCGCGCGGAGAAGTTCCAGGACAGGTACAGCCACCGCATCAACGCGTTGTCGACGTTGGGGCCCTTCAGGTCCCACAGCCAGCTCTGCACCACGGTGAGGCTCAGCACCTGCTCCGGCGCCGCGATGGCGAGCGGCAGCGCGATGGGCCCGCCGAAGTCATGCACCACCAGGTGGAACGGCCCCAGCGCCATCTGGCCCAACCACGCCCGCAGGTTCTCCGCGTGCCAGGGCAGTGAGTAGGTGCGCCAGTCCCCAGGGCGCTCGCTGTCCCCGAAGCCCAGGTGGTCCGGCGCGAGCACTCGGTACGACGGCGTGAGGTGACGGGCCACGTCCCGCCACTCGCGCGAGGACGAGGGCGTCCCGTGCACCAGCACCACCGGCGTGCCCTGCCCTTCCTCCCACCACGCCATCTCACCGCCAGGAACCTTCAGCCGCTTCATGGGGCGTCCGCCTTTCGCTTGCGAAGAGCACCGGGCCACTTCCGGGCCATGGCGCGAATCACGTCGGCGGCGGGGTAGCCGCCTTCTTGCTGCAGGTACTGCTGGGTGAGGCCCTCCACCGTGGCGAAGAGCACCCGCGCTTCGATGCCCGCCTCCGGCAGCCCGCGCGCCGCCAGCGCCCGCTCCAGCCGCTGGTGCGTGGCCCCCAGGAAGTGCTCCAGCGGCAGCTTCAGCCGCGCCAGCACCTCCGGCTGGTGGCGCAGCCCCTGGCTCAGCCGCCAGAGGTCCCGGTGCGCGTCCAGCATCGCCACGGTGGACGTGAGCAGCGCCGTGACGAACCCTCGCGCGGTGGGTTCGCGGTCCGCGTCCTCCAGCGTCCGCGCGACGTCCACCATCGACGACTGCATCAGCGCCAGGAGCACCGCCTCCTTCGACTCGAAGTGCGAATAGAGCAGCCCCACGGCGATGTCCGCCTCCTCGGCGAGCGCGCGGACGCTGGTTCCATCAAAGCCGTGCCGGGAGAAGAGCCGCACCGCGGCCTGGAGCACGCGCTCCCGCGTCTTCTCCCGGAGGGCTGCGTTGGCATCCGCGGTACGAGGCATGCCCCGCATCTTTGAATGAACGTTCGTTCAATGTAAAGTCAGCCGGCGGAAGGAAGGTCCAGGGGCCGCAGGTCCGGCTCGATGAACCGGATCCGCGCTTCGGCGCCGAAGAGGACCTCGCGGGAGTAGTAGTCGTCGAGCAGGTCCCTGCGCAGCAAGCGCGGGTGGGCGTCGATGAACGCGGCGAAGTCGCGGCCCGGAGCCGCCTCCACCCGCTCGCTGACGAGCCGCGCCCACGCGACCGTCATGGTCTCGTGGTACTTCTCCGGCACGCCGAGCTTGCCGGTCAGCGCCCGCAGTCCCGCGCGGGTGAGCGCGACGGCCGCCTCGCCGCCGGCCCTGCGCGTGTAGAGGTAGACCACCCGCACATGGTCCAGGTGGGCAAACCCGCTCACCTCCCCGCGTGAGAACCCTTCGAGAAACACGTCGTCATCCATGGCCGCCTCCCCATTGCTACGAAAACGTAGTACGTTTTCGTAATAAAGAGAAGTGGCTCAGGAGAGGTCGTTCAACCGCTTCATCAGTGCGTGGTGGCCCCGGACGGCGTCGCGGCCTGCTTCGGCGAGCTTCGCGTCGAGCCGCGTGAAGGCAGCCTCGGCCGCCTTGCACTGCACCTCGCCGGAGCCGGTGATGGCGACGAGCAGGGAGCGTCCATCCTCGGGGTTGCGAGAGCGTCGCACGTACCCGTGCTTCTCCAACCGCGACACCAGGCTGGTCGCCGTGGACGCGCCGATGTGCAGCGCGGACATGACCCCGGTCATCGTCATGGGGCCCGCGGTAAGCACGGACAGGAGCACGGCTTCGCCGGCGCTGAGACCGGTGGCTTCGAGCTCCACCTCCAACAGCCTTGCCGCCTTGTGCCCGCCGACGAGCAGCCCCGCGGTCAGTCCTACCATCGACTTTGATACAGCCACCGTTCGTCCACCTCCGTCGGACCGCGGACTCTACCCTTCCACCGCTCCTGGGGCCGCATTGACCTGTTTTTCAAGAAAAGCTAACTACACGGGGTGTGCGAGGGCATCCGTCCCGGTGCCCGCACCTTCCCCGTGAGGCCGAATGAAACTGAAACTGACCCAGGCGGTGAGTGCCCTCTCGTTGCTGGCCGCGGCATGCGGCCCGATGCCCGAAGGACAGGAGCCCGACAGCGAGCAGATCGGTCACACGGCGCAGATGATCCGCCGGGAGCGGGCCATCCCTGGTGAGTACATCGTCGTCCTGCGCGACTCCGCGCAGGAGGTCCGGCAGCAGGGGGCGGCGAACATCGCCCGGGAGCTGACGTCCCTGGGCGGGGGCAAGGTGCTGCGGACCTATGAGCACTCCATCCACGGCTTCCTGGCGAACATGAGCGAGGCGGAGGCCCAGCGCCTGCTGTCCGACCCGCGCGTGGCGTACGTGCAGGAGAACGGCCTCATCCACGTGTCGGCGACGCAGACCGGCGCGACCTGGGGCATCGACCGCATCGACCAGCGGGACCTGCCGCGCAACAGCTCCTACACCTACAACGTCGACGGCACCGGCGTGCACGCGTACGTCATCGACACCGGCATCCGGCTGACCCACACGGAGTTCACCGGCCGCATCGGCAACGGCTACGACTTCATCGACAACGACAGCGACCCGTCC
This sequence comes from Corallococcus exercitus, assembly GCF_003611585.1. Lineage (GTDB taxonomy): Bacteria > Myxococcota > Myxococcia > Myxococcales > Myxococcaceae > Corallococcus > Corallococcus exercitus. Next base: position 6,320 of record NZ_RAVW01000024.1, on the reverse strand, counting down.
GACTGCCATGGCCACGGCACGCACGTGTCCGGCACGGTGGGCGGCACGACCTGGGGCGTGGCGAAGAAGGTCACCCTCCACGGCGTGCGGGTGCTCGACTGCACGGGCTACGGCAACGACGCGCAGGTCATCGGCGGTATCGACTGGGTGGCGGCCAACCACGTCAAGCCGGCGGTCGCCAACATGAGCCTGGGCGACGTCGGCATTCAGGCCATCGATGACGCGACGGAGCGGTTGATCGCCGCGGGCGTCACGACGGTGGTCGCCGCCGGCAACGACAGCGCCAACGCCTGCGACTACTCGCCGGCCCGTGCGCCCAACGCCATCACCGTGGGCTCCACCACCAGCAGCGATGGCCGCTCGTCGTTCTCCAACTACGGGACGTGCGTGGACATCTTCGCGCCGGGCTCGAGCATCACCTCGGCCTCGAACTCCGGCAACACGTCGAGCACCTCGATGAGCGGCACGTCCATGGCCTCGCCGCACGTGGCCGGCGCCGCGGCGCTCTACCTGAGCGCCAACCCCTCCGCGACGCCCGCGCAGGTGCGCGACGCGCTGGTGAACAACGCCACGCCGAACAAGGTCACCAGCCCCGGGACGGGTTCGCCCAACAAGCTGCTGTACACGCTCTTCATCACCGGCGGCGGCGGCAGTGACACCACCCCGCCCACGACGTCCATCACCTCGCCCGCGGGCGGCTCCACGCTGAGCGGCACCGCGACCCTGAGCGCCAGCGCCTCCGACAACGTGGGCGTGGCGCGCGTGGAGTTCTACGCGGGCAGCGCGCTGCTGGGCACGGCGACGGCGGCGCCGTACAGCTTCGCGTGGAACACGACGTCGGTGGCCAACGGCACCTACGCGCTGACCACCAAGGCGTATGACGCGGCGAACAACGTGGGCACGTCGTCCACGGTGTCGGTGACGGTGAACAACGGCACGGGCAGCTGCTCCATCACCGAGCAGCTCCTGCTCAACCCGGGCTTCGAGAGCGGCAACACGGGCTGGACCACCTCGTCGGGCGTCATCGACGGCACCACGTCCGGCAGCGCGCCGCGCACGGGCACGTACAAGGCCTACCTGAACGGCTACGGCGCCACGCGCACGGAGTTCGCCTACCAGGACGTCACCATCCCCGCCTCCGCGTGCAGCGCCACGCTCACCTTCTGGGCGCGCATCACCACGGCGGAGACGACGACCACCACGGCCTACGACAAGCTGGCCGTCCAGGTCCGCAACAGCGCGGGCACGGTGCTGGCCACGCTGGCCACGTACAGCAACCTGGACAAGGGCACGGCCTACGTGCAGCGCACGTTCGACCTGGCCGCGTACAAGGGCCAGACCGTCCGCATCTACTTCAACGGCACGGAGGACTCGTCGCTCCAGACGAGCTTCTTCCTGGATGACACCGCGCTGAACATCGTCCGGTAATCCTCCGGACGAAACGAAAACGGGAACACCCACGGGCGTGGGCTGTTCCAGGGCCCAGCAATCCCACCGGGTTGCTGGGCTTTTCTTTGGCTCCGCTCCGTCCCGAGCCACGACGTGACAGGGAGACCCGATGCTGCTGCGCCATGGGGTGATGGTGTTGATGTTGTGGGCCGTGCCCGCGCTGGCGGAGGTGCCGCCCGTGATTCCCCGGGAGCTGCTGTTCGGCAACCCCGTCCGGGATGATCCGACGCTGTCACCGGACGGCGAGAAGCTGGCCTGGGTCGCGCCGGATGCGAAGGGCGTCATGCAGGTCTGGGTGCGGACGCTGCAAGGCAAGGACGACACCCGCGCCGTCACGAAGGAGCCCGAGCGGGGCGTCCGGTATTACGAGTGGGCGCAGGACTCGCGCACCCTGCTCTACCCGCAGGACTCCGACGGCGACGAGAACACCCATGTCTACGCCGCCGACCTGTCGACGGGCGTGGTGCGCGACCTGACGCCGTTCCAGGGCATCCGCGCCCGGCTGCTGGAGGCCTCGCCCACCGCGCCGCGAGAGGTCCTGGTGACGATGAACCTCCGGGAGCGCACGGGGTCGGACATCTACCGCGTGTCGCTCGACACCGGCGCCATCACGCTGGACACCCAGGACCCGGGCGACGTGATGACCTGGACGGCGGACGCGAAGCTGAACGTGCGCGGCGCGCTGGCGCAGAAGCCGGACGGCACCACGGTGCTGCGCGTCCGGGACTCCGCGCGCACCCCGTGGCGGACGCTGCTGGAGGTGCCCCTGCGCGAGAACGTCTTCCCGCAGTACATGGGGTTCATCGGCTTCTCACGCGACGGCTCCCGCGTGTACCTGAAGAGTCCGCACGGCTCCAACACCTCGCGGGTGGTGGAGAAGGTGCTGCGCACGGGAGCGGAGAAGGTGCTCGCGGAGGACGCGGGCTCGGACGTGATGGACGTCCTCTTCCACCCCGAGCGCAAGGTGGTCCAGGCGGTGGCCTTCAACACGGACGGCCACCAGCGGTGGAAGGTGCTGGACGCGAGCCTGCGCGAGGACTTCGAGGCGCTGGGCCGCGTGGCGCCCGGCGACTTCTCCCTGGTCAGCCGAGACCGCGCGGACCGCCGGTGGGTGGTGGCCTTCGAGCAGGACACCGCGCCCTTGCGCTACTACACCTACGACCGGTCCACCCGCGGCGCCGAGCTGCTCTTCTCCAACCAACCCTCGCTGGACGGGGTGCCGCTGGCGGAGATGAAGCCCTTCCAGCTGAAGTCCCGCGACGGCCTGACGCTGACGGGATACCTGACGCGGCCGGTGGGCGCGCCGCCGGGCCCGCTGCCCACGGTGCTGCTGGTGCACGGGGGCCCGTGGACGCGGGACACGTGGCGCTTCAACCCGGAGGCGCAGTGGCTGGCGAACCGGGGCTACGCGGTGCTCCAGGTCAACTTCCGCGCCTCCGCGGGATTGGGAAAGTCCTTCCTCAACGCGGGCAACCGGCAGTGGGGCCGCGCGATGAACGACGACCTGGAGGACGCGGTGGCGTGGGCGGTGAAGGAGGGCCAGGTGGATCCCGCGCGGGTCGCCATCATGGGCAGCTCCTACGGCGGCTACGCGGCGCTGGCGGGCGCGGCGTTCAGCCCCTCGGTGTACCGCTGCGCGGTGGATGCCTTTGGCATCTCCAACCTCTTCACGTTCCTGAAGTCCTTCCCGCCGCAGTGGCAGGTCATCCGGGGCTCCTATGCCCAGCGCGTGGGCGACGTGGACGACCCGGCCGAGCAGGAGCGGCTGCGCGCCACCTCGCCCGTCTTCGCCGTGGACCGCATCCGCATCCCGATGTTCGTGGCGCAGGGAGCGAACGACCCGCGCGTGAAGCAGGCCGAGTCCGAGCAGATGGTGTCCGCGCTGGAGAAGGCGGGGCGCGACGTGACGTACGTGCTCTATCCCGACGAAGGCCACGGCTTCTACCAGCCGGAGAACAACCTGGACTACCACGCGCGGGTGGAGGCGTTCCTGGCGCGCAACCTCGGCGGCCGGCTCGAGCCGCTTCCGAAGGAAGGCCGCGTGCCGGGCTCCAGCGCCGTCGTCCGTCAATCCGGCGGCGCGGCGAAGAAGTAGGGCGTTGGCCCGCTACGACGCCACGAAGCCGTGGCCGCGGACCTTGTCCGGCGTGGTGCCCGTCATCCGCCGGAACATCGCGATGAAGGCGGAGGCGCTGCTGTAGCCCAGGTCCAGCGCGATGGCCTCCACCGCGTGTCCCTGCTCCAGCATCGCGAGCGCCTTGACCACGCGCAGCCGCTGGCGCCACTCGCTGAACGACAGCCCCAGCTGCTGCTGGCAGCGCCGCTCCAGCGTGCGCTCGGTGGTGTGCAGCGCCTGGGCCCATTCGGCCAGGGAGCGCTCATCCTCCGGGTGTTGCTCCAGTGCCGTGAGGACCGGCTCCAGGAGCGGGTCATCGGACATGGGCAGGTAGCTGCCGTGGGCGGGGGCCAGCGCCAGCTGGTCGATGAGCACCCGGAACAACCTGCGCTCGGCGCTGGTGCGTGGCTGCGCCAGCTCCTGGGCGCGCAGGTGCTCCATCAAGGACTTCATCAGCGGGCTGACCGCCATCGCGCACGCCGTCCTGGGCAGGCCCCGGCACCACTCGGGCGCGAGGTAGAGCGAGCAGTGGCTCGCCTCGAAGCGGTTCATGCCCCGGTGCTCCAGGTCCGGCGGCAGCCAGATGCCGTACTGCGGTGGCGCGAGGTAGTGGCTGCCCGCCAGCTTGAGCTCCATCACCCCGCTGAAGGCGTAGACGAACTCACCCCAGGGGTGGCGGTGCTGGGGGTAGCTCGCCGCCACGGGCAGGCTCGCCGCGCGGAAGTACACGGGGTGGGGAAGCTTTGAGGTGAAGGGAACTTGGAGCTGCTTCGCCATGGCGGCTTCTCGGCATGGGTTGTCGGAATCTCGCTATATCCATCAGCCCCGCCAGCTGCAGGATGAAGTCATGAGTGTTCATCGGAAACCCGCGGACGGCTTCGCGCTCGGGACCATGCTCGTGCTGTGCGCCATCTGGGGGATGCAGCAGGTGGCGGTGAAGCTGGCCGCGCCCCACATCCCGACGATGATGCAGATGGCGCTGCGTTCAGGGCTGGCCGCGGTGCTCGTGGGGCTGCTGTGCTGGCTGAGGGGCGAGCGGGGGCTCTTGCGTCGTGGGCCCTGGCGCGCGGGCATGCTGGTGGGCGTGCTCTTCGCGTCGGAGTTCCTCTTCGTGGGGGAGGGGCTGCGCCACACGCACGCCTCGCACATGGGCGTCTTCCTCTACACCGCGCCTGTCTTCTCGGCGCTGGGCCTGCACTGGCTCGTGCCCTCCGAGCGGCTGAAGCGGACGCAGTGGCTGGGCATTGGCGTGGCCTTCGCAGGCATCGCGCTGGCCTTTGGCGGCGGCTGGCTCCAGGGGGGCATTGGCCCGGGCGTGCTCCTGGGCGACACGATGGGGCTGCTCGCGGGCCTGGCCTGGGGCGCCACCACCGTGGCGATTCGCGTCTCGGCGCTGTCCGACGCGCCGCCCACGCAGACGCTGCTGTACCAGTTGGTGGGTGGCGTCGCGATCCTGCTCCCCGTGGCCCTGCTCACGGGCCAGGCCGGCCCCATCACGATGGCGCCCGTGGCCTGGGCGAGCCTGCTCTTCCAGGGCGTCATCGTCTGCTTCGCCAGCTACCTCGCGTGGTTCTGGCTGTTGCGCCGCTATCTCGCCTCCAACCTGTCGGTCTTCTCGTTCATGACGCCCCTGTTCGGCGTCAGCGCGGGCATCTTCGTGCTGAACGAGCAGGCGGACCTGTCCTTCGCCGTGGGCGCGGTGCTGGTCCTCACTGGCATTCTCATCGTGAGCGGCGCTGGACTGTTACGCTCCGCGTCCGCGCTGAAGCCCGGCGAGACTTGAGCCCCTCAAAGGAGAAGCCCATGACGTCAGCGAAGCACCAGCCCATCGTCGCGCCTGGACTGCCCAAGCCCGCGGGCCCGTACTCTCCCGGCATGCAGCTGGACCGCCTGCTCTTCATCTCCGGACAGGCGGCCCGGGACCCCGCCACCGGCGTGCAGGCGGAGGGAATCGAAGCGCAGACGGAGCAGGTGCTGCGCAACCTGGAGCGCATCCTCGTGGCCGGAGGCTCCAGTCTTCAGCACGTCCTGCGCTGCGGCGTGTTCCTGGTGGACATGCAGGAGTTCCCCCGGATGAACGCCGTCTACGAGCGCGTCTTCGCCGGGCACCGGCCCGCGCGGACCACCGTGCAGGTGTCCGCGCTCCCCGACGTCGGCCTGCGCGTGGAGATTGACTGCATCGCCTACGTGCCTTGAGTCGCTACATCGCCGCGTAGGCGCGGGCCAGCTCGTCGGCGAAGTCCTCGAAGCGCGTGGGCGTCGTGTTCGCCGGCGTGCGTCCCTCCAGCGACCGGACGCGCCCGTCGTTGATGGCCTGGGCCAGTTCCACGTAGAGGCGCGCCAGGTCCGCGGAGAAACCGCCCTGGACGAGCGCCCCCGCCATCTCGTCCGGAGGGAGCTTCACATACGGCAGCTCCGGCTGGCCGATGCGCTCCCCGAGGATGCGCGTGGCCTCGGCGTAGCTCAAGTCGCGGGGGCCCAGCAGCTCCCGCACCACGAAGCCCTGCCAGTCCCGCGCACGGAGCGCCGTCACCGCCGCGTCGGCGATGTCCCGCGTGGCGATCATCGGGACGGGACGCTCGGGCTCGACGACGTCAGCGGTGACGCCCTGGTGGCGGATGACCGGCAGCACGTCGAAGAAGTTCTCGAAGAACGACCCCGCGCGCAGCACCAGCACGTTCGCACCCGGGAGCGTGCGCAGCCGCGCCTCCTGCGCGTGCAGGCTGTCGACGGGGCCCGTGCCCATGCCCTGGTC
>NZ_RAVW01000249.1 GCF_003611585.1 Corallococcus exercitus | reverse complement strand
GGACGGGCGGGCGCGGTGGGCGCCGGACCGAAGTCCGCCTGCCATGAAGCATTGGACGCGGCCTTGGAGGCCGCGGTCGCCGGGGCCGGCCTGGGCGCGGGCTTTGGCTGAAGGCTCGTGAGGCGAGGCTTCGCGCCGCCCGGCTTGCCGTGCGCGTCGATGAAGTCCTGCATCCAGTCGCTGGAGCGCACGGGCGGCGTGGGCAGGCGCGGTGGGATGGCCGCGGGCGGCGTGGACGCGCGGGGCACCGTCGCGCGCGTCACCGGCGTGCCCGGGGACAGCGTGCCCGCGAGCACGTGGGCGCGCAGCGTGCGCTCCGTCTCCGTGGGCCAGCCGGGCAGCAGCGGCAGGACGCGGCGCGCGAGCTCCAGGAACTCCGGCGGCGGCGCCTCGCGGGGCACGCGCACGGCCTCGTCCTGGAGCCAGCCGGCGAGCTTTCCCACCAGCCCGCCCTTCGTGGGGCGCGGCGTGGCGACGTCGCCCTTCACCTCGTAGCCGCGCAGCTCCAGGTCCGCGACGGCCATCGCGCGGCTCGCGACGGGCAGCTCCAGCGACATGAGCTCCCGCGGCCCCTGGTGCGCGCGGGCGTCCTCCTGCAGCTGGGCGAGCACCGCGTGCAGCACGCTCGCGACCTGCGCGCCGTTGGCCGCGTGGTGGGCCTGCAATTCCGCGGGTACCGCCGGGTACGTGAGGACGAGCCCGCGTCCCTGCGCGAGCTGATCCGCGCGGTCGCCCGGCAAGAGCGCGTGGTACGCGCGGGGCACGTCGCGGCTCTCCGCGTCCTTCACGTAGTGGAAGGCGTCCTGCGCGCCGTGCGCGAAGCCCGCGAGCACGTCGCCTCTTGTCACCGTGAGCTGCCCGTTCACGCGCGTCACGGCGTTGCCCGGCCACGGGCCCGTGAGCGTGCCGTAGAGGTAGACGGGGTCGTTGAAGCCGTCCGCGTCGGCGGGGTGCTCCACGAGTTCGAGGGAGAAGAAGAACAGCTCCGCCGCGGCCAGGCGGCGCGGAGGACGGCCGGAGGCGACCTCGTGGTGCGCGAGCTGCGCCTGCACGGACGCCGGCAGCCGCGCGCGCTCGCTGCCGGGGATGAGCTGGAGCTGGCCCACGACGTCGGTGCAGACGAACCACTCGGACTCGCCCAGGTACGCGGGCTCCAGCCGGAACGCATCCAGGACGTGGACGACCTCCGAGGCATCGCACGGCACCGGTTCGACCGGGCTGGCGGCGTGGGGAACGAAGTAGCGGGGAGGGCTCACGGAGGCCGCGACAGGCTGGCGCAAGCCGCTGGGGCAATCAAGTGGAGGGGCGGCGTCCCCGGGTCCGCGCAACGGCGTCGAGTCCATCGTTCGTTCCACGCCCCTTAAGGCGGCCGGGCGTGGAGCGAAAGGAACCGCCGGGCCTCAGGCGGGCTCGATGAAGTTGAGCCGGTAGCCGTCCGGGTCCGTGACGACGACTTCGCGGGTGTACCAGGGCTGGACAGTGGGCCCTTCCACCGGCGCGCCCAGGGCCGCCGCCTTCGCGGCCACCGCGTCCACGCCGTCCGAGCCCGCGCGGAAGCCGACGAGCACGCCCATGCCCTTTCGTCCCTCCAGCTTCAGGCTTGAAGGATGGCTCACGAGGTACACGTCCGACTCGCCGCCCCACTGGAGGCGGAGGATGGGAGGTTCCGACGCGATGCGTTCGAAGCCGAGGCCCTCATAGAAGCGCACGGAGGCCTCGGCATCCGTCACCAGCAGCTTCACGAACGACCGCATTGTCTGGGGCTTGTCCATGGGCGCGGCAGTCTGCCCGGAGCGGCGGAGGGGCGCCACGCTCGCGGGAGGCCATTATCGGCCCCGGGACGGAATGACCTATCGTCAGGCCCGGATCCGGTTGGGGCCGGGCCGAAGTGCAAGGGGACGGGCTCATGGGTGGTGACGTGACACGCACACGGCAGGGCCCTGGATCCGTCGCGTATGACGACGTCAACGAGCTCATCGCCACCGCCACGCGGCTGATGCAGAAGGACGCCGCGCCGGACACGCTCACTCCGGACGACCTGCGGCGCATCGGCGAGGAGCTGGACATCCCCGCGCGCTACGTGGACCAGGCGCTGGAGGCGCTGGCCCGCCGCCGCGAGGAGCAGGCGCGCGAGGCCCAGGCCCGCGAGCGGCTGTCGCGTCAGCGCCGCGCGAGGCTCCGCAAGGGGGCGTGGGTGGGCGTGGCGCTCGCGGGCGTGATGGCCGTGTCGGGGCTCGTCGTGCGCAACGGCCTGACCTCGACATTGGCGGACGTGGCGCAGAAGCGGGCCCAGGTGCGCAACGTGCTGGAGCGCCGCGAGTCCCTGCGCGCGCGAGTGGATCAACTCACGCCCGGCCTGAACCGCGACGCGGAGCTGGCGGGCGCGGACAACCGCGTGGCGGTGGAGCAGCGCCGCTACGACGAACGCGCCGCGGCCTACAACGCCTCCGCGACCTCCTTTCCCTCAAGCTGGGTGGTGCGCCTGAGCGGCCTGCCCCCGGTGCTTCCGCTGTCCTCGGAGGTCTCCTCATGGTGAAGACCGTCCTCGTGACGTTGTTGTTTCCCATGCTGGTGCTGGCCGCCGTTCCCTCCATCACGCGGCCGGTGACGGATCCGCATGGGATGTTGACGCCACAGGAGACGGAGACCGTCTCCCGGGCCCTGGTGGACCTGCGCGCCCAGAAGCAGGTGCAGATGGCGGTGCTGCTCGTGGACACCACGGAGGGCCAGCCCATCGAGGACTTCGCGGAGGCGGTCTTCCGCGAATGGAAGGGCGGGGAGGCGGGCCGGGACAACGGCCTGCTGCTCGTCATCGCGCGCGGGGACCGGCGCTCGCGGCTGGAGGTGGGTTACGGGCTGGAGTCGTCGCTGACGGATGGCGAGGCCACCGACCTGCTGCATGCGCAGGGCCCGCTGCTGCGCGAGGGACGGTTCGAAGCGGCGCTGCTCGCCATCATCGCGGGTGTGCAGGAGCAGGTGTCGCCGGACGCACTCCCCGGCCCCGGCGCCGCGAAGGAGCCGTGGACGCAATCCGAGTCGCGCATGTTCCTCATGGCCCTGTTCTTCGCGGCGTGCGTGGTGGCGCGGCTGCTGCTCCAGCTCCAGGTCTCGGGCCTCCGGGACGCGAAGAACTCCGTGCTGGCGGCGATGGTGGCGGCGCTGCCGGCGGCCATGTTCGTCTCCATCGGCTGGTCCGGCCCCCGGTCCCCGGGGTTCATCCTCGTCGCGTATGGCGTGCTGGTGGGCCTGTTCTTCGGAGGCTGGTCGCTGATCCGGCGCAAGCAAACCCTCTGGGGCCTGATGCTGCTCATCCTCCCCATGTGGAGCGCGCTGGTCGGTCAGTTCTGGTCACATGAGCCCCTTCTTGATCTGTCGGACTTCTTCCTTTGGACCGTGTTGGGCTCCCTCATCTCGGTCCCCGCTTCCATCCCGTTCCTGTTCGTCGGACTGCTGATCCACCGGGCGTTCCGGTCGGCAGGCGCCACGGGGTCCGGCAGCTACTGGGATTCGAGCAGCAGCTCATCATCGGATTGGAGCGTCAGCTCATCGTCGTCGAGCTCCGACTGGTCGTCGTCCTCCAGCAGTGATTCGTTCAGCTCGTCCTCGTCGGACTGGGGTGGTGGTGGCGGGTCGTCCGGCGGCGGTGGCGGCAGCGACTCCTGGTAGCCACCCACGGCCTGCCTGGCCGCCTGCCCTCCGCACGGGCGGCGTTCCGCACCTGACATCCCGAGGGCCGCCCTCGTGAGCCCATCGCCTGCCTGGAGGGCACTCCCTACCTTGAGGGCATGAAGGCTTCGCGCAAGGGGGTTCCCGTCTACGTGCCGCCCCGGACGGTGTGGTCGGTCGGGGCCCAGGTGGTGCTGCTCGTGCTGCTGGGCACGGCCCTCCAACGGCTGGGACCCGTGCTCACGCTGCTGGCGGTGGCGCTGCTTCTGGGGCTCGCGGCGGAACCTGTCGTGCGGCGCTTGCAGTCCTGGGGGTTGCGCCGGGGATTGGGCGTGGCGCTCATCGCGCTGAGCCTGCTGGGCATCACCGGTCTGCTCATCCTCACGCTGGTGCCGCTGCTGGTGGAGCAGCTCCAGAACCTGGTGCACGCGGCGCCGGGCTTCTTCACGGAGCTGACGCAGGCGCCGTGGGTGCGGAAGCTGGATGAACACTTCGGCGTGCTGTCGCATCCGCAGGACGCGTTGGGCATGGAGCCCGGTGTGCTCGCGAAGCCGCTCATCACCGTGCTGTCGTCCACGCTGGAGTTGATGGGCGCGGGCATCACGGTGCTGGCGCTGGCCGTGTTCGGACTGCTGTTCGGGCAGGACCTCTACGCGAGCATCCTGGGCTGGGTGCGCCCCCGCAGCCGTCCCCGCGTGCGCCGCGTGGTGGGCCGGATGCGCGAGGCGGTGGGCAACTACCTCGTCGGCACGCTGCTCATCGTCAGCGTGGGCGGCGCCTTCACGGCCATCATGTCCCTGGTGCTGGGCGTGCCGTACTTTCTGCCGCTCGGCCTGGTGGCGATGGTGCTGGGGCTCATCCCGTACATCGGCAGCGTCATCACCGCGCTGCTGGTGACCGTCACGACGCTGGCATCGGTGGGCTCGAAGCGGGCGCTCATCGCGCTGGGGGTGTTCATGGTCTACCAGCAGATCGAGTCCCACCTGCTCAGCCCGCTGGTGCAGCGGCGGGCCATCAAGATGAACCCGCTGCTCATCTCGCTGGTGGCGCTGGTGGGCGGCACCGTCGCGGGGTTGCTGGGCGTCATCCTCGCGGTGCCGGCGGCGGCGGCGGGGCAGGTGTTGCTCACGGAGGTGCAGCGCGAGCGTCGCAAGACGTGGAAGCGAGAGCAGCGCCTCGCGGCGGCCCTCCCTTCAGGGCTGGGCAACGTGGACGAGGCACTGTTGGCGGGTCCACTCGCGCCGCCGGGCAATGAAGCGCGGCGTGCGCCCCCGGTGGACTCCGGGCATCCTGGGACGCCGCACTGAGCAGGCCCCCTTCCCCGAGCCCCCCATGCCTTCCGACGAGAGTGATTCGGCTTCCTTCAAGCGCGCGGCGGCGGAGCGCGCGGTGGACTTCATCCAGCCAGGCATGGTGGTGGGGCTGGGCACGGGCAGCACGGCCGCGTACGCGGTGCGGCGGCTGGGCGCGCTGCTCTCCGCCGGGACGTTGAAGGACGTGGTGGGCGTGCCCACGTCGCGCGCGACGGAGGCCCTGGCCGCGTCGCTGGGCGTGCCGCTCACCACGCTGGACGTGCACCCGGTGGTGGACCTCACCATCGACGGCGCGGACGAGGTGGCGCCGGACCTGTCGCTCATCAAGGGCGGCGGTGGGGCGCTCCTGCGCGAGAAGGTGGTGGCGCAGGCCAGCCGCCGGGAGATCATCGTGGTGGACGCGCCCAAGCTGTCACCCCGGCTGGGCACGAAGTGGCCGGTGCCGGTGGAGGTGCTGCCCTTCGGCTGGCGTTCGCAGGCGCTGTTCCTGGAGTCGCTGGGCGCGCGCGTGGTGGTGCGGCTCGCGCTGGACGGGGCGCCGTTCCACACGGATCAAGGCAACGTGGTGCTGGACTGTGACTTCGGTCCCATCAGCGATCCGGCGGCGCTGGCCGCGAAGCTGGAGTCCCGCGCCGGGGTGATGGCGCACGGCCTGTTCCTGAACCTGACCACCGACCTGTTGGTGGCCGGGCCCGAGGGCATCACCCACCGCGTCCGGGGCGCGTGAGGCGCAGGGCGTCCTCGGCGGTGTCCACGTCCTCCTCGCCGCCGGGCAGCGGGACCTCCACGACGCGCGAAGGGTCGCGGGCGATGAGCCTGCGCGCGCCGTCCGTGGGCGGAAGGGCCTCCAGTTCGGGGAAAAGGGCGCGGGAGAAGAGGGCAGGGACGCCCCGGGTGCCCGCGTAGGCGGAGGCGACGATGGGCGCGTGCGTGCGCTCGAACGTGGAGATGAGCGAGCGCAGGTGGTCCGCGTCCACGCGCAGCTGGTCGCAGAGCATCAGGACGGCGCCGTCCACGTCCGGGGGAAGGGCCCGCAGGCCCGCGTGCAGGGAGGAGCCCTGACCCAGCGCCCAGTCCGGATTGTCCACGCACCGCACGGTGAGCCCGTCCAGCTCCGAGGCGACGTCATCACGCCGCGCACCAAGCACGACGACCACCACCGGACTCGCGGACAGGGCGTACCGTGCCGCGCGCCACACCAGCGACGTGCCCTCGTGACGGAGCAGCTGCTTGGGCTGCCCCAGCCGTGAAGAACCGCCAGCGGCGAGCACCACCACGGCCACGGTCATGCGTGCCTCCTCGGGTGAATCGGCGCATGCGCCATGTTCGTTCCGGGCATCACGACGGTCATGTGCATCACGACGGCCACGGTCATGCGCGCCTCCCCAGGTGAGCCGACGCATGCGCCATGTTCGTCCCGAGCATCGCGCGCCTCCGCAGGTGAATCGGCGCATGCGCCATGTTCGTCCCGGGCATTCCGCCGGTCATGCGCACCGCCACGGCCACGGTCATTCGCGCCTCCGCATGCGAGCCGGCGCCGCGTCCGCCGCGCAGGCCGTCACGCCGACCTGCGCTCCGGCGCCACTGCATCCGTGTGGATGGGGGCCTGCCGCTCGCGCAGCCGTCCCCCGTCGCGTCCGGCGAGCACCGCCTGCACCTCCGCGATGATGGAGAGGGCAATCTCATCCGCGCCCTCCGCGCCCAGGTCCAACCCCATGGGCGCGTGCAGCTTCTCCAGCTGCGCCGCCGTGGGCGTGCGCGCCAGCTCCCGCAGGATGCGCTCCGTCCTCGCACGCGGCCCGAGCACCCCCAGGTAGCGCACCGGCAGCGGCACCAGCCGCGCCAGCAGCTCCCGGTCCTGCGGCAGGCTGTGCGTCATCACCAGCACCACGCTGCGCGCGGACAGCGGCACCTTCTCCAGCACCTCGGTGGCCCGCGACGCGACGTGCGCCTGGGCCTGCGGGAACCTGCGGCGCAAGAGCTCCACGGGCCGGTCCGCCACCACCGTGAGGTGCCAGCCCAATCCCTGCGCGCGCGCCACCACGGGCGCGACGTCGAAGCCGCTGCCGAACACCACCACCTGGGGCGCCGGCTCCACCACCTCCACCAGCACCTCCGCGCCCCCGCACGCGCCGCCAAAGGGCACGCCGCGCACCAGCGCCTCCGTCGCCGCCGCGCGCACCGGTTCGAGCAGCGCGCCGGTGAGGCTTCCCGCCGACACGCCGTCCTCGCGCAGCATCAGCCGCAAGCCCACCGCGTCCGCGGGCCCCCGGTACACGGTGGCCACCACCGCGCGCAGCGACTGCTTGCGCGCCTCCGCCGCGAAGGTGAGCGCGTCACCGGGGCCCGGCTCCCAGCGCTCCAGCAGGATGTCCACCACGCCGTTGCACCCGAGCGCGAACGACAGGCCGCCCTCGTCCTCCGCGTTGTCGCCGGTGGTGTCGTAGCGCAGCACGCGCGGCCCCTGCGCCGTCCAGAAGAAGGCCTTGCGCACGAGGTCGCCCTCCAGACACCCGCCGCTCACCCCGCCCGCGAGCCATCCATCCGCGCCCATCAGCATGCGGGCGCCCGGGCGCCGGTAGGACGAACCGGACACCGCCACCACCGTCGCCAGCACCACCGGTCCGGAGGCGCGCCCGCCTGCCCGCAGGAGGTCATCGAGTTCCTTCATCGCCCCTCCATCTAACCACCCGGGCCTCGCGACCGGGGTGATTCCACGAGGAACGCATGTGCACCGTCCGACTCCCGTTTCATGCCCGGCGCACGCAGGGCAGCCATCCAGCCGACCGCCCGTCCCCTGCATGACGCTGGCGGACGTGGCCTGTCGCCACGAACTTGAGCGGAGGACTTCTGATGGAGGCTCGGTGGAATCCACAGCGCGACGGCATGACGCCCGACATCGCTTCCCCTTTGCTCAAGGCACCCCGCGGGCCTGGCGCCCTTGCAAGGGGAGGGCGGCATGAAGATGCCCGAAGTGCTCGAGCACCTGCCCGCCGTGGGACACCTGCTCGGCCGCAAGCCGGGCGGGCAGGAGGATGTTTTGCCCAGACGTGACCCCACCCTCACCCTGCCGGACTTCCACGCCGTGCCGCTGCCCGCCAGCGAGCGCCGGCTGGGAGACGGCCGCACCTTCATCGTGCACCACCCCTCGCCGCGCGCGCCCCGGGGACCGGGCCTCACGGTGATGAGCTACAACATCCTCATGGGCGGCGAGCGCCAGGAGGCGCTGCTGGAGTACTTCACCCAGCTGGAGGCCCAGGACCGCATGCCGGACGTCATCGGCCTGCAGGAGGCGGGCGTCCCCATGGCGGTGCTGCTCGCGTCCCGCTTCGGCTTCCACCTGGCCTACCAGGGCAACGACGGCGATGACGGCACGCGGCTGGTGAACGGCAAGGCGTGGCTCAGCCGCCACCCCATCGTGGACGCCGCGCACTTCACCTACGTCCTCACCGACGCCGAGCGCAACGACGCCATCGCGCGCCAGGGCTACGCGGGAGAGCTGGTGGAGGACCGCGGCGTGCTCTGGTTGAAGCTGGAGGTGGAGGGCCACCCGCTCTACCTCTACAACCTGCACCACGCGCTGGGAGACCCGGCCATCAACGCCCTCAACCTGCGCCAGCTCAACGCGCTGCTGCACCGTCGCGAGGGCGTCCCCGCCGTCGTGCTGGGCGACTTCAACGCCAACACCGCCATCAAGCGCGGCGGCTCCTGGCTGGTGGCGCACCTGCTGCACCCGAAGCAGGACAACGACACGGACACCATCGAGGAGTTCCGGCTCCGCTACGGCGACGACATGCACAACGTCACCGTGGGGGACCGCGGCGTGGGCAACATCGCGGATCCACGCCTGCGCCACGAGCTGCACATGCTGGAGCAGGACCTGCCGGAGACGGTGTGCCACGCGGCGACGGTGCGCGTGCGGCTGGCGGACCACTCGCTGACGACGCCGCATCACGCCCGCACGGAGCTGAGCTCCGGCCAGATTCCCAAGCACAGCCCCGCGTGGTGGCGCCTGCAGGACATCGCGGACTGCGCCACGCTCACCTCGCACCCGGACAGCCACGGCGTGGTGCACGCCACGGGCAAGCGCTTCGACAACTTCTACGCGACGCGCTCGCTGGTCCCCGTCCTCTTCGAGGTGGACCGCTCCACGGAGTCCTCGGACCACCAGCCGGTGGTGGCCCACTACCGCTTCGCTGACGGGTACCCCAAGGCCCCGCCGCACCACTGACGTCCCGCGCGGCCACCGCTCAAGCGGCGATGGCCGCGCAGCGGTGGCGCGCGAACAGGTCCTTCACGTAGCGGCCCAGCAGGGCCGCGTCGATGTCCGGGCACTGGAGGTCCGTGCCCGCCAGCGCGGCGCGGGTGTGGTCGGTGCGCACGCGCGGCGTGCGGTGGTGCAGCTCCAGCACCGTGCGGGTGCCGTGGTAGACCTTCTCCCGCAGGAACGCGACCAGCGGGAAGAGGGCGTTGTCCGGCCCCACCCGGCCCAACTCGCGCAGCCACACCGCCGGGGCCACCCGGCGCACCGGGTGCCCGTGCTCGCCCAGCATGTCGAAGAGGGCGTTGTGGGAAGGCTCCTGCTCGCGCTCCGGCGTCAGGTTGTACGTGCCCCCCGGGGCCTGGGTGAGCACCAGGTGCGCGGTGGCGCTGGCCACGTAGTCCACCGGCACCGGCAGCCAGTACTTGTCCGGCAGGTCCGGCGACATGCCCAGCTGCGCGTTGCCCACCAGCAGCCGGCACAGCATGTCGTCCGCGTTGCCGATGCCCGTGCGGCTGTGGCCCTGGATGAAGCCCGGCCGGTAGATGCTCACGGGCAGGCCGCTCTCTCGCGCGTCCGCGGCGATGCGCTCCGCGACCCACTTGGCCCGCGTGTAGCCGTTCTCATAGGCCATCAGGTCCAGCGAGCGCTCCAGCGCGAAGTCCTCGTCCACCTCCTCCAGGCCCAGCAGCGTGCCCACCGCGCCGTGGACGCTGAGCGAGGACACGTGGTGCAGCGGCTTCGCGCGGCCGTGCGCGCAGAAGGCCAGCACCTGCTGCGTGCCGGCGACGTTGGGCCTCCCCGCGTCCGCGTACGGCAGGATGTAGCTGATGCTCGCGGCCGAGTGCACCACCGCGTCGCACTGGAGCGCCAGGGCGTCATGCACGGACGCCTCCAGGCCCAGCCGCGTCCGGGTGATGTCGCCCGCCACCGCCTGGATGCGCCCGTCGCGCCAGGGCAGGTGCACGCCGTACTTGCGCGCGGTGGCGCGAAGCCGCGCGCCGGCCTCCGCGTCATCGCGGGCCCGCACGAGGCAGTGGATGCGCTCCACGCGGGGCGCCAGCGCCGCCAGCAGGTGGATGCCCAGGAACCCCGTCGCCCCCGTGAGCAGCAGCGTGCGCGGCGGCTGCTTCACCAACGCGGGCACCGCGAGCAGGGGCAGGGCCGCGGACCGCGCGTCGGTGAGCAGCGTGGCGCGCACGCCCTGGGGGCCCGCTTCAGCCGGAGCCGCGCCGGCCTCGCAGAAGGGCAGCAGCAGCTGGGGCGTGGGGTGCGAGTACACGCGGCGCGACGGCAGCGACACGCCGAAGTCCTCCTCCACCTGTGCCAGCACGTGCGCCACGCCCAGCGAGTCGCCGCCCGCATGGAAGAAGTGCGTGGTGGGCGTGACGGTGCCCGGGGCCGCGCGCAGGCCCCGCTCGAAGGCGCGGCACAGCCGCTTGATGGAAGTGGCGGGGGAGGCGCCAGGCTCGGACGTCGCGGCGCCCACCCAGTCCGCGGGAGGCGGCAGGGCCTGCCGGTCCACCTTGCCCAGGTGGGGCATGAGCGGCAGGCGCGGCAGCGCCACGAAGCGGTGCGGCACCATGTAGTCCGGCAGCACGACGCCCAGGTGCGCGCGCAGCGCGTCCAGGTCCACCGTGTGGCCCTCCTGCACGCTGTGGTAGGCCACCAGCAGGCCCGTCGTCTGGCCCTGCGCGTCCGTGTGCTCGAAGACCGTCACCGCCGCCTGCGCGACGCCGGGGTACGCGTACAGCGCCTGTTCAATCGCCTCCAACTCGATGCGGAAGCCGCGCAGCTTCACCTGTTGATCCATCCGGCCCAGGAACACGAGCGCCCCGTCCGCGCGCCGCGCCGCCTCGTCGCCGGTGCGGTACCACCGGGCGCCGTCCGCGTCCGTGGGGAAGCGCTCCCGCGTGCGCTCGGGCTGGTTGCGGTAGCCCTCCGCCACGCCCTCGCCGCCAATCCACACCTCACCCGTCGCGCCCTCCGCGACGTCCTGGCCGTCCGGCCCCACCACGCGCAGGAGCACGCCCGGCAGCGCCTGGCCGATGGGCACGGGGGACTCGCCGCCCTTCACCCGGTACGCCGTCGCGCAGACCGTCCCCTCCGTGGGGCCGTAGGCGTTGAAGACGCGGCGGCCGGACGCATGCCACCGCTCCGCGAGCGGCGCCGGGCAGCGCTCGCCCGCCATCACCACGCACGCCACGTCCGGCAGCGTGTCCACGTGCGGGCCCAGTTGGCCCAGCACCGACGGCGGCAGGCAGAGGTGTGTCACGCGCTGCTGGCGCAGGTACTCCGCCATGCGCCGGCCGGGCAGCAGGTCCTCGCGCGTGCCCTGCACCACGGCGCCGCCCGCGAACAGCGTGGGGAACACCTCCCACACCGACGCGTCGAAGTTGATGCTGGCGAACTGGAGGTGCCGCGTGTCCGGCCCCAGGCCCAGGAGCGGCGCCACGCCGTGCACCAGGTTCGAAAGCCCCCGGAAGGTGCACACCACGCCCTTGGGCTCGCCGGTGCTGCCGGAGGTGTAGATGAGGTAGGCGGGCCGGTCCGGCGGCGCGTCGATGACGTCCGGGACCTCCCCATCCTCCGCTTCGTCCACCGCCGTCGCGTCCGCCTCCAGGAAGGGCAGGGGCGAGCCCAGCCATGTTTCAAGAAGCCCCACGGAGACGCGGTGCATGCGCTGGGTGACAACGCCGCGCAGGCCCGCGTCGCGCAGGATGCGCAGGAGCCGCTCGTCGGGAAGGAACGGATCCAACGGTACGTAGGCCGCCCCCGTCATCCAGATGCCCAGGATGGCCGGGATGACCTCCGGCCCAGGCACCACCATCAACCCCACGCGGTCCCCCGGCTGCACGTTCCACTCGGCGCGCAGCCGGCGTGCCACCCGGGACGCCCGGCGCAGCAACTCCGGCTGTTTCTGCACCGTGGCTCCGAAGGCGATTTGCGCGGTCGGAGGAAGACGCAGCGTGGACGGGGGGGCCATGGTGCATTCCTTGGATGTAGTGACTCGCGCGGTGGGGGAGCCGCGCGTGAAAAGTCTAAAGACCGGCAGCGCCCGCGCAATACGTAGGAACCGCGCGGTGATACACGCCGAGTCTTGATTGAGACACACAGGCTCGGGTCATCCGTGCCCCCGTCTCTCCCCGAGGACGTTCGCGCCCGGCGTATGTCATTCCTGCCTGGATATATCTTTGGAACGACGCGGGCGCGTATCACCACGCCGGTGTGACAATGTCTGTCTTTTTCCCGTGGAGGTGTGCCGCGGGCCCGCGCAGCGGCCGGGTCGGGTGGGTGCAGCCTGATCCGTCAGGGTGGGGCCGCACCCCCTGACGCGCTGGATGATTCAGGCGGGCTGGGCTGTAGTGGAGGACCGGATGCCTTCGCTACGACACGCCTTCCTGCTCAACGCCGTGCGCGAGCTTGGCCGCTCGGTGCCGGACATCGCCCGGACGCGGGCCTCCTGGGACGCGTGCCTGGAGCGGATCCGCGAGGCGTGCACCACGACGCTGGGCATGGAGTACGACACGCTCACCCGCTTCGACGCGCGCTCCGTCGTCAGCCTCTTCACCCACCCGGAGCAGGCGCGCATCCTCGCCCGGCTGGTGGATGAGCGGGCCCGGCTGTGCGAGGCCCACGGCCGGTACGCGGACGCGCTGGCGGACAGCGTCTACGCGGGCCAGCTCCTCATGTGCTCGCGCGCCCGCTTCGGCCTGCCCCGGGATGCCCGTGCCGCGGACGTCCTGGAGCGCGAGGCCGGGACGCCCTCGCCCCTGCCGCAAGCAGGGGAGTGACGCGCCCCTCCCGCTTCAGCCGGCCTTCACCTTCAGGACGACCTTGCCCACGGCCTGGCGCGACTCCAGCTCGCGCAGCGCCTGCGCGCCCTCCTCGAAGGGGAAGACGCGGCCCACCACCGGGTTGACGACGCCGCGCGCCGCGAGCGCCTCCAGGTCCTTCGCGATGGCGCCCGTCAGCTCCGGCGCCTGCATCAGGAAGGCGCCCCACGCCACGCCCACCACGGAGACGTTGCGCAGGAGCAGCCGGTTCACGGCCACGGACGGAATCTGGCCGCTGGCGAAGCCCACCACCAGGAGCCGGCCCTCCGGCGCCAGCACCTTGAGGCTCTTGTCGAAGACGTCGCCGCCCACGGGGTCCAGCACCACGTCCGCGCCCCGGCCGTCCGTGGCCTCGCGCACGCCGGCCTGGAAGTCCTTTAGAAGGAGTACGCCGTCCGCGCCCGCGCGCTTCGCCACCTCCGCCTTGCGCTCGTCACCCACCACCGCCAGCACGCGCGCCCCGGCGCCCTTCGCCACCTGCACGGCCGCGGTGCCCACGCCGCCCGCCGCGCCGTGCACGAGCACCGTCTCTCCCGCGCGCACCTGCCCACGCCGGTGCAGCGCGAAGTGCGCCGTGTGGTAGTTCATCACCACGCCCGCCGCCTGCTCGAAGCTCCACGCTTCCGGAATGGGGAAGGCCAGCTCCGGCGCCACCACGCAGGCCTGCGCGAAGCCGCCCAGCGTGAAGGAGAAGCCCATCACCCGGTCGCCGGCCTTCACCCGCGCCCCCGCCGGCGCGGTGCGCACCACGCCCGCCACCTCCACTCCCGGCACGAAGGGCACCTCCGGCTTCATCTGGTACTGGCCGTGGGTGAGCAGCAGATCCGGGAAGCTCACCCCGGCCGCCACCACATCGATGAGCACCCCGTCCCCGGCCTCCGGCTCCGGGACGTCCACCATTTCCAGGCCCTCCGGTCCCGTCAGCCGCTGAAGCTGCAATGCGCGCATGTGCGTCGCCTCCCTCCGGCGGGACGCTAGCCCGCCCGCCC
>NZ_RAVW01000248.1 GCF_003611585.1 Corallococcus exercitus | reverse complement strand
AGGCGCCGGGGTGGGCGGGGGGCCTGCCGGCGACGGTGGCGGAGCAGCAGGTGGTGAGCGCGTGTCTGGCGGCGCACGCGAACAAGTACGGCGTGCACGTGAACATCTCCGTGCTGGGGCGCGACGCGCTGGGCGGGGCGATGCCGTATTCGACGGACGAGCTGAACACCTACGCGGAGAAGGAGGCGTGCTTCTTCGGCAACCTCTTCACGGGCGAGGGCACGTTCGCGGCGAACGACGGCGCGTACCTGGACTACGACGAGAGCACGGTGCGCACCTGCGGCCTGTCGTCCTGGAGTGAGACGACGGCGTGCACGCCGATGAAGCACGTGGGCGCGTGCCGGTACTACTGCACGCTGGACGCCACGCGGACGTACTACACGCGCTGCACGTACAACGGCGTGACGTACCGGCCCATCACCACGCGCATGCTGCCCCAGGACGTCTACCGCTGCGGCGACGGCGTGTGCCAGCTGACGGAGAAGTGCGGCGGCAG
Organism: Corallococcus exercitus; assembly: GCF_003611585.1. Taxonomy (GTDB): domain Bacteria; phylum Myxococcota; class Myxococcia; order Myxococcales; family Myxococcaceae; genus Corallococcus; species Corallococcus exercitus. The sequence continues at coordinate 13,592 of NZ_RAVW01000248.1, read as the reverse complement.
CAACACGCCCGACAGCTGCGCGGCGGACTGCGGCGCCTGTCCGTAGGCGAGGGGTGTTCGTTCAAGTGGGGCGGGGCCGCGCGGCGTGGAGCCGGTAGCGCGTGACGAGGTCCCCCCACCAGCGCCCGATGGTCGCGACGGTGGCCGGGCCATCCAGTCCGTGGCGCACGGGGTGGTCCATGCGGATGGCCTCCCAGCCCCGGTGTTCGAGCACGACGCGCGTGCCGCCGAAGGTGGGCTCGAAGCGGACGTCGACCTCGGTGGTCTCTCCGGGGGCGAAGTTGCTCGCGCGCCATTGGAAGACGAGCCGCGCGCCGGGCTCCCAGACGAGCACGCGGCCAATCTCGAAGACCTGCTCCTCGAAGGACTCCACCAGGCGGCCGCCGGGGCCGAGCGGTTCGAAGCGCAGGACGCCGCTGGGGTTCTGGAGGCCGCGGTAGCGCGGGCTCTTGCCCCACCAGAGGTCGGTCTCCTCGGTGAAGACCTCGAAGGCGTCCAGCGGGGACACGGCGACGAAGGTGGTGACGCGGGCGCGGTCGGCCGTCATGACTTGCGGCCTCCGGAGGGCTTCGTGCCCCGGGTGCGCTCCGCGTGGGCCTTGAAGGCGCCCAGCTGATCCGCCCAGAAGGACTCCACCTCGTCCAGCCAGCCGCGCAGGGCGGCGAAGGGCTCCGGGCGCAGGGAGTAGACGCGCACGCGGGCATCGTCCGTGTCGATGCGCTCCTCCACGAGCCCCGTCTGGCGCAGCACGCGCAGGTGGCGGGACATGGCGGGAGGGCTCATGTCGAACGCGGCGGCCAGCTCCCCGGCGGGGTGGGGCCGCTGGCGCAGCCGGTCCACGACGCCCCGGCGCGTGGGGTCGGCGAGGGCGGCCAGGGTGCGGTCGAGCGCGGACGGGGTGGCCATGGCGGGAGAATCTACGCCGGAGTGAAGACGCGCTGGGTGAACCACCAGCGGTGGCCTTCGGTGTCCATGGCGCCGTAGGTGCGGTTGGTGCCCCAGTCGTCGCCGTAGTTCTTGGTCTCGGGCTCCATGATGATGACTGCGCCGGCCGCGCGCGCCTGGGCGCAGTGGGCGTCCACGTCGTCCACGTAGACCGTGAGCGTCTGGGTGTTGGCGCCACCGTGCAGCCGGGGGCTGCGGTGGTGGTCGTGGCGCCCGGAGGAGTTCACCATGATGACGCCGTCGCCGTAGACCAGCTCCGAGTGCACGATGGTGTTGTCCGCGCCCTCCACCTTGAGTCGCGTCTGGAAGCCGAAGGCGCGCTCCAGCCAGTCGATGGCGGCGGGGGCGTCCTCGTAGAAGAGGCTGGAGGAGATGCGCGGCCAGTCCGAGGGGATGGGCTTCATGCGGTGGCTCCTGGCGGAGGATGATTCGTTAACGTCAGGGTGAATGATTAACCCTGACGTTAACGGTCGTCAATCCTCCGGAGCCACGGCCGCTAGCGGCGCGGGAAGCCGCCAAGCGCCCTGGGGGGCGGCACGCTGGGGGCGGCGGTGGCCGGCTGGGCCTGCGGTCCGAGGATGGCCGGCATGGAGGCGGTGAGCTGCCCTGCGTACAGCAGGCCCTGGAAGCTTTCGCCGCCGGAGGTTTGACGCATCTGGATGTACGGGCTCAGTCCGGCGGGGGCCGCCACCGCGGGGGCGGGCGTCGCGCCCACGAGTCCGCAGACCAGCTTGCTGTCGCGGTTCAGGTCGCAGCCCCAGCGGGTGCCCTGGGCGTAGCTCATCTCCAATACGACGAGCGACCGGTTCTCCTTCATCAGGTGCGCCATGGGCGTGAAGGCCGGGTCCCACTGCGTGCCCTTCTCCAGCTGCGTATGCGTGTTGCCTGCGAGCACCACCTGGACCTCGTCCGGCTTCGCGGCACGGCGCTTCGTCCAGACCTGGGCCAGGACCACGTCACGCTTGCTGCCGTTGATCACCTCCGTGTCGTAGGCCACCACCGTCACGCGCAGCCCCGCCGCTCGCAGGGCCCTCATGCGGTCGATGAGGTCCATGACGGCGCGGCTGCTGCGGCCATCCTGGTACGTGCGTGTCCAGAAGCGGCCCTCCAGCAGCGCGTCCTGGTCGGCCGGGGCGCCGGGGCTGGACAGGTATGCGTCCACGCGCGCCTGCTCCGTCGCCGGAATCGACAGGCCCAGCACCACCGCGAGCCCTGTCTGGGCCGCCTGGCACACCACGTGGCCCACGACCTCCGGCACTTCGTTGGAGCCCAGCTGCTCGCCGACGAGCAACGTGAGGCCCGGGTGCAGTAATTCCGGCAGGCCGCGCACGGACGTGGTGCACGGTCCTTGCGCGGGGAGCTCCTCCTGCCAGCGCTCCAGGTAGAACTCCGGCGCGCGCACGGCGGCGGGGCGCTTCTCTTCCGCCGCGTTGCCGGCGAGGAGCTCCACGGAGGGCGCGGACTCCAGCCGCAGCGTGAGCGCCTGCTCCAGGTCCATGTCCCGGGTGCCGTGCTGCGCGCCGCGCAGCATGGACAGCCGCTTGGTTCCCGCGTCGTCGATGCTGAAGTCCACCTCCTTCGCGAAGGGACTGGACTGCTGCTCGGCGCGCTCCAGGTAGACCTTCCACCACAGCTTCTTCCACTCGGAGTCGTTGCCCGTCGTCTGCTGGGTCATGCGGAAGATGCGCACGACGGACTGGCGAGGGCTCAGCGCAATGCCTGTCACCAGGTAGCGCGTGTACGTGGTGTTCAGCGTGCTGGCCCGCTCCGGTTCGGACCAGGTGGTGACGAGCTGGTTCGGATCCTCCGTGTCCTCGAAGGTGTAGCCCCGCTCTTCCAACAGCAGGCGCGTGGCCACGAGCGCCTCCGCGACGGGTTTCTGGAAGACGTGCTCGTACTTGGGCAGCTCCGCTTCCGGTCCCCGCTTCGAGTGGGCGCAGCTGACGGAAATCAAGACAAGCGCTACGGCAAGCCAACGGCAGTGCATTCCAGCCCCCTGTGAGCAATGCGAAGCGCCTCACATGAAAGCCATTCCGCGTCTGGGAATCCAGAAGGGGGCCTGCGAACTGATAGGAATCAATATTTCGTTGCGTGCGGCTAGAACACGGGAGGCGGAAGCATGTCGCGGCCCGGAGCCCGGGGGGCTTCGCCGGGGTTGGTTGGGGGCGCCAGTTGCGGTCCGAGGATGGCCGGCATGGAGGGCGTGAGCTGCCCCACGTACAGCAGGCCCTGGAGGCCTTCGGTAGGGGATGCCTCCTTGATCTGGATGTGCGGGCTCAGGCCGGGGAGGGCGGCCACCTCCGGAGCAGGCGTGGCACCCACGAGGCCGCAGACCAGCTTGCTGTCGCGGTTCAGGTCACAACCCCAGCGCGTGCCCTGCGCGTAGCTCATCTCCAGCACGACGAGGGAACGGTCCGCCTTCATCAGGTGCGCCATCGGCGTGAAGGCTGGGTCCCACTGGGTCCCTTTCTCCAACCGCGTATGCGTGTTGCCCGCGAGCACCACCTGGACCTCGCCAGACTTCGCGGCGCGGCGCTGCGTCCAGACGCGGGCCTGGGCCGCATCACGTTCGCTGCCGTTGAGCACGTCCGTGTCGTAGGCCACCACCGTCACTCGCAAGCCCGCGGCGCGCAGGGCGCGTGCACGGTCGATGAGGTCCAGCACCGCGCGGCTGCTGCGCCCGTCCTGGTAGGCCCGCGTCCAGAAGCGGCCCTCCAGCAACGCGTCCTGGTCGGCCGGAGCGCCAGGGCTGGCCAGGTACCTGTCCACGCGCGCCTGCTCCGTCTCCGGCAGCGACAGGCCCAGCACGACCGCGAGCCCCGCCTGGGCTGCCTGGCACACGATGTGGCCGACGACACCCGGCACTTCGTTGGTGCCCAGCTGCTCGCCGATGAGCAGCGTGAGGCCTGGGTGCAGCAGCTTCGGCAGCCCGCGCACGGACATGGTGCAGGGGCCTTCCGCGGGGGCTTCTTCGCTCCAGCGCTCCAGGTAGAACTCCGGCGCGCGGACGGCGGTGGGGCGCTTCTCTTCGGCCACGTTGCCGGAGAGGACCTCCACGGAGGGGGCGGACTCGAGCCGCAGCGTGAGCGCCTGCTCCAGGTCCAGGTCGCGGGTGCCGTGCTGTGCGCCGCGCAACATGGACAGACGCCTGGTCGCCGCGTCGTCCTGGTCGAAGTCCACCTCCTTCACGAAGGGGTTGGACATCTGCTCGGCACGCTCCAGGTAGACCTTCCACCACAGCTTCTTCCACTCGGCGTCATTGCCCGTCGTCTGCTGCGTCATGCGGAAGATGCGCACGACGGACTGGCGCGGAGCCACCTGGATGCCCGTCACCAGGTAGCGCGTATAGGTGGTGTTGCGAGTGCCGGCACTATCGGGCTCGCCCCAGGCGGTGACGAGCTGGTTGGGATCCTCCGTGTCCTCGAACGTGTAGCCCCGCTCTTCCAGCAACTGGCGCGTGGCCGCGATCGCCTCCGTCAGGGGCTTCTGGAAGACGTGCTCGTACTTGGGCAGCTCCGCTTCGGGATTCCGCTTCGAGTGGGCGCAGCTGATGGACAGCAGGGGCAACGCGACGACGAGCCAGCGGAAGTGCATTCCATCCCCCATGTGAGCAATGCGAAGCGCCTCACATGAGAGCCCATCCGGCGCCGGGTTCAAGCCCCACAGCCCATGCTCAACAATGCCAGCGCCAGATTTCCGGGGCTCAGGTGGTGATGGAGGCCGCGGGGATGGAACGAGTGCCGTCATGTCCAGGGAACCGCTCCAGCTCTCTTGCATGCTCGGGTTGACCCCCCGCGTCCTCGGAGCCGTCGGCCTTCACTCGGGAAGAAGGATGGGCGGATGTCTCGTTTTTGAGGGCGATGGCCGTGGATGAGATTGTTTATGCAGGAGGGCTGTCACGCTGCGATAGCGATTGTGCGAGCTGGCGGTAGGGTGCTTTGTCCGAGATGTCGGTCAGTGTTGAAGATTGCGATTGGTTTGGGGAATGCGAAGAGGTTGGGATCTCATCCAGGCATCTTCTGCCCGAAGGAAGCCAAGCATGTTGGTGTCCACTTCAACCTGGCGGAGGTCGTCCAGGCCCTGCGGGAGACCGGCCACCCGAACGTGGATGAATGGATTTCGGAACTCCGGCAGCGAAAGTGACGGCTTCGTGTCAGCGCGACGGCGGATACTTCTGGAGCTTCCGCTGGAGCGACCTTCGATGGATGCCCAGCTTGCGCGCGGCTTCGGAGATGTTTCCGGCGCTGTCCGCGAGCACGCGGTGGATGTGTTCCCACTCTGCTCTCGCGAGTGACGGTGCCTGGAGCGTTTCCGGCGCCGCTACGTTCGGTGCCTCTTCCGCTCTTGCGAACGCCGCGAGGATGTCGTCCGCGTCCGCTGGTTTCGGCAGGTAGTTCACGGCTCCCAGTCGGATCGCATCCACCGTCGTGGAGATGCTTCCGTAGCCCGTCAGCACGATGACCCGTGTGGAGGCGTCCACCGCCACCAGGTCGCGCACCAGCTCCAGGCCGCTCTGTCCCGGCATTCGCAGGTCCACCACCGCGTACTCCGGGGATTCGCGCCTTGCCGCTGCCATGGCTTCGTCGTGGTTGCCTGCTGTCGTTACGTCCCAGCCCCGCTCGCGGAAGGCTCGGGCCAGGCGCTCTCTCAGCGTGGTGTCGTCGTCCACCAGCAGCAGGCTGGGGCGGTGATCCACTGAGGCCGTGCTCATGCCGCTGCCTCCCTTGCGTCCACGCCCGGCAGGCTCAGCCTCGCCGTCGTGCCTTCTCCTGCCTTTGAACGCAGCTCCAGCGACCCACCCAGTTGCTCCGCCAGCGAACGCGCGAGGAACAGCCCCAGGCCCATGCCCTCACCCGGCGCCTTCGTCGTGAAGAACGGCTCTCCCGCGCGGGCCAGCACCGCTTCCGGCATGCCCTGGCCTTCGTCGTGGACCTCCAGCCTTGCTCCCTTGCCTTCGGCCACCACTCGCAGCTCCACGCTCCGGCCCATCGGCGTCGCCTGGAGCGCGTTCTTCACCAGGCCTCGCAGCACCCTGGCCAATGCTCTCGGCGGTCCGTGGACTTCGTGCTGCTTCAGCGCTTCAGGCACTTCCACCCGCACGCGCTCCCGGCCCGACAGTTCCGCCAGCGTCTCCTCCACCAGCCTTTGCAGCGGGATGGCCTGAAAGGGCTCTCCCGTCGTCTGGCCCGCGTCCGCGGACATCTGCACCAGCACGTCACGGCAGCGGTCCACCTGCTGGCGGATCAGCCTCAAGTCCTCGCGCGCGGAGTCGGAGGTCTGGGATGCCGCCAGCGCTCGCTCCAACTCCTTCGCCACCACCGCGATGGTGGACAGCGGCGTGGACAACTCATGCGCCGCTCCCGCCGCCAGCGTCGCCAGCGAGGCCACCTTCTCCTGCCTCGCGTGCCTTGCCCTGGCCTGCTCCAATTCCTGCTCACGCCTTGCCAGCGCCCTCGTCACTCGCTGGATGAAATACACGATGAAGCCCGCCGCCACCGCGAATGCCACCCACATGCCGCTCAGGTGCAATCGCATCAGCTCCGCGTGGTCCGGCCTTTCCATGCCCGGCAGTGTCACGTCCTGCAACACGAACAGCGAACCGAACGCCACCAGCGTGAAGCCCAGCATCGCCCACGTGCGGCGTGGCGGCAGCAGCACCGTGCCCAGCGCCACGTTCACCAGGTACAGCGTCGTGAAGGGGTTGTGCGTCCCTCCGCTCAACGCTAGCAGCCCCGTGAGCACCAGCGTGTCCCAGAGCATCAGCCCGAAGATGGCTGCCTCCGCCACCGGCCTGGCCCTCGCGAGCCCCGCTCGCACCGCCGCGTTCGTCACCGCCTCCACGCCCAGCAACGCCACCAGCGCGGGCACCGGCAACGCCAGCTTGAGGCCCCATGCGGCCACCGCCACCAGCACCGCCTGCCCCACCAGCACGCCCCAGCGCAGCCTCAGCAGCCACATCAGGTTGATGCGGGCTCGGAGCGACGGTTCGGAGGAGGGCGGCTGCGAAGGCGTCATGGCGTGGCGGAGGACATCGCCACGGAGCGGGCCACCGTGTCCAGCGCGGACGCCGCAGCGTCCCTGGACTCCAGGTTCACCGTCGCCAGCCACGTGTCCCAGGCGAGCGCGAAGGTGCGCTCGGCCGTCGGCTCGTCCTCGGACAGCGTCAGCCCGTCCAGCACCACGTCCACCGTGGCGATGTTGGATGACACCAGCTTGAACGGCTGGGGCTCACCGCCACCCGCGGGCACCCGCGTCCCCTCCAGCCACAGCGTGTGGTCCACCATGTCCACGTCCCCGCCCGGCAGCCCTTCCGCGTCCGCGTCCGCGGGCTCGAAGGTGAGCCGCGCCCGGCAGTAGCGCCCCGGCGGCGGACGCAGCGTGCCCAGCGTCAGCACGTTCCCGTCCGGCCGCTCCAGCCCGCTCACGTGCGGCGTGCCCAGCTTCAACGGCGACCCCACCGAGTGCGCTTGCGCGGTCCCAATGGGAGACAGCGCCTTGAGCAGCCGCCACCCCAATGCCTCCTCGCACGGCTTCAACTCCACGCTGCCCAGCGCCACGTAGCCGCGCGTCAGCGTGAGCGTCTGTCCATCCGCTCGCGTGAAGGAGCGCTCGCCGCTCGCCGCCTGCACGCCGTGCGCGGCCCGGTGCTCCAGGCCCAGCGTCACGCGCATACCGTCCACGCGCTCACCGCACGCGCTCAGCGCGCACAGCAATCCCAACCATCCCAGACGCGAGGCGCGGATCATCACAGGTCGTACGCCAGCGAGAGCACCGCGATGGGCGTGGACGACACCCGGCGCAGCTGGTTGACGAAGGGGATGTGCACCCCGGCCTGCACCACCACGTCCATCCCAGGGCTGAAGAGGACGTCCGGCGACGCGTACGCGATGAAGCCCCCTCCGGACTCCTCCGGCGTGCCGTTCGTGTCCGGTGCCCTTTCCGCTCTGCTGTCCACGCCCAGGCGCACCGCCCACGTGGGCGACGGCTGGTATTGCGCCGCCACCTGCGTGCGCAACGACGCGCCCAGCCGGTAGTCGTCACGGCCGCGCGAGGGCAGGAAGCCCAGGGCGCTCGCGAGGAACGACCACTTGCCCCGGAAGCCCTGCCACGCCAGCCCCGCCATGGGGTCCACCGAGCCGCTGCCGGGCTGCGCGTCGATGCCCAGCGCCGTGCCGTCCCTCGCGTGCAGCCGGGGGCCGGTGGGCAGCTTCACCCCGCCCACCACGCTGATCAGCTGGTCCGGCGAGAACTCCTTGTCCTTCCACACGAACGCCTTCGCGCTCACGTCGATGTCGCCCAGCCCCCAGCCGCGCTCCATCCCCAGGCTCACGTCCTGGACCTCGCGGGCCTGGAGCGGCAGGTTCACCGCCAGCACCAACCAGGGCCTGGGCGCGTACGCCACCGCCACGTCCATGCGCAGCTCGCGCAGCCGCTGCGCGTCCACGCCCGTCAGCCCTTCCGTGTGGCCCCACGCGCGCAGCATCGTGGACAGCCGCAGGCGCCCTTCGAAGGGCTGCTCGCCGCCCATGGACGTGAGGGTGGGGTCCCCGCACGCACAGCTCGCGCAGGCCCACGCGCTGGACGCGGGCAGGAGGAGGAGCGCGGCGCTCAGGAGGGCCAGGGTGGGGGTTCTCAAGGCGTGGGCACCCTAGCGTCCCCCCTCCCTGGCGCACTGTGGCGTGTTGTCGCAGGCCGCCGGTGCGTCACCCCGGGAACGGTCCGACTGTCCGACAGGTTGGGGAGCAGCCAGGGGAACGGGGGCCAGCTGTCCGCCCGCCCTTCCGTGCCTATCTGGAGAATGACACCGACCCGTCCGCGTTGAGGGGGGACACGCCGGAGGCATGGAGGTCATTCATGGGGCTGCTCGCACCGCTGGGACGGCTGTTGTTCTCGGTCATCTTCATCACCAGCGGGCTGAACCACTTCTTCCAGCTCCAGGCCCTCACGGCCTACGCCCAGGCGTCGGGTGTGCCCGACCCCCGGATGGCGGTGCTGGTGTCCGGCGGCGTGCTGGTGGTGGGCGGCCTGTGCGTCCTGCTGGGCATGTTCGCCCGCCTGGGCGCGGCCATGCTCGCGGTGTTCCTGGTCGCGTCCGCCTTCATGGTCCATCACTTCTGGAAGATGGATGACCCGGTGCAGGCACAGAACAACCTCATCCACTTCATGAAGAACCTCTCCATGGCGGGTGGGGCCCTGCTCATCGTCTACTTCGGGCCCGGCCCTTTCAGCCTGTCGCGCAAGAAGCGCGAGGCGGGCCTGGGCGGGATGAAGCTGGGCGCGCCCCTGCGCTGAAGGCGGGCGCGCCGTCCTGCTCGTGGATCAGGTCGCCCCGACGTGGGCGGCCTGCTGCGTGCGCAGCGTGAAGAAGGCGACCTCCGGCGTGCTGCCCCGGCGCAGGTACGGCCCGCCGAAGCCGAAGCCCAGCCCCTGGTTCACGTACAGGTGGTTGCCGTTCACCCGGTAGTGGCCGCGGATGTACGGCTGGCCCGCGCGACGGAAGAGGGCCTCCGTGAGGCCCCGGACGATGAACTGCCCGCCGTGGGTGTGCCCGGAGAACTGCACCAGCCCCGCGTGCGCGGGCAGCTTCTCCGCGGTGGGCGGCGTGTGGGCCAGCACCAGGCGCGTGCCGGACGAGGGCGCGCCCCGGAAGGTGGCCTCCACGTCCTCCATGCCGGTGAGCCCGTCGTCGATGCCCAGCACCGTCACCGGCGCGCCCTTCACGTGCACCACGCGGTGCTCGTTCTGGAGCACCGTGTAGCCCAGGGCCTCGAAGCTGGCGCGCAGGTAGGGCGCGTCCACCCAGTGGTCGTGGTTGCCCAGCACCACGAAGACGGGACCGTTGAGCCCCTGGAGCAGCTGGCGCACGCGCGGCAGCGGCTTGGGGCTGTGCGTGACGTAGTCGCCGGTGAGGAACACCAGGTCCGGCCGCGCTTCGTTCACCGCGGCCACCGCGCGGCGGATGCGCACGTCGCTGGTCGCCTGACCCACGTGCACGTCCGACAGCTGCGCGATGCGCAGACCGTCATGCTCCGGGTGGATGCCGTCCAGCTGGAGCAGGTGCTCGGTGAGCACGAAGTGGTCCCGCCAACGCAGGCGCCGGTCCGGCCGGAAGGGGTCGGGGCCTCGCGCCTGGAGCTCGTTGCGGCCGTGCGGCTCCACCGGTTCGGCTTCGGCGAGGGAGGCGGCGGCACCAGCGGCGTGACGGCGGGCGAGTCTCAGGCGCATGCGTTCGGATTCCTCCGGCGGGGCGAGGGGCGATTGTAGAGAACGGTCCGGAGGATCGTGAAGCCCGGGGGCCCGGCCCGCCTGCCCCCTTGCACAAGAGCAAGAGGGCGGAAGCAGAACCGGGCCTCCTTCCAGAACATTTCCGCGCCCTTCCAAGGGCCCCTCGGCTCCCAGGACGCCGGGTGCGACATGCGCATCGACCCGGCGTCAGGGTGGGATTCCTAGTGGCCGCGCAGCACCGTCAGGCCCTCGGAGGTGAGCACCAGCAGCATGCCGGAGGTGCCGGAGCCGTCGTACACCAGCTGGAGCACCTTGTTGCCGCGCACGTTCGTCACCTTCTCCAGCGTCTTGGCGGGGGTCAGCCGGTAGAGGCCGCCCGCGTTGGTGCCGATGAAGAGCGAGCCGTCATTCGTGGAGGCCAGCGCGTTGATGGCGTCCAGCGCCCCCACGTCCGCCCCGATGCGCGTGCCCTTCTGGTACGGGTTGCCGGAGGAGAGGATGGTCATCTCCCACAGGCCCAGGGACTTGCTGCCCAGGTAGTACTTCCCGTCCGTCGTCTGCTGGAAGCCGCGCCAGTAGTCGAACTCCGACTGCGAGTTGAGGTCCTGGAGATAGGAGGACTTCACCTTCTGCTGGTTGATGCCCGGCGTGGTGGTGTCGTCCCAGTTCTCCATCTTCGTGTCGGGCGTGACGGTGCCGAAGTTCCACTCGTTCGCGATGAGCACGTCACCGTCCGGCGCGATGCCCAGGCCGTAGGTGTAGCCCGCGTACTGGGAGCCGTTCGCGTCGAACCACACCGGGTGCCGGTGGGCGTTGTACGTCAGGTCGCGGATGCGCACGACGCCGTGGTTGGTGCCGAAGAAGACGTCGCCCTTGTTCGGGCCGCGCAGCACGGACGCGCAGCTGAGCATGGCGCGGTCTTCGTCGAAGTGGTGGTCGTTGCTGTTGCGGATGCCCAGGCTGACGCCGTCCACCACGGTGGGCCCCGTCTGGATGAAGGGCTTGCCGTTCGCGTCGATGTTGGCGCGGCGGGACTGGTTGATGTGGGTCTCGAAGGCGACCTGGCCGCTGCCGTCCAGCTTCACCGCGTCCACGTCACCCTGCCGGTAGTACTGGAGCCGGCGCGAGCTGAAGGGGTAGCAGGTCTGCTCGTTCACCGGGACCTCGCACGGCTTCGCGGTGACGATGAAGTTGGTGTGGATGCCCGGGTACTCCGGGTCCTGCTGGAGGTCCGGCGCGTTGTAGCCCACGTAGGCCCGGCCCGCCGCGCCGCCGCAGATGACAGTGGAGGACTGGCCCTCGCCCGCCTGGCCCGCTGCGCCCGGCATCCAGACCAGCTTCTGCGTGTCCGCGCGCACCACGCCGACGCGGTCGCCGTCCAGCACCCAGATGTTCTTGCCCAGGTCCACGCCCACCGACTGCACCCGGCCAATGCCATAGCGGTCCGAGTAGTTCGTCACCGGATCCGCTGGCCAGGGATCCACCGTGCCCGCGTCGGTGCCACCGTCGGTGCCGGCATCCGTGCCCGCGTCCGTCCCGGCATCCGTGCCCGCGTCGGTGCCCGCATCCGTCCCGGCATCCGTGCCCGCGTCGGTGCCGGCATCCGTGCCCGCATCCGTCCCGGCGTCGGTGCCTCCGTCCGTCCCCGCATCAATCCCCGGCCTGGGGTCGATGTCGTCCGTGTCACCCACGGGAATCGTGGGCGAATCCGTCCCACCGCACCCCCACGCCGACAGCACCATCGCCCCCACACACACGCCCAGCCCCAGCAGTCGTCGATTCACGTGTTCTCCCTACGCGTACGCGCCACCCAAGCAAGCCGCGTACCCGCCCTGGAGAGCAGGCTGTCCGTGCGGCATTCCCCTGCGAGAGGGCAATCCCTTTCCCAGTCAGGGCACCGGCCGACCCTGAAGGGGCAGTAAAGACGACGCCGGGACGCCATAAGCAGGGCTACGTGCTCGGTACAGGGCTCGGCGTTCTCTGAGACTCCTCTCACGGACGTCTCAGGATGCTCTCGCGCCAGGCCTTTACGGTGCCGCGCATGGTGGTTGCCCTGACCGCGTTGTTGCTCGCCGCCTCGCCCGAACCGACTCCGATGAGCTTCGCGGAGGCGCTCGCGCTGGCGGAACGTGCCCCCCTGCCCGCCGCCACCGCGCGCGCCGTGGTGTCCCAGCGCACCGAGGTGTCCCGGGGCTCTTCGCTGTCCAACCCACAGCTCGTGGTGGAGCCCGGCTGGCGGCGTTCGGCCGCGGCGGGGAGCGGACTGGACCTGCGCGTCGGCGTGGCCCAGCCGTTCCACCTCTCCGGCCTCGGCACCGCGCGAAAGCAGGCCGTGCGGTTGGAGACACAGGCGTTGTCGGAAGAGGCTCGCTCCGCGCTGTTGGCCCGCCGGCTGACCGTCGCCGAGGCATGGCTGTCGCTGTGGGCCGCCGAGCAGGCTCAGGTACGAGTGGCCGAGGAGGTGCGACTCGCTGACGCGTTCCGCGAGGTGGTGGAGTCCGCGGCGGCACTGGGTGCGGCGACGAAGCTGGACGTGGCGGAGGCCGCGACCTACGTGGCCGATGCGCGGCTCACGGAGCTGGACGTCCAGGGCGTGGCCATGGCGCGCCGCACGGAGTTCTCCCGACAGGTGGGGGCACGGCAGGCCGTTCCCGTCACCGCGGCGGGCCCACTGCCCGAAGTGGCGCTGCCCGCGGAGTCACGGTGGCCGGCGTTGCAGGAGCGCGCCGCGAGCCTGCCGGAGGTGACCTTTCGCATGTCGCTGGCCCGGATGGAGCGTGCCCGCGCGGACGAGGCGAAGGCGGCCAAGGGGTTCCAGTTGCAGCTGGGCGTCGCGGCCCTGCGCGAGTACGACGGCGCGGTGGGTGGCGTGGCCACCGTGGGCCTGACGCCCCCCGTGTTCGACCATGCCGAACGCGAGCGTGGCACCCTGCTGGCGAACGCCGCGCGGCTGGAGGGTGAGGGCCTGGAGGCCGCCGCCGCGGCGGCTTCAGGGCTGGTGCTCGCGTTCCACGAGGTGGAGCACTCACACGAGGTGGTGGAGGTGCTGCGCGGCACGCTGCTTCCCGGTGCCGAGGAGGCGGCGAGGCTGGGCGAGCTGCTCTTCCGCGCCGGAGACACCACGGTCCTCGAAGTGGTGCGCCTGCGGCGTGCGCTCACCCAGGCTCGCATCCGCCTGGGCCATGCGCTGGCGGATGAGGCGCTGGCGCGCATGCGGGCCCGGCTTCTCATCGATGCGCTCGATGCGTCCGCCACGGAAGAAGCCACACCCCCGGCTCCCTCATTCCGCGCCGGCACCTCCGGCGCTCCTGCCTCGGAAGGCGCTGCGCCATGAAACACGTCCTGCTTCACACCCTCCTGCTGCTGGGAGTCGTACCGGGCTGCGCCTCACCGAAGGAGGAAGCCGCCGCGACCGCCCGTCC
>NZ_RAVW01000247.1 GCF_003611585.1 Corallococcus exercitus | reverse complement strand
GTGCCGGCGGGCGGGGGCAATGCCCTGACGCTGCCGGCGCATCGGCATGCGGTGCGGATTGAAACAGGGAATGGGCATGCGCCCACGTGGCTCCTGGCCATCCAGCAGCAGGGGGCGGAAGGCGAGGGGCTGAACCTGTTCCGCTCCGAGGACGGGTTCCAGAGCTTCACGAAGCTGGCCGCCATCCAGCCGGATGCGTCGCACCACGACCGCGCGGAGCTGGTCGCGGTGGGGCGGGACGTGGCGATGGTCTACGCGTACGAGGGGCCTTCACTCGCGGCGTCGTCGCGGCACGACGTGTACTTCCAGTGGTGGCGCTACGACGAGGCGCAGGACACCTGGGCGCCGGAGCCGGCGGTGCGGGTGTTCAACGCGGACAGCACCCAGGCGTACTCGCGGGCCTTGCTGGCGCGGGACTCCAAGGGGCGGCTGTGGGTGCAGGCGTTCCGGCTGGAGGCGGACGGCGGGGCCACGGCGGTGGTGGCGGTGTCCACGGACGGTGGCGTGAGCTTCCAGCGGCAGCCGGACCTGGGGCGGACGCGGAAGCGCGGCGGAGGGCGGCTGCTCAGCGTGGGGACGAAGCTCGTCTTCTTCTGGGCCATGCACGACGGCTTCGAGCCCACGCGGATGCGGGTGCGTGACGCCGCGGATCCCCTGGACACGTGGGGGCCCCAGCGGGACGCGTTCTCCGACGGCATCTACCACGGCGCGGCGCTGAGCGCGGTGGAGGACGGCAAGGGCGGCATCCACCTGGTCTACAAGGACGAGACGGAGCGGCTGTACTACCGGCGCTTCGACGGGACGTCCTTCGGCTCGCGCATCCTGGTGGAGGGGACGCCGGACTGGGCGCTGCAGCCCGCCGTCACGCGCATCGGGGATGCGCTGTATGTCTTCTACAATCACTTCCAGACGGCCACGGATTACGAAATCCAGGTGCGGGTGCTGCGCGATGGCGTGTTCAGCGCCCCGGTGACGCTGGATTCCCGCACGAGCTTCAAGGGCTACCTGAACGCGCTGGACGTGCTGCCGGACAGCGTCACGGAGGTGCCGTGCTTCTACGGGGACGCGGTGGACGCGAACTCCAGCGGCCGGGTGATGCGCGTGGCCCTGCCGCGCCAGCCGGAAGGGGGCGGCTCCGGTCAGGACGGCGGGACGCCGGATGGCGGCGGTGGTGGGAGCGATGGCGGCGTGGATGGCGGGAGCGCGCCGGACGCGGGCACGGATGGCGGCGTGGACGCGGGGACGCCGGATGCGGGCACGGATGGCGGCGTGGACGCGGGGACGCCGGATGCGGGCACGGATGGTGGCGTGGACGCGGGGACGCCGCCGGTGGATGGCGGGGTGCAGGGGCCGGTGACGCTGGAGCCGGTGTTCACGAACACGACGCACGAGGTGCTGGCGGTGGACGGCGCGGGCACGGTGTACGCGCTGGCGCTGGACGGCGGCCGCTCGAAGCTGTGGGCGAGCACGGATGGCGGGCGCACCTTCAGCGCGAGAGGGCAGGGGGTGGGCGGAGCGTCGTTCTGGGTGATGGCGGTGCTGAAGGACGGGACACTGCTGGCGCAGATGAGCCGCAGCGGCAGCTACCACCTGGAGCGCTCCACGGACGGCGGGGCGACGTGGGCGGACGTGGCGGCGCTGGGGAACTACCGCGCGATGTCGCCCGCGAGCTTCGCGGAGCTGGGCGGCACGGTGTTCTTCCTGGAGTACCAGACGTTCACGTCGGCGAGCACGCCGCTGCGGCTGTGGGCGAGCACGGACGGCGGGGCGACGTGGGCGGTGCGGGCCACGTTCCAGGACCACCGGCACGGCACGGCGCTGCACGCGGACCCGGCGCGGAGCGTGCTGTGGGCCACGTTCGGGAGCAGTGAAGCGCAGGCGGCGGTGGTGCGCTCCACGGACGGGGGCCGCACCTGGACGAAGGTGATGGGCGGCTACGCGGCCAACGCGGTGACGGGCACGGTGCTGTCGGGAGGGGAGCTGCTGATGGGGCAGTCCACGCTCTACGAGCCGGAGCACCCGAAGCTCCTGCGCGTGTACGCGAGCGGGAGGGTGGACGCGCTGATGACGTTGCCGGGGCCGGCGTACTCGCTGGACGCGCTGACGGGAGGCGGCTTCGTCATGGGGACGGCGAGGGCGGACGTGGGAGACATCCAGCCCGCGTCGGACGTCTACGCGCGGTTGTTCACGAGCACGGACGGAGTGACGTGGGTTGAGGCCCGGAGATACGAGCGGGCCGGGACCACGTCCCTGGCCCGAGCGGAGGTCTGGGGCGTGCTGGCCAACGGCGACCTGGTGGTGCGCGCGGAGAACCTGATGGGCTTCGGAACCGGAGGAAAGGGGTTCCAGGTCCTGCGGGTGAAGCGCTGAGACGGTGACACGGGCCGGACTTCCTCAGTGGGAAGTCCGGCCCTGTGCTTCAGGGGTTACTGGGGCCAGGCGGGGTAGTGGAGCACCTTGCCGAAGCCTCCGACCACCCAGATGTCCTCGGGGCTGGTGCCATCAATCCCATACAGGCTGGAGAGCTTGGCCGCCTGTGCCCATCCCGTTCCGTTGTAGCGATAGATGCTGCCGCTCTCCGTGATGACGTAGATGGAGTTGGCGCCGAAGGCGAGCACGCCCGTGTACTTCTCGGCAGTGGGGGGATCCGTGACGGGCAGCCCCTCGACTTTCGTCCAGGAGTTTCCATCCCACTTCAGCAGCGTCCTGTCGTCGCCCACGGCGAAGGCGAGTTTCTCGTTGACGACATGGATGTCGTTCAACGCCGGGGCATCCGGAACAGTTTCAGACGACCACGTGGTCGAGCTGGGGCCTCGGCGGAAGATGGCCGCGCGCCCGCTAGCGTTCTGTCCCACCGTGAAGAGCAGGTTCGGCGACTGGCCATGGACGTTGGTGAACGGCGTGTTGTTGACCTGGGCGACGGAGACATTGTCTGTTCCTCCGTCCCACTCGAAACGTCCGCCATGGGTGGGGTTCCCTGGCATGGAGGCCGCTCCAAAAATCTGGACGCCGCCGTCCTTTTCGAACCCGATAAGGCCATTGACGTTCGCATTGCCGTTGGAGAGGTCGACCCTGGGCGTGCAGGTGGTGTCCGAGGGCTTCTGGATGATGACCACGCCCTCATTCCTTCCGATGTACGCGGTACCAGTGAGGGGGTTGGCCCACACGCTATAGAGGTCCTTCACACTCGAGCCCGTGGTGCAGTTGCCCGGGATTGACGTGAAGGAAGTCGCCCCCGGTTTCTTGACCGCGCGGGCCGAATTGTTGCCGACAATCCAGACGCCGCCATCGTTGTACTGCGACACATCGAGCCAATTTGCTGTGTCATCAGGGACAGTCTGCACAGCCCACGTCGGTGTGGTGGCACAGGACTCCACCGTCGCCGGGTTGCAGTCGTTGTCCTGCTCGTCGCACAGCTCCGTGGCGTTGGGATGGATGAACGGATTTCCGTCATCGCAGTCCCCTGCCTTGTCCGCGAAGTCCGCCGCGCCCGCGTTGGGCTTGGGGCAGGAGGAAACGGCTCCGGTAGCGGTGCCGTAGGTGTCCAGGTCGTTGTCCGGGTACCAGGTCGGAATCGGAGCCGTCACCTGGCAGCGCGTCGTCGTGGGGGTGGCGCATTGGGTGGTGCCAGCACACAGACTGGCGCTGTCCGCGCAGGCATCTCCAATGTGGAAATCCTCGTCGGCACTGCCGGAACAGTTGTCGTCAGCGCCATTGCAAAGGTCGGTGACGCCGGGATGGACATTGGCATTGTTGTCATCGCAATCGGTAGCCGGGGCCGAGAGCGGCAGACGGTTCGAGGGCAGCTTGCCGTCGACCTTGCACGTGGGGACCGGGGCCTGGCCCAGCGCCGCGTACTTGTCCTCGTCTTTGTCCACCAAGGCTGGCTCGGGATCGGGGCTGTTGCAGATGACGGTGCCGTTTACGCCACACGCCTTGGTGCCTGCGCAGGCGTTGGTGCCGGTACATGCCTCGCCAAGCCCCAGCCCTTCATCCCTTTGTCCGTCGCAGTTGTCGTCCCGGTCGTTGCACAGCTCCGTGGCGCCCGGATTGATGGACGCTCCGACGCCTGCATTGTCATCGCAGTCCGAGCCGCCAAGCTTGTCGCTGACGTAGCCATCCCCGTCCAGGTCCGCGGCTTCCGCCTTCAGGGTCAGCTCCGCGGTCTTGCCGTCCTTCGTGCTGCCCTTCGGGACCTTGATGCCCTGCTTCTGGTTCGTCACGGCCTTGCCTGAGCACGCCCCATCCTTGGGGACCGCTTCGTAGCCGTCCGCGACCACCGTGATGTCCGGGCCCCACTTCTCCGGCAGCAGCAGGCCCACCACGATCTGCCCGTTGGGGCCGGGCTTCTTCTCCCGGACCGCGACGTCCGTCGCGAGCGTGTCCCCGCTGGCGTCGTCCACGGCCGTGACGCGCACGCAGCCCGGGACGAACTGGGCGTAGGTGACCGTGACCTTCACCCCGTCCTGGGGATCCTTACAGCCCGCGAGGGCCCACAGCGGCAGCAGCAGAAGAAGGCGTTTCATGGGCGCCCATCCTACCGGCCCTTCCCCCCACGTGTGAGTCCCTGGCCTCCTCTTGAATCCTCAGGGGATGACGCGGCCTCAACGTGCCTGCTCGAAATCCGAATACACCACCGCCAGCCGGGCATCCGCCGCCAGGCTCGCCGGCGTCACCAGCTCCAGGTCCACCGGCACCGGACCCTGGTAGCGCTCGGCGATTTCGCGCTTCAGTCCCGCCACGTCCAGGTCGCCCAGTCGCTCCATCCTGCCGTACTCCACGCCGGCCCCCGCCGCGTACGCCTTGCGCACCAGCTCCGAGCAGTACATCGCCTCGTCCCCCCACCCGAAGAGCGCGTCGTACGGCTTGCCCAGGTGCCGCTTCGCCTCCGCCACCGCCCGCGCCTTCGCCGCGTCGTCCACCCCTTGCGGCCGCATCACCAGGAGCCGCCCCTTCACGCCGCGCGCCTTCCACCGCGCGAAGGGCGTGCGCTTCACCGGCTGCACGGCCTCCACCACGAACACCCCCTCCGGCGTCACCTCCACCAGCCCCACGTGCGACAGCGGGCTGTGCGTGGCCACCTGGATGGGCTTCGACTGGCGTGAGCCCGACGTCTGGAACACCACGTCCCCCGTCCGCACCTTCGCCGCCACGGCCTCCGCTCCGCGCGGCGCCGCCTCCGAACCGCGGGCCACCAACCACGTCACCCCCACCAGCACGAGGGCCAGCGGCCACACCGTCCTCTCGATTCCGCTCATCCGCACGTCCCTTCCGGGGGTTGCAACCGTCCACCCACCCCCAGTGCAGCCCCGGTGCCAGCGCGCTCCGAGCCACTTTTCACACAGCGTGCGCCCTGGTCCCTCCCGACCCTGGGTCTGAACGTGGTAAACCTGGGGAACCTACTTATTGCAGTGATTCAGGAATAGTGTGGCATTGTCGGAAATTTTAGAGTAGGTAGAGAGCACCCTTGATCCGGATGTCCCGGCTCGCGGGAGAGGGGGGTTCATCGGAGGAATTCGTCGTGACCGCATCGAACTCGCCCATCCGTTGCCTCCTCTATCCGTCCCTGGGCGAGATACGAGAGCACGTGCGCGTGGAGTTGTTCGCGCGGGCGCTGTCGGAGCGGATGGGCCGCCCGGTGGTGATGTCCATGGCGCCCACCTACGAGTTCCTGGAGGCGGAGCTCGCGTCCGGCCGCGTGGAGATGGCCTGGGGCACCGCCGAGCAGTGCAACGCCTTCGAGCCGCAGGCGCGCGCGGTGCTGCGCGCGGTGCGCTCGGGCAGCTGGCATTACCACTCCGCGTTCATCTGCCGCTCGGACGAGCCGCTGACGCTGGAGACGCTGGCGGGCAAGCGCGTGGCGTGGGTGGCGCCGCGCTCCACCGGCGGGCACCTGCTGCCCGTGCGCCACCTGGAGTCGCTGGGCCTGCGCCCCGACACGCTCTTCTCCGAGCAGCGCTTCCTGGGCACCTACCGCAAGGCGCTGGAGGCGGTGCTGCGGGGCGAGTCCGACGTGTGCGCGCTCTTCAGCAACCACTCGGACGCGCACGCGATGCGCGCCACGCTGACGTCGTACCTGGGCGCGGAAGCACCGCGGCTCATGCCGTTCCTCTTCACCATCTCCACGCTCGCCGACGGCCTCATCCTCACCAAGCGGCTGCCGGAGGCGGACGCGCAGGCGCTCATCTCCGTCCTCACGCGGATGAACACCGACGGCGCGGGCCTGGAGATGCTCATGGGCCCCTTCCGGGTGGAGGGCTTCGTGCGCTCGCCCGGCCTGGGCGCGCCCGTGTCCAGCCCGCGCCCCTCGTCAGGCGCGGAGTACCTGGCGGGCGAGCTGGACGCGGAAGGGCGCTGCCTGCGGCTGTGGTCCCCGTCCGGCCGGGCCTTCGGCCTGGATGTGCGCGGCGCGGAGGGGCGCAAGCTCGAGGAGACCCTGGGCACCGCGGCGAGCAAGCCGCTCATGTCCCTGCTCCAGGCCGTCCTCCGGGGCGGCTCCGACGGACGGCTGGAGTACCGGCTCAACGTGAACGGCGACGAGCGCGTCTACGCGGCGGAGATCACGCCCTGCGAGCCCTCGCCGGAGGACACCGGCGTGCGGCTGGGCCTGCTGGTGCGCGACGTGAGCGGCCTGCGCGCGCTGGAAGACCCCCTGTACCGGCTGGCGTCGTTCCCGCTTCTGCACCCGGAGCCGCTGCTGGAGCTGGGCATGGACGGGGAGCTGCGGTACGCGAACCCCGCCACCCACGCGGCGTTCCAGGACCTGGTGGAGAAGGGCGCCGAGCACCCGCTGGTGCACGCGGCGCTCACCTGGGCGTGGCGGGGCTCGCCCCCGGGAGAGCCCGCGCCCACGGTGCACCTGGATGGCCGCTACTGGGAGCTCACCGTCGCGCAGCTGTGGGACCCGCCGGGCCTGCGCGTGTTCGCGCGCGACGTGACGCTGCGCAAGCAGATGGAGGCGCGGCTGTTCCAGGCGGACCGGCTGTCCGCGCTGGGGTCGCTCGCGGCGGCGGTGGGCCATGAGATGAACAACCCGCTGGCCTTCGTGCTGGCGAACCTCTCGTACATCCGCGAGGAGATGGACCGGCTGAAGCAGCCGCTGCTCGAAGGCGAGCCGGTGCCGCGCGGGGACCTGGACGGCATCCTGGAGGCCCTGGGGGAGACGGTGGAGGGCGCCACCCGGCTCAAGCACATCGTGCAGGACCTGCGCACGCTGTCGCGCAAGCCGCCGGAGCACCGCGCCCGCGTGGCCGTGCAGCCGGTGCTGGAGAACGCGCTCAAGCTCCTGCGCGGCGAGCTGCAGCACCGCGCGCGGCTGGAGCGGGACTTCCACGACATGCCCACGGTGGACGCGGACGAGGCGCGCCTCACCCAGCTCTTCCTCAACCTGCTGCTCAATGCCCTGCAGCAGATGGACACCCAGGACGCCGCGCACAACGTGCTGCGCGTGGCGGCCTACACCAGCGAGGACGGCGAGGTGGTGGTGGAGGTGCAGGACTCCGGCAAGGGCCTGTCCCAGGACGCGCTGGCGCACATCTTCGAGCCCTTCGCCACCGCGCGCTCCAACAGCACCGGCCTGGGCCTGTCCGTGAGCCACACCATCGTCACCGGGCTGGGCGGCACGCTGCGCGCGGAGAGCCGCGAGGGCCGGGGCACGCTGCTCACCGTCACGCTGCCGGCGGCCGTGCCCGTGGCGGAGTCCCTGCGCGCCTGCTGAAAGGGCGCGCTCACAGCGACTTCAGGGACAGCTGCCTCGCTGTTTCCACGAAGAGGCGCAGCGGCGTCGAGCGCTGCGCGCGGTTGGGGTAGTAGAGGAAGAAGCCGGGGACCGTGGGCGCGTAGGCCTCCAGCACCGCCACGAGCCGTCCGTCGCGCAGCTGCTCCTTCACCGCGGGCTCGAAGGCATACGCGAGCCCCATGCCCGCCTCCGCCAGGGCCGTGCTCAGCGCGTTGTCGTTGCTGACCACGCCTCCGCGCACCGGCACGCGCCAGTTCCTGCGCCCGCGCTCCAGCTCCCAGGCGTAGAGGTTCCCGGTGCTCCGGGCGCGGAAGGTCATGCACTCGTGGCGCAGCAGGTCCTCGGGCTTCTGGGGCGTGCCGTGGCGCTCCAGGTAGGCCGGCGAGCCCACCACCACGAAGCGGAACGCGTCGGTGAGCCGCACCTGCACCATGTCGCGCTCGATGGCCTCGCTCAGCCGCACGCCCGCGTCGTAGCCCTCGGCCACGATGTCCACGAAGCGCTCCTCGATGGCGACCTCCACCTCCACGCGCGGGTGGCGCTCGCGGAAGGCGGGCAGCACCGGCTTGATCATGAAGGGCACCGCCATCTGGGGCACGGAGAGCCGCAGCCGGCCCACCGCCTCTCCCGGCTGGGCGGTCACCTCGGAGAGGGCGGTGAGCGCCTGGCTCATGGCCGGGCCCGCGCCCTCCACGAGCCGCCTGCCCGCGTCCGTCAGCGCCACGCTGCGCGTCGTCCGGGTGAACAGCACCACGCGCAGCTGCTCCTCCAACTGGCGCACCGCCTGGCTCACCGCGGAGGTGGAGACGCCCAGCTCGCGCGCCGCGGCGCTGAAGCTGGTGAGCCGTGCCACGGCGAGGAACACCTGGAGCTGCGGGAAGGGCGCCGGATTCATTCGCGAGCACCGCTTTCTCCGCCCTCTCCACTGACGACGAGCGGCACCTCCAGCCGGGGCACGTAGTGGCCGCGCGTGCTCTCGAACAGCACCAGCCGGTCCACGCGCCCCTCGCCCCACGCCGCGCCCTGCAGCTCGCGCGCGCAGGCGGCCAGGGCCGGGTCCCCGCGCGGCGGACGGGCGCGGGCCAGCGTCAGGTGGGCGGTGTACTCGGCGTGCTCGGACGTGAAGCCCAGCGGCTCCAGCGCGCGGGCCACGTCCGCCTGGAGCGCCTTCAGCGCGGCGGTGTCCCCGCGCACGTCCGCCCAGAGCACGCGCGGATGCGAGGGCGAACCGAACGTCCCGCCCCCCGCCACCGACAGCACGAAGGGCGCGTGGTACAGCCCCACCGGCTCCAGTGCGTCGCGCAACTCCGGCAGGCGGCCTTCGTCCACGTCCCCCAGGAACAGCAGCGTCAGGTGCACGCCCTCCGACCGCACCCACTTCGCGTCCGGCGCGAGGGCGCGCAGGCGCTCGATGCCCCGCCCGGTCTCGGCGGTGAGGGCGTCTCCCAGCGTCACGGCGGTGAACAGGCGCATCGCGATGCTCCTCCTTGAGGACCCACCTCAGGGAACCTGGACGCTCCGGGCGGCGCGCGCCTTCCGGGGCCACAGGGCATAGAGCCAGGCAGGCAGGAACACGAGGAACTCCACGCCGCTCACGTACAGCCCTCGCGCGGACAGCATGCCCGCGCCGATGGGCGCCACCGGCAGCGGCCGCACCGGGGCGAAGACGCGCGCGTTGGAGAAGGGCCAGAAGAGGGCCGCGCCCAGCCCGCCGTCCGTGATCGTGTCCAGGATGCC
Organism: Corallococcus exercitus; assembly: GCF_003611585.1. Lineage (GTDB taxonomy): Bacteria > Myxococcota > Myxococcia > Myxococcales > Myxococcaceae > Corallococcus > Corallococcus exercitus. Next base: position 4,810 of record NZ_RAVW01000247.1, on the reverse strand, counting down.
GTGGCTGGCCACCGCCCCGAGCGTCAGGAGGCCCCAGCGCGTGGCGGACTCCCCCTTCCACCGGGCCAGCGCCGCCACCGCGAGCGCCACCGCCGCCGCGAAGACGAACGAGTGCGACGCACCGCGGTGCCCCCACGTCGCCGCGTAGGGGATGCGCAGCGCGAACGCCACCACGTCCGCGTCCGGCAGCAGGGCCATCAGCGACAGGAACGCCATCACCGCCAGCCGCCGGCGCCAGGGGGCTGCCGCCCCCGTCTCGTACCGCCCCAGCGCCATGCCCACGGCCACGTGCCCGATGCTCGCCATGCGCGGGACCCTAACGCAGCGGGCCCCCGCCTGGAGAGGGCCCCCATGCGTGGGGTAGCCTCCGTTGATACATGCGGTTCCTGTTCTCACGCGCTCGCGTCGAAGCCACCCTGCAACGCCGTCTGGAGGAGTGGCGGGCCGACGTCGGCTCCTGGCTCAACATGACGCGCGTCGCCGCCACCACGGCGTGGCTGTTGCTGGCCATGGCGGACAACTGGAGCGTGTCGCGCGGCGTGCTGGCGGCATACATCGCGCTCGGGGCGGTGTTGTGGGCCACGGCGCGCCGGGTGCCGGACCTGCTGCGGCGGCCCGCGCTGGGCGTGGCGCTGCTGGACATGCCGCTCATCTACTTCCTCCAGGCGCAGGCCATCCCGGCCACCGCCAACGGCGTGCCCACCGCGCTGCTCACCATGGGCGTGTACCTGGTGCTGGTGGTCATCGTGTCCATGGTGACGCTGTCGCGGCTCATCGTCGCGGGGGCCACGGGGCTGGGCATCGTCGCGGTGGCCCTGCTCACCCTGAGCGCGGGCCTGGAGCCCTCCCAGTTCCTGCCCGGCATGGTGCTGGTGATGGTGCTCGCGTCGTCCGTGGCCTTCTTCATCAGCCGCACGGTGATGGGGCTGGTGACGGACGTGGTGCGCGAGGAGATGCAGCGCGAGCGGCTGGGGCGCTTCTTCTCCCCGGAGGTCGCGCGGCGCATCTCCGAGCGCGGCACCGACGGCGAGGCCGGCGAGCACCGCGAGGTGACGCTGCTGTTCTCCGACATCCGCGGCTTCACCACGCTGTCGGACCGGATGGAGAGCCCCCAGGTGGTGACGCTGCTCAACGAGTACCTGTCGCGCATGGTGGAGGTGGTGTTCCGCCACGGCGGCACCCTGGACAAGTTCATCGGCGACGGCATCCTCGCGTACTTCGGCGCGCCGCTGGAGCAGCCCGACCACCCGGAGGCCGCCGTGGCATGCGGGCTGGCCATGCTGGAGGCGCTGGAGGTGCTCAACCGGGAGCGCACCGCCCGGGGAGAATTCACGCTCGACATCGGCGTGGGCATCCACACCGGCCGCGTGGTGGTGGGCGCCGTCGGCAGCGAGCAGCGCCGCGAGTACACCGTCATCGGCGACGCGGTGAACCTGGCCAGCCGCATCGAGGGCCTGACGAAGAAGGTCGGCGCCCCGATGCTCGTCTCCCACGCCACGCGCGAGCGCTGCCAGGACCGCTTCGACTTCGAGGCCGCCGCCCCGCTGCCCGTCGCGGGCAAGCCGGAGCCCGTGGCCACCTTCCTGCCCCGGAAGCGAGACCCGCTCGCGGGCGAGCTGAAAAAGACAGCGGGGCCGGGAGTCGCCTCCCAGCCCCGAGGATGACACGGACGCGAAGCTCCGTCTCAGTACGCCTTGGAGAACACGATGCGGCCCGGCGACGGGTTGCCGGTCATCACGCACTTGCCCGGCTCCTGCTTGAGGCTGAACGGGCGGCAGCGGGTGGTGAGGCCCGTCTCCTCCTTGATGCGCGCCTCCGTCTTCGGGTCGCCGTCCCAGTGCGCCAGGAGGAAGCCGTCCTCCGCCTTCGCCTTCAGCTCCTCGTAGGAGTTGACCTCGAAGGTGTTCGCGTCGCGGAAGGCCTTGGCCTTCTGGAACAGGTCCTTCTGCATCTGGTCCAGCATGGCCTGGGCCTTGGCGACGGCCTCGTCCAGCGACACGAACTCCTTCTGGCGCAGGTCGCGGCGCACCATCACGCACGAGCCCTTGGCCAGGTCCTTGGGCCCCAGCTCGATGCGCAGACACGTGCCGATGAGCTCGTGCTCGTTGTACTTGAAGCCCGGGCCCTTCGTTTCGTCGTCGTCCACCACCACGCCCAGGCCCGCCTTGCGCAGGTCCGCGGCCAGCGCGTGCGACTTCTCCATCACCTGCGTCTTCTCCGCGTCCGTCGCCTTGCCCGCGATGGGGATGATGACCACGTGCGTGGCGGCGATGCGCGGCGGCACCACGAGGCCCGCGTCATCCGAGTGCGTGAGGATGAGCCCGCCAATGAGGCGCGTGGAGGAGCCCCACGACGTCTGCCACACGTGGTGCACCTTGCCGTCGCGGCCCTGGAACGTGGTGTCGAAGGCCTTGGCGAAGTTCTGGCCCAGGTTGTGGCTGGTGCCCGCCTGGAGCGCCTTCTTGTCCTGCATCATCGCCTCGATGCTGTACGTGCGCAGCGCGCCGGCGAACTTCTCCGACTCCGACTTGCGCCCCGGCAGCACGGGCATGGCCATGTAGTCCTCCGCGAACGTGCGGTAGACCTCCAGCATCTGCAGCGTGCGCTCCTCCGCGTCCGCCTCCGTCTCATGGCAGGTGTGGCCCTCCTGCCAGAGGAACTCCGTGGTGCGCAGGAACAGGCGCGTGCGCATCTCCCAGCGCATCACGTTGGCCCACTGGTTCACCAAGAGGGGCAGGTCCCGGTAGCTCTGGATCCACTTGGAGAAGCTGCGGTTGATGATGGTCTCGGACGTGGGCCGGATGACGTACGGCTCCTCCAGCTTCTGGCCACCCGCGTGCGTGACGACCGCCAGCTGCGGGTTGAAGCCCTCCACGTGCTCGGCTTCCTTCTTGAGGAAGGACTCCGGGATGAGCAGCGGGAAGTAGGCGTTCTTCACGCCCGTGTCCTTGAACATCTTGTCCATCACCCGCTGGATGTTCTCCCACAGCGCGTAGCCGTTGGGGCGGATGACCATGCAGCCCTTGACGTCCGAGTAGTCGGCGAGCTTCGCCTTCTGGACCAGGTCGACGTACCACTCGGAAAAGCCCTTCTCGCGGGGCGTGAGCTTCTCGGCCATGTGCTGGGCACCTTGCTTGGGGATGGAAAGTGGGGGGTTGCCTACGCTGGGATGTTCCGGAAATCAACGCCGGACCGAGGCCGGACTCGTCCCCCGAACGTCGTCCGTGCTTGGAGGAGGACCCGCCATGCCTACGCCCCCTGACACCGCGCCCCGGAAGCTCGCCGACGACGTCCACGTATTCGACGCCGCCTTCTCCGTGGGAGGCCTGGACCTGGGCGGGCGCATGACGGTCCTCCGCCTGCCGGACGGCGGGCTGTGGGTGCACTCGCCCGTCGCCTTCACGCCAGGGCGGCGGGCCGCCGTGGAGGCCCTGGGGAAGGTGCGCTTCCTCGTGGCCCCCAACCTCTTCCACCACCTGAACCTGCCGGACTGGGCCGCGGCCTTCCCCGACGCCCGGGTGGTGGCGCCCGCGGGGCTGCGCGCGAAGCAGCCGGCGCTCAGGATTGACCAGGAGCTGGACGACACGCCCGACCCCGCCTGGGCCCCCGTGCTGGACCAGATGCACGTGCGCGGCATGCCCCGGGTGAACGAGTTCCTCTTCTTCCACCGGCCCAGCCGCACGCTGCTCATCACCGACCTGGCCTTCCACTTCCAGCGCGCGGACTCCTGGGCCCTGCGGCTGTACCTCAAGGCCAACCGCGCCTGGGGACGGCTGGCGCCCACGGTCCTCGAACGCCTGCTCACGAAGGACCGGGAGGCCGCGCGCGCCTCCATCCAGCGTGCGCTGAGGTGGGACGTGGAGCGCGTCGTCGTCTGCCACGGCGAGGTGCTGGAGCACGGCGGCCACAAGGCGTTCCACGACGCCTTCACCTGGCTGTAGGGCGCGGTACGCCCAGCCCCCGCGTCACAGGGGAGTGTCGCCTGCTGCACTCCTCGCCGCGCTGCGCTACAAGGGAGCCTCCTCGTCTTTCCTGATTTCCCCCCAGGAGGTTCGTTCCATGCGGTCCATTCTTTCGTCCGTGGGCGCGGTCGCGGTGTGCCTCGTCGCGGGCTCCGCGTTCGCCAACTCCACCGGCATCAGCGGGCGCAGCGGCAAGCAGAACGGCGTGTCCTGCACGGCGTCCGGCTGCCACGGCGGCGGGTCGAGCACCCCCACCGTGACGCTGGAAGGTCCCACGGCGCTGACGGCGGGCCAGACGGGCCAGTACTCGCTGGTCATCACCGGCGGCCCCGGCGTGAAGGCGGGCATGAACGTGGCCACGGACGGCGCGACGCTGACCGCGGGCTCGGGCACGAAGGTGCTGAACGGGGAGCTGACGCACTCGCTGCCCAAGGCCTTCACCAACGGCTCGGCGCGCTTCGACTTCTCGCTGGTGGCCCCGGCCACCAACGGCACCTACAAGGTCTACGCTGCGGGCAACTCCGTGAACGGCAACGCCGAGTCCACGGGCGACTCGCACGCCAACGCCACGCTGGACGTCGTCGTCACCGGCGGCACCGACCCCAGCCACGATGAGGGCGATGACGAGGGCGGCGGCTGCTCCGCGGCCGCCAGCGGCGCGCCGGCGGTGCTCATCGCCGTGTTCGCGGCGCTGGCCGCGCGCCGCCGGAAGAACGCGCAGGGCTAGGGCGTGTCCGCAAATTAGAGCCAGAGGCGGATGGAGGCGATATGGACCATCGCCAGGTAGTTGGCGGCGCGCTTCTCATAGCGCGTCGCCACCCGCCGGTTCTGCTTCAAGCGATTGAAGA